>DATCXQ010000173.1:0-17426 GCA_036565725.1 Blastocatellia bacterium
GCAACGTGCGCGACGGCTTCCGCCTGCTCGAATACTCGACGGACATGCGCGCGCAGCCCGGCGCGGGATTGCTCTTCGATTTCATGAAGGCCAGCGTGTCGAACGCCGGCGGGGATCAGGGCCAGACTTTCTCGCTACGCATGGACAAGACCCGCGCGTATCGTTTCGACGGCAATGTGCGGCGGTTCAATTACTACCGCTCGCCGGGGCCGAACTTCGCGCTCGGCTTCCGCAATTCAGACCTGCGCCAGCAGATTTCGGACTTCAACCTGAAGCTCTTCCCACAACGCGCCGTCCGCATCAACGCCGGTTACGGCCGCAGCATAGCAAAGGGCCGCTACAACCCGAGTTACAGCTTCGAACGCGACCTTTTTCAACTTCTGGGCGAGACGCGGTGGGAGGCGAACGATTACCGGCTCGGCCTCGACGCGACTTATCGCCGCTGGGATTTCGCAATCGAGCAGCTTTACCGCAATTTCAGGAATGACCCGGACATCACCTCCAGACCGGGCGTCGATCCCGGCGCCAATCTGGGCACGCCGCCGCCGGTGGGCGCGATTAGTTTTCTTGACCGAGATATCCCGCTGCGCGCGCGTTCACTGGTGACGCGGGCAAGCGTTCGCGGCTCGATCGGCGAGAAGCTGCACGTCGTCCTGCGCGGTCTGCACGACGATGAAAGGCTGAAGGCGCCTTACCTGGAGACAGTCAGAGGGACTGCCAGCAACAACGCCAACATCATCTCGCGCGTCCTAACCGGCGACGGGGCCGTAAAAAGGCCCGGCGCGGTCGTAGACGCCGGGGCCACGTTCGACATCAACAAGAACTTTTCGATCAGCGATTCGTTCCGCTACACGTCTTTCCGCATCGCCGGGCAAGTGGACACGCTTCAGCCCAGCGTCCAGCGGGCGGGAACGGCCCCGGCCCAGACGATCATCACGACGACCGCCGGCGACCGGCTGACGAAATGGACTTCGTACTGGAACACGCTCTCACTGGACGCAAGTTTCGGCAGGAAGTTTTCGGCCAACCTCGGCTGGCGCGCGATGCAGCGCGAGGTCGAGCTGGACGGCAATTTTATCTCGCGGGTCTCGAACTCGACCGCCGTCACGACGCTGACCGACGACGAACGCGAGTCGGTCACCACTCACGCCTTCGTCGGCGGATTCCGAGTTCGCCCGACCGACCGATTCAACTTCATCTTCGACGTCGAACACGGGACGAACAACAACGCCTTCGTGCGGATCAACCCGCTCGAATTCACCCGCTTCCGCGCGCGGGCGCAAGTTCACGTCACGGACAAGCTGTCGCTAATCGGAGCGTTCACTTCGACCGACCGGCTCAACCCGACGCCGCAGGTCGAGAACGAATCGGACGCCAGGAGTTACACGCTGGCGGTTAACTGGGAGCCGAAGTCGCGCCTTTACGTGGATGCCGGTTACGATTACCACGACCTGTTTTCGACGGCGAACATCCGATTCTTCCTGGCCGGCAGCGTGGAGCGGCGCGGCGATTCGCTCTATTACGCGCGGCTGCATTCGGTTTTCGCCAACACGCGATTCGGGCTGACCAACCGCCTTGACTTGTTGATGGTTTACTACTACATCGTGGATCGCGGCGCGCCGCCAGTTTCGATCGGGCCGAACGATTTCGTCTCGGCGTTCCCGTTGAGGAGGCATAACCCGGAGGTCCGGCTGGCTTACCGGTTCAGCAATAATGTAACCGGCAACATCTCATACCGTCATTACAGCTACAACGAACGCGACTTCGCTGTTCAGGATTACCGAGCGAACATCCTGACTACCAGTTTGCGCTTCACTTTCTAACAGCGCCGCGCGCGTAAGCAAGCGGTTGACCGATGAGACGGCCGCTTGCTTACGCGCGCGGTACCGTACCTTTACATCGGAGGAGAAAACGTCAATGAATTCGTTCGCTAAAAAGACCGCGGCAGCAATATTCGCCATGGCGGTTTTGACACTCTCGCTATCCGCGCTGACGCCATCGGTCCCCGCGCTCGCTTTACAGAGCGCGAAGAGCGTCTACGCCTCCAAGTGCGCTGTCTGCCATGGGAATGACGGCAGCGCCAACACGGCCAAAGGAAAAGAGCTGAAGGTTCGCAATCTGCGCTCGGAAGAGTTCAAGAAGATGTCGGACGCCAAGGCGATGGAAGTCCTGCTGAAAGGCAAAGGCAAGATGGAAGGGTATGAAAAGACTCTGGGCAAAGAGAAATTGGAGCAGTTGCTCGTCTACTGCCGCGAGTTGTCGAATAAGTAGTACTTGATCAATAACTGATCGGGGCCGGCAGCTGGTTCGTGTGTCATCCGCGACGAAAATTGCCATTGACACGAAGCCGCTGCCGGCGCCGCGTTATCGGAGAAAATCCAATGACAGGGAATACTACAATCCTGATAGCCGTGATCCTGTTCAGCATAGTTCTGATAGCCTGGCTGGTTCTGCGCCCGTCAATCACGGCGACACGAGGCGGCAAGATGCTGGCCTTCGTGGCGCTGCTGATCTTCCCCGCGCTGGCCGGCGGAATGGGTGTGAATCGGCACATCGAGCGATCCAAGACCACGAATTTCTGCCTGTCCTGCCACGTGATGGAGGATTACGGCAGAAGCCTGAGGGTGGACGACCGGAGCTTTGTCCCGGCGACACATTTCCAGTACAACCTCGTGCCGCGAGACCAGGCCTGCTACACCTGCCATACCGATTACACGATGTACGGCGACATCAACGCCAAGCTGCGCGGGCTGAAACACGTTTACGCTTATTACCTAGGAAAGCCGTCGCAACCGATCAAACTCTACCAGCCGTACAACAACCGCGAATGCCTGCACTGTCACCTCGGCGCGAGAGGGTTTGAAGAATCGGAGGCGCATACCAAGGACCCGCAGACATTGTCACGGATAAAGGCGAACCAACTGAGCTGCTCGACCACCGAGTGCCACAACATCATCCACAACGTCGGGCAATTGAAAGAGGCCACTTTCTGGAAGGAGCAAACCAAATGAAGACACAGACGACGAAGATCGAGAGACGGATACGTCTGGCAGGAATCTTGCTGATCGCCGGTTTACTGGTGGAGCTCGTCATTCTGCGCTGGTCTCACCCGACGGCGTTTCTCTTCTTCCTTTTACTCGGGGGCGCGCTGATGGCGTTGGGAATCGCCATCTATCTCCTCTCAATCGTCTCCGCCGAAAAAAAGCCTTCGTTGGAATGAAGTGGATCATGGGTTGACCATTCCTTCCAAATCTCCCTTGATGACAGGGCGTGTTGGTAGGCGCGTCTCAACCGTCGGAAGCGAAGTCGAACGCAAAATGGCATAGCCCTCCTTTCTGACCTCTTCAATCTCCTGGTCGATAGAAGCGGATGAAACTCCGTACTGTTTCAGAACCCTGGAGAAGATCTCCACACTCGTTTCAAATTCTTCCGGGATGACTTCACTGGCTCCGAGATCGAACAACTCCCCGACCTCGGACATATAGCGAGTACGCACGATGATGTACAGGTCAGGGTTAAGTTCGCGGGCCAGCGCTACTGTACGCCGCGTAACAAGCGCGTCAGAGATGGCCACCACCATAATGGCCGCGCGTTCCACTCCGACATGTCGCAGCGCGTGACGGCGTCCGGCGTCGCCGTATCTAATAGGCGTGCCCTGAGCCCCCGCAGCGCGCACGGTTTCGGCGTTCAACTCGAGAACCAGATAAGGAATTCCGAGACGGTGTAAGACCCTCGATACATTACGACCGTTCACCCCATATCCGACCACGATGACATGACGATCCAGGCCACGTTCAGACGCGCGTTCCACGGACGCCTCTCTTGACGGAGTTGCTCCGGCGCCGAGCCAGGACTCTAAAGACAAGCTGATTCTCGGCGCGGCCTGAATCAGAAACGGAGTCGCGATCATTGAAAGAACTGAGGCGGCTAGGAAAAGTTGGTAATCGGACTGAGAAAGGAGATTTTGCGCACTTCCCGCTTTTGCCAGGATGAATGAAAACTCCCCCACTTGCGCCAGTCCAATCCCAAGGGTGATCGATACGCGCAACGAATACCGAAGCAGTCGCGCGACTATGGCCACGACTATGGCCTTGCCAATGATAATGGCCGCCAGCCCGATCATCACCGCCGGGAAATTCTGCGCCAGTGAGTTCAATGAGAGCAGCATCCCGATCGATATGAAAAAGACGCTGTTGAAAACATCGCGGAACGGCAGGATGTCGGATACGATCTGATGGCTGTACTCGGATTCCGATAAGACCAGGCCCGCAATAAATGCGCCTACAGCCATTGACAAACCGAACTGTGACGTCAACCAGGCTGTGCCGAGAGGCGCCAGCACAACGAAAATGATGAAGACTTCAGAACTGCGCAACCGCGTCACCTGATAGAGCGGGAAGGGCACGATTTTCCGCGCCGTAAAAACAATCCCGCCGATCACTGCCGCCGCCTTGCCGATGGCGCCAGCGATATTAGCCATCGATGAGCCCTCCTGGCCGCTTAAGACCGGAACCAGTAACATCATCGGGACAATACATAAATCCTGAAAAAGCAGAATCCCGACACTGGCTCGACCATAAATGGTGTCGATTTCCAGCCGTTCCGCATAGCTTTTCAGAACGATCGCCGTGCTCGACATGGCGACTAAAAAGCCGAAGAATAAAGCTTGATTTGTCGGCTTGCCCAGAAGTTTCTCAACCGCAAGGGCGATCAGAATCGTCAAGACGACCTGGAGTCCGCCTCCCACCAAAACCAGCCGCTTCATTTCCATCAGCCGTCGCAGTGAAAACTCCAGTCCGATAGTGAACAGTAGCAGCGCGATTCCGACTTCGGCCAGCAGTTCAATGGCATGTAGATCCTTAATCAGTCTCAGCGCCGACGGTCCAATCAGCACGCCTGTGACCATAAAACCGACCATCACGGGTAGATGTAACCGGTGACAGATGAAGGCGATCGGTACTGAGGCCAGCAACAGAACCAATAGGTCGGCGAGCAATGGAAACTCGTTGGTCATTATTTCTTCTTCTCCTCATTCTCCTTAGCCTTTAACGAATCTATCTCAATAAATTCGGCAACAGATGTGCCGCCGAAGAGACGGATGGCGCGCGTATTGAAGCCCAGGCATCTTCGGGGTTGCGTTCCAGCATCATCAGGTTGAGCTGAGGCCGGGCTGAGTAATATTCCTCAACAAATGGGGGATTTTACCTAACCGCCGATCTCCATATGCGCGAAATCAATCGCTTAGCGCGGGCACATCTATTGCATCTTGCCAGTATTGAAAGGACGAACGCTTGACAATCGCTTGAGCGGCCAAGCGTCGAGAAAAACATGTACACTGTACCTCGATATTGCTACTTAGATGGAGTCATTGAGATCAGCCCTTTGCTTGAAGGCGTGGCGCTAATGGCGCTGGATGCTTGCGACACGATCCATGTGCGGACGCGCAACAGCGACTATGAAATCTTCCTGCTCGACCCAAAATCGGGACGCGCGATCGTGCGAGGCGGGGAATGTTTCACCGAGCCTGTGGAGGCGACCGTAAGCGGCTCGACCTTCGGGGGCGGCATGCTCAAGGCGGGCTGGCTCGGCGTCGGACTTCGGATGGAGATTTATGTAAACGGTCAGCGCACTGTGACCTCCCCGGTTCAGTCGCTGCGTGTTGAGCGTGTCGATTTCGGCGCTGGCTGGTATGATTCGGCAGGAAGCGAACTTGTGGAAAAGAGCGCATTGTGACCATTGACGCAAGTGTTTGTAGCCGCCGCAGCGGTTACACTGTTCAGGCTTTCTCCAATATTCGCGGCGCTCATTCAATCCCGACCTGATCGCAAAATGCTCCAGGCCAAATAAATTCCCAGCGCGAGCGCAAAGAAGAACCCGACCGCGAACATCACGCCCGCCCAGTTCTCCCATCCCGGCGGGCGGTAAACCGAAAGCAGCGTCGCAAGCCCGACGATAAAAGCGGCCGCGAGAATCCCCAGCACGATTCGATTGGCTATGTGTTCCAGCCTTTTGATCAACGGCTCAAAGCTTTCAGGGCGCATGCCAAACTCAAAACCGCTGCGCTCGATCGCGCAGATCAGTCTTCGCAATTGTTGCGGGGCCTCCGCGCCCAGCCACGCCATGTCCAGACCCGCGCGTTTCAGCTTTCGCATCCAGCGCGCCGGCGAATAGAGATTGAGAAGTAGCCGGTTCGCGTAAGGCTCGATGACGCTGAGGAGGCAAAAGTCGGGATCGAGGCGCGCCCCCAGACCTTCGGTAATTATGATCGTTTTGAGCAACAGCGCCAGGTTCGACGGCAGGCGCATCCGATGGCGACGCACGACCGCCAGAGCATCATTGAGCAAGGGCGTCAAAGCGATCTCTCCGAGCGGCCGGGCGTAATACGGCGAGATCAGATTCTCAAGATCGCGTCGTAACCTCTCGCGATCAATGCGCGACGCCGCAACGCCCATTTCGAGCAGCGCGTCCACTATCTGATCGTAATTGCGAGCGGCCAGCGCGAGCAACAGCCCCGCCAATCGCCCCTGCAATCTCTCATCGACCGAGCCGACCATGCCGAAATCGATCAGCCCGTAACGCCCGTCAGTCTCGATGAAGAAATTGCCCGGATGCAGGTCGGCGTGAAAAAAGCCGTCTTCAAAGATCATCTTGAGGATGACCTCCGTGCCGCGTTCGGCCATGGCGCGGCGGTCAATGCCATTGGCTTCAAGCGAGTCGAGGTCACTGACCTTGACTCCGCGAATGCGTTCGAGGGTGAGGGCGCGCGAAGTCGTCATCTCCCAAAATACTCGCGGGATGTGAACCTTCGCATCGCCGGCGAAATTCAGCGCGAATCTCTCGGCGTTTCTGGCCTCTTGCAGATAGTTCAATTCCGAGCGCAGCGTCTGCGCGAATTCCTGCGCGAGTCCTTCGACATCGTAGAGGGCGGCGAATTCCCAATGACGGCTCATCGCCGAGGCGAGGTTTTGCAGAATTTCGAGGTCTTCTTCGACCTGTTCAACCACACCCGGACGGCGGACTTTGACGATCACCTCCGAGCCATCGCGCAGTGTCGCGGCATGAGCCTGTCCGATTGACGCCGCCGCCAGAGGCTCCAGTTCGAAGCTGGCGAAGAGCGCGCCAGTCGGCTGGCAGAGTTCGGCCTCGATCATCTCTTTCGCCATCTTTGAATCGAAAGGCGGCGCGGAGTCCTGCAACTTTGCCAGCTCGGTTTGATATTCGGGTGGCAACAGGTCGGCGCGCGTGGAGAGAAACTGGCCGAGTTTGATGAATGTCGCGCCAAGTTCTTCGAGAGCCAGCCGGACGCGCTCAGCCGTCGTGGGTGGTTCGACTCGGTCTCCTTCGCTCAAGTCGAATCGGAGAGGGCGGAAACGCTCCAACCCGCTCGCATCGCGCAGCCATCTCAGCCCGTGGCGAGTCAGGACTTCGGCGATCTGCCGATAGCGGCGGAAGTGTAAATCAGGCACAGCCAACCAGCTCATTGTCTACGTCCGTTGTATTGGTCGCGCAGCGATTCGCGCGACTCTCTGTTAATGATTTCGCTAATCGTCTTTTACTCCTGATTGAAAACTGCAACGAGCGTGCCTCAGTGAATGAAGCCGATTTTCAAATGTCTGGGCAATGAAATTGCGGAAAATGACGGTCAGGCGAGCGAAAAATTTCGCACAGTAAGTGGTATTTGGTTTGTCGCCGGCGGAATCCGGACGGCAGATGGCGGCGATTGCGATGGTATCAGACCCAGCGATTGTTTTTATGAAGCCACGAGAGGCATGGTCACAGGAATTGTATGCGCAAGAGCGTGCGTAGCGCCTAGCTCAGACTCGATAGCGGAATTTTGCGGTAGCTAGTGCGCGATATTCCCCACCCCTTAGCGTCATTGGTTGATCCTATCTCGAAAAACGCTTTGGCAGTTTACGCAGGATAGAGATAGAGAGCGCGGCATAGTGATTGCTCTCCTCACTCTCGACATTCTCGATTACACGGAGACCAACATGAGGAACGCAAGGTTGATCAAACGAAATTCGCTATCAAAGCAATTCCATACGGAAGTTCGACAGGAGACCGATTCTCAGTCCATCATCGACGTCAGAAAGTCGGCGATGAAATGGGTTCGCGAGCGGCAAGAGCTGCGACATATCAACCCCCGCAGGCAGTTCGCAGAGTTGTTTAGAAATGCCGGTTGAACCGGAATCGAGAAGTAAAAGCAGTGTCATTGCGCTTCCACTCGCAGCCCGGGCGCGAATTGGCCAAAAACGTTCTGGAAACATTCGGCTATCGAGCGCTCATGGCAAGCGACGGCGCCGAGGCCATGGCGATCTACGCCGAGCGACGGGATGAGATTCAGTTGGTGGTGACTGATCTGATGATGCCGGTGATGGACGGGCCGACGACGATCCGCGCGTTACAACGACTCAATCCGAAGATCAAAATTATCGCGGTCAGCTGGGTGGCGGGAAACGGGCGAATGCTCGAAGCCGCGCAGGCCGACGTGAAATCATTCCTGCCGAAACCATACACGGCTGACAAATTGCTGAAGGCGATCGCGGAGACTCTCAGCGGCGTGCGCTGATCTCCTATTGGTAAGCCCGAACGCGCCGTGGAGACTTACAGAGGAAAGCAACATCTCAAGGCGTTCAGAGTCGCGGAAACGCAATTGAAAAGACTTGAAGCGATTTTGAAGAGCGCCAATCTGAACTGGCGCGAATTCGATTAGAAAGATTCCGCTATCTGTTTTAAGGATGTGGCACAGTTCCCCGATCCACTCCCCCCTTCTTGATGGCGATAATGGTCGCGCCCGCCAACTGCGATAAATCCCACCGTTTTCCATTAGTAGAGGTTCGCCACGCCGCTCGTCTGGCGGCGCGCGTTTAGACTGGCGCGATCGCCGTGGTGTTCGGGCCCTGGCCTGCCGGAAACTCTCTCCTCTGTGCGGCCATGTACTGACACGATCTGGCGCAAGTCGCTAGGATTCCTCATTGTTGGACATTTACAGCGCGCACAGAAGCCCGATCTCATAAGCGTTTGTCCGGCATCTCGGGAGCAAACCTCCGAACTCTCCATACAACCTGGATAGAAATCTTGACGGGTGGGTGAAACCAAAAGAAAGGATTGAGAGGCGTATGACTCGTATCGTATCGTTAGTAATTTGCGCTTTTATGCTCGGGCTGTTTGTCATCTCTCAAAGCTTTTCGTCGCCGAATGGCGCCCCACAGAACCGGGCGCCGAAGAGTTTAGAAGAAGAAATAAAACGGGTGGAGGCTGAAATTGACAAGATTTTCACCGATACCCTGGCGCTTCTGCCCTCGATCCCAGGCGACGCTGGGGGCCGAATGAGGCGGGTTCAAACCCTCGGGAAGCTCATGCTTTATGACAAACAGCTCTCGGTCAATAGAAATCAGGCATGCGCATTTTGTCATATGCCGGATGTGGATTTCACCGGATCCATCTCAATCCTTAATATGACTACCGTCTCTTATCCAGGATCGGTCCGTAATGCGTCGGCGGACCCGTCGCAGTCGCGATACGGTCGTCGGAAACCTCAGAGTTATACTTATTCGCCCTATTACCCTATGCTCCAGTACAACCAGGCGCAAGGGGATTTCTATGGCGGGAATTTTTGGGACATGCGCGCCACCGGCGTCTACCTGCAAAATCCCGCGGCGGAACAGGCGCAGGGGCCCCCGGTTGATCCGAACGAAATGGGCTTGCCTGACACAGCCTGCGTCGTGCATCGACTCTCACAAAGTCCCTACAAGCGGTTCTTTGAGGCCGTATGGGGCCAACAATCATTCGCAATCAAGTGGCCATCCGATGTTGATCAGGTTTGCGGAAAGCCGGGGCCACCTCCAGCAGATGACCCACTGCCTGTTCACTTGAGCCAGGAAGATCGGGGCCGCTCGAACGCGGCTTATGATCAATTTGCGCTCGCAATTGCGGCTTATGAAGCGTCGCCGGAGATCAGCCCTTTCTCGTCGAAATTCGATTACGCTGTCGCCAACCCCGACCAGCAGGTCTTGACCCCGGATGAGCAGGCCGGATGGGACATGTTTCGCGGCAAGGCGAAGTGCAATACGTGCCACCTGGATGGAACCGAAAGCCTGGCCGGCAAGACTGCTCGCAAAATTACGCCCGGAGATGTTGGAAGCAAGGCGCCGTTGTTTACCGACTTTACCTCATCTAATCTTGGCATCCCCAGGAACCCAGCTATTCCATATTTTAACTATAGTAAGCCGGACCGATACGGGTACACCGCAAACCCGGCAGGCTCGGCGTACGTGGACAAAGGGGTAGGCGACTTTCTTAGAAATCCGCAGCTCAACCCGAATTCCGATTGGGCGAGGCTCGCTCTTCAATTCGATGGCAAATTCCAGGTTTCTACGTTGCGGAATGTGGACAAGAGGCCGCGCCCTGATTTCGTCAAGGCCTATATGCACAACGGCTACTTTAAGAGCTTGAAAGAAGTCGTACATTTCTATAACACGCGCGACAAACTTCCCCGGTGCGCGCATGGCGCTCCAGGAGAAAAGGTGTCGTGCTGGCCTGCCCCTGAATTCCCACAAAACATGGACACGACGGTCGGCAATCTCGGGTTGACCAATGAGCAGGAAGACCAACTCGTGGCGTTTTTGAGGACACTCACAGATGGGTATAAGCCTCAACAGGCGCTTCCGACAAAATGAGGTCTTTTCAGAGAGTGTTCCTCTCGAACAGCGCAAAGGTCATAAGTACGATGTTGTCGTAGTGGTCTCAAGCGCGCGTATTGCAGGAACTCCGCCGAGGGCTCATCACAAAAGCGTCAATAGCGCACGCTTACAGGAGATTGGTAAAAAACATTCCCGGACACATTCGCAGATTTACAGAAGAGGAATGGAGTCATGAATTGGGCCTACGTACATCTGCTTCTCAACCATCACGCGGTATTTGGGACGATCTTCGGGATGTTGTTATTGCTTCTCGCTCTGTGGAGAAAGAGTGAGGAACTCAAGCGGGTCAGTCTGGGTGTTTTTGTTCTCACGGCATTGATTGCGCTGCCTGTTTATTTCACGGGAGAGCCGGCCGAAAAAGTAGTCGAGCGCCTCCCCGGTGTCACGGAATTGGTGATCGCGCGACACGAGAATGCGGCGTTGTTCGCATTGTTGATTACCGGGCTCACTGGGGGCGTCGCATTAATGGGGTTAGTCCTCTTTCGCCGCGCGGAGAGATTGCCCAGTTGGATTGTCGCATCCGTGTTGGCCTTGTCGATTGCAGCCAGCGGTTTGATGAGCTGGGCGGCGGATCTTGGCGGGCAAGTTCGTCACACAGAAATTCGCGCCGATTTCAAGGCTCCTGAGCAGACAGAAACCGA
This sequence comes from Blastocatellia bacterium, assembly GCA_036565725.1. GTDB lineage: Bacteria > Acidobacteriota > Blastocatellia > RBC074 > RBC074 > JAJVID01. Next base: position 11,345 of record DATCXQ010000173.1, read on the forward strand.
AAGCGAACAGAAGTTGCAAGAAGAAAAAGAGAAGTGAGATGTGAGCGATTCATCAACTGCCCCCCCAGTAACTCGATTGTTCAAATCGCACCCTAACGCCCGCTGGTTGTTTTTGATGATGGCGACATGGGCGTTGCTCGCGACCATCGCTCACGCGCAGGACCAATTTGAGATTCAGGTATATGAATATGAAACCGTGCCTAAGGGCAGGTGGAATCTTGAAACTCACATAAACTACATCGGTAAAGGAACGAAGTTCTTCGAAGGGCCTGTGGCCCCGACGAACAACCAATTCCACCTGACTTTCGAATTGACGCGCGGGATCACCAACCTTTTTGAAACAGCCGCGTATCTTCTTACGGCGCATCGCCCTGGCGCCGGTTACGAATTCGCCGGTTGGCGTTTTCGCAATCGGGTGCGAGCGCCGAAATCGTGGAAGCTGCCGGTCGATTTGAGCGTCAGCGCCGAATTAGGCTATCCCCAAAAGCAGTATGAAGAGAATTCCGAAACGCTCGAAATCCGCCCGATTATCGAGAAGAAGTTCGGCCGCTTTCAGTTTGACATTAACCCGATCTTGGAGCGCGCTCTGCGCGGGCCGGGCACTAAGGAGGGGTGGATATTAGGGCCATGCATGCGTCTGGGTTACAAGTTGAATAAGCGGTTGGATTTGAGCATGGAGTATTACAGTGATCTCGGCCCGCTGACCGACCTACTGCCCCCGGACCGGCAGGCGCATCAGTTCTATCCCGGAGGGGATCTGAAATTTGGTGAGAATACGGTAGTCACTTTCGGCGTCGGGTTCGGGGCGACACAGGTGGGCAATCGGCTCATTTATAAAATACGCATCGGCCATCTGTTCTGATCAGGCCGTGTCCGGGTTCAGCCGAGATTCGGGTTAATGCCGCATGACGCCGATCAATGCCGACGCATTTGTGTACGTTGTAAGTGACGATCCGAAATTTACTGCCCTGGCTCATTCCGGCCTATCTCATTCTGGATGGATTTCAAACTCACCTCTTCCCTTTTGCCTTCGCGGCGCAAATGAAAAGCTCTGATAAAGGCCGAGACTGCCACCCAGACGCCGATCACGGCAAGCGGCAAGGAAATGACTCGCGGCCACATGACCGCGATGACCGACGCTGCCACCAACAGCACCCCGGCCCCGCCCATAATTCGCGATTCGGCAGGCCCGAGCGCGCGTCGGTTGGTGATGGCGGCGCTGACCGTCCGCCCGATTTGTATAGCCCCGGCGGCCGCCCGACTTGAACTTCCGCTGCCGATCCGCTTTCGCAACCGGCGCCCGCCGGGATGGCGTTTGGGCTTCGATGCTGGGGCCAGCCTCTGTCTTACCGTCAAAACCATCTCGGTCGCGTTCTCTAGATCGTCGAGGAACATCTGCTCCATCTCCTCGCCGATTCGTTTGTCCTCGATGACCACATCGAGCTCCCAATTGCTTACCCAACTCGCCGGATTGAGATTGGTCGAGCCGATCCTGGCCCAGCGCCCATCGGCGACCGCCGTCTTCGCGTGAATCATCGGGCCGTTCCATTCGTAAACTCTGACGCTGGATTCGAGTAGCGGACGGTAGCCGGTCCGCGACAGAGCTCGCATCACCGGAATGTCGGTGGCCTGCGGAACTAACAACCGCACATCTACACCATCCCTGGACGCCGCGCTGAGCGCCTGGATGTAAGGAGTGGTCCCGGCGAAATAGGCGTCGGTCAGCCAGAGCGTTTCGCGCGCCGCGGCCGTGATCATCTGATCCAAACGGTAAAGCCCCGCCGAGTACGGCATGCTCGCCACGATACGCAGCGCCACATCGCCATCATCTTGTATGAGGCGTATGGGCGAGATGGAATCGGTAAATTCCACGGCCGGGATCGGCTGTCCGCAGGCCGCCCACATCTGAGCGAAGGCGCGTTCAAGTTCGACCACGGCTGGGCCTCTTATTTCGATCCCGGTGTCCCGCCACGGCTCGATCCCCTTACGCTCGTCGCCAACCCACAGCTGCCCCACGCAAAGGCCGGAGACGAAACCGACGCGCCCGTCAATGGAGAGCATCTTGCGATGATCGCGGCCGAGCCAACCGAAGGGGTTGTCGCAGCGCGGCGGATTGAAACACCGTACCTCGACCCCGGCTTCGCGTAAACGCCGCCAGAACCTGTTGGACGTCGAACTGAAAGCGCCCATCCAATCGTAAATCAGCCTGACCTTCACGCCGTCGCGAGCCTTCCTGATGAGCGCGTCAGCGAAGATCCGGCCCTGCTCGTCCTCATGTATGACGTAGCTTTCAAAATAGATTGTGCGCCGGGCCGATTCGATCGCTTCGAGCCAGGCCGGATAATTCTCGGCGGCGTCTTTGAGTATTCGCGCGCTGTTGCCTGGGATCAGCCCGGCCCCGGCGGCGCGCCAGAACGCCTGCTCGGCGAAGATGCTAATGGATGACGCCGAGCCATTCCCGCGCCACTTCGGTTCCCGATTTGATTGGGTTTGACTCTTCATCGCACAGAGTAAGCCACGCGCACTATCATCTGCGCGCCTGATTCGAGTATCAAGTCTTTGTCTCCCTGAACATAAACCGAGCCTGCGCCCGCCCCGGCGCCGATGATTGCGCCGATTGCCACGCCTTTACCCCCTCCGGCGATGCCGCCGATGATCGCGCCCAGCACGGCTCCGCCAATCGCCCGAATCTCCGTCTCTTTCGTCTTGCTCGCCGATTCGACGTTGCCCTCTTCATCAACCGATTTCACGGATTCGGTGGCGAAGACCTTTTCGATCTGCGCGTGAAAAGGCCCGTTGCGGCCATCGCGCAAAGTGACGGCGTCGAAATCTAGCGCCATTTCTGTGCGGCCCGTCATTCGGTCGGAACGCTCGATCTTCGCGATGTGGCCTTGGATGATTGCCTCTTCGTATTCGCCTGGCTCAATGACTCTCGCGGTAAACCTATCGCCTTCGCAATTGATTTCGGTCGTCAGCGTAGTTTCGAGTCGTATTCTTAGCAAAGCGCCCCCGGGGACGAGCGCTTGAGTCTTCCATCGCTCTCTGCCCCTTTGACCCTTCAGCGGGACGATACTGGCGTCAGGATGCGCGACATTCGGCGGAATTGCCAAATCGAAAGCGCGCCCGACATACCCATCGAAGTATCCGACTTCAAAACCCAGGCTGTACCCCTCTTTATAGTCCACCCGTGGACCGAAGTGGGATTCATAACCTCGATCGGCTTCTTGATAGAGAGTGTGTCGCTGGTATTCGCGCCCCATCCTGTCGGCGAAATCATTCTCCCCCGCGTCGTAGCCGTCGGCGTAACCGGCCCTGTAACCGTGCTCGTAAGATATGCGGAGTTGATTGCCGTCACGACACTCCTTCTGCGCCGTTACGCCGGGACTCAACGCCAGCGTCAAACAAAGCAATAGAATTGCGGCGCCGGCTCTGTTCCTGCATTGGTAAAACTGTTTTTTCATTTTTCGCCTCCTCCGTTTGTACTTGCTGATATTGTTTCGGAACTGAGTAGCCGCAACCAGTCGCTTGCCGCCCTGGCTGTAGCTGCGAGATCGCCGCCAGTGTCGAGCGCGAGACGCATGGTGTCCGATCCGCCGTAAAGAACCCCGCTCTTTTCACGCTGTCGCAGGTAGGTTTCCCAAGTGGCGTCAGACAAGCCTTCTTTCCGCGCTACGCGCTCTTCGATACGTTTATGAACCAACTCCGGCGCCAAACGGCATTCGATCAACCGCCATTCAGCCCCCGCGCTCATTGCCATCCGCTCGGCCATTGAGAGGTCATCGTCGCGTAGAAATGTCGCGTCGAGAATCACACTGCGATCTGCGCCGAGTATCTCCAGCCCGCGTTCGATCATCGTCTGGTACGTGAGGCGGCTGGCTTCAGCAGTGTAAGCGCCTTCGCCATAAGGAGCCGGTCGCTTGGCTTTGCCGAAGAGCGATTGGCGTATTGCGTCTGCGGAGACCACACGCAACCCTAGTTCGCTAGCAATGGCTCGCGCGAGGGCGGTCTTGCCGGTTCCGGAAAGCCCCCCAACGGCGATGACCGTAGGCCTCTTCAAACGCGAAGCGTAACGCCGCGCCAGGTCGAAGAATCTCGCGGCCCGCGCCGCCGCCTCGCGGCGCTCTTCTTCGCTGAACTCCGCTTCGTTCAACCTGAAGCTCAGCACCTTGCCGCGCACGTAAGCGCGGTAGCAGCGGTAAAAAGGCAGCAACGTGAAAAAGTCTTCGTCGCTGGATCGGCGCTGATACACTTCAGTGAAGAAGTAGCCGAGGTCGGGCCTGCCGCGCGCGTCCAGGTCCATCGCCAGAAAAGCCGCCTCGCTCGCCACGTCGCCGCAGCGGAAGCGATCGTTGAATTCGATGCAGTCGTAGATGCAGATCGCGTCATCCTTCACGCAGACGCTCTCGCAGCGCACATCTCCGTGCCCTTCCGCGATCAGGCCTTCGCGCGCCCGCCGATCGAAGAGGTCGGCTTTCATCTCTATCTCTTCGTTCACCCACGAGCGGATCGCCTCATAGACTGTTGCGCTGATCGTGCGGCCGATGAACGGCTCGGTCTGGATAAAATTCTCGTCCCAGTTATGGCGGATCACGTCGAGCCCGCCCCATTTCGCGGTTTCAGCCCCGCGCGAGGCCCCCGCGTGAAATTCGGAAAGACGAGTGGCGACGCGGTCAAGGACCGTTTCGGTAACCGTGTTGTTAGCGACCATCCGGTCGAGCATTCGGTCTTCGGGCAGCCGTTTCATCCGGACGCAGTAATCGACGATCTTTCCCATTCTTCCCGAAAGTCGAATCTGCCCGTCAACCTCGCTGACGCCGCCGACGCCGATATAAGTGTCCGGGCAGAGGCGGCGGTTCAGGCGCACTTCGTCCTCGCAGGCTTTCAATCGCTTGTTCAGCGTGGTGTAATCGAGGAAGCCAAAATCGACGGGCTTCTTCAATTTTATGACGTGGCTGCGGCTCAGTAGCAGGACGGAGATGTGCGTCTGTTTCATTTCAATCGGCAGTTCGTCTTCTGGCCATTCCGGCGCGTGACGCAACTGCTCGACCATCTTCAACCACGTCGTCAGGTCGGTCTTTTCGTCCGGGTTGATTGAGGCCGCTTCGATCATGCTCCCTGCCTTTCCTTCAGTCACGTCAGACGTATCTCGCGTCTCCAATCACAAACCTTCGGCATTTTCAGCATTGATGATCTGCAATCCACAAGCCAGATCGTTTTCATACCGAAACGATAAGACTTTAGCGATCTTGCCCGCGCGGGCGGGTGAATTTGCGCAGCAATCCCCATTCGATTGCGTAACGTTCCGCAGTTCGCCATCTAAATTCAGGGGTATGGCTGATTTTTAGATCGTCGAATCATCGCAATGACTCATCCGCCTGCGCCCAAACAATCAATCCCGGCGGAAACGGCGCAATCAAATCGGGATGGCGCGGCAGCGCGCGAACGGTAAATCCGTGCAATCCGCTCCGGCAGCAGGCGACGGAACTCACCTCGAAACGATAGTGTCCTGCGCCGCCATCGCTGACTGGCCGCATCGGGATCACTCGGGCTCCGGTGATCTCACCGTCGGCGTCAACCAACCCCACGTAAAGTTCGACAGACACGTCATCGGGCGTGAGCGCGCCAAGCGAGACCTCGGCCTGCGCCTTGATTTCGCTGTTGACCTGAACATCATCGAGTGAGTCTGCCGTAACCGATTCGACGCGTACCTTCGACCATTGATCACGCACGCGCTCTTTCCAGGCGGCCAGGGATCTTGCGAGCGCCATCCCGTCCGCCGTCAACCGCCCCTGTCTCTCAGCCGCTGGCAGATAGAAACGCTCGGTGTATTCGCGAACCATTCGATGAGTGTTGAAGTAATAGCAGAGATTGCCGATCGAGGCCTTCATTCGCTCAATCCACCGACGCGGCAATTTGTCCTCGCCCCGGTCATAGAAGGTCGGGATCACGTCGCCTTCGAGCAGGTCGTAAAGCGCCTCAGCTTCGACCTGATCCTGGTATTCGTGGTCGTCGTAAATTTCGCCGCGCCCGATCGTCCATCCGATTGCGGATTGCGGATTGCGGATTGCGGAATTGTCGTACG
>DATCXQ010000533.1:0-3070 GCA_036565725.1 Blastocatellia bacterium
GACCGGCGTATGCGCGCTGCCGAACGGGATCGTGACGGCGCGCTACGGCTTCATTCATACGCTCTATCAAGAGGTGGTTTACCAGCGCGTGGCCGCCGGTCGCCGCGTGCGCCTGCACCAACTGATCGGCGAGCGCGTTGAGGAGGTTTACGGCGAACGCGCCTCGGAGGTCGCCGCCGAATTGGCGATGCACTTCGAGCAGGGGCACGATTACCGGCGCGCGGTGAAATACCTGCGGCAGACTGCCCGGAATCACTCTCTGCGCTACGCCAATCGGGAGGCGATCGCTTACCTCAGTCGCGCGCTCAAGCTAGTGGAGCGGTGGCCGGCGTCAGAGCGGGCCGAGGAGCGCATCGCGACGCTGGAGCAGGTGGGGCTGGCGCGCATCGCGATGGGCGAGATGGCCGTCGCCGCCGATGATTTCGCAGCCCTCGCGGACTACGCGCGGGAGCAAGGCCGGATGGAAGACGAGGCGATGGCGTTAGATCACCAGGCGACAGCGCTCTCCTGGGTTGATCGCGAGCGGTGTCTGGCCGCCGCTGAGCGGTTTGTAACGCTCAGTCGCGGCGCCGACGACGATCATCTGCAAGCGCACGCGCGCGGCTGCTGGGGCTACTGGCAAGTACTCTTTCACGCCTGGGGCGACGAGCATGCCGAGGCGCTCGCGCGGGCGATTACGGCGTCGCGGCGGGCCGGTGACCGCGCGAAGACGGGGTTGCACCTGGCGCGCTGCAGCTTCTTCGAGTGCCTGCGGGCGGACTACACTGCGGCCTGCCACGCGGCCGAAGAGGGGGCGCGGCTGGCGCTGGAGCTGAGCGACGCCCACAGCTTTCTGCTCTCCCAATACTATCTTGCGTGGGGGCTGCTCCACTTGGGGCGATGGGGGGAAATGAGCCGCATTCTAGGCAAAGGGCTTGAGATGGCGGAGCGGAATGAGAGCCACCGTTGGACGGTGCTCTACCAATTGGAACTGGCCTGGCTGCACGAGCAGGCGTTCGACTTCGAGGCCGCCCGCGAGATGTGCCAGCGGGCGCACGAGCAGGCGCTGAAGATCGGGCATCCCTACACCGAGTCGCTGAGCCTGATCCTACTGGGGATGGCGCGCCTGGGTCTCGGGCAACGCGAGGCGGCGTTCCGCTGCTTCGGCGAAGTCGCCGCACGGCTGGATCGCGAGCGGGTCTTGATGGATTGGATTTTGCGCCTCCTGCTGCACGACGGCCTGAGCCGCTACTGGCTGGCTCAAGGGGAACTCGCGCAGGCGCGCCGTGAGGCCGAAGCGCTGCGCGAATTGGCTGCGCCGCCCGGCGAAAGATCCTATCTGGCGCTCGCGCATCGGACGCTGGCCGAAATCGCGATGGCCGCCGGGCGTTGGGACGAGGCCGAGAATGAAGTATCGCGGGCGCTGGCCGCGCTCGAAGGAAAAGACGCGCCGTCAGCCGAATGGCGCGTGTGCGCGACTGCGGCGCAGCTCTACGAACAGCTCGGCCACATCGCCGAGGCCGCCCGGCATTGGCGTCGCAGCGCGGATGCGCTCGATCGGCTGGCCGAATCGCTGGGCGAAGACGATCAGTTGCGCGAGTCGCTGAACACAGATCCGTCAGCGCAACTCATTCAGCGGCGAGCGAGGGCCAGATGATTAAGGCTCCCATTTTTTTGTTTCGGGCGCCGCAAACGGCGGATGGGTAGAGGAATGATCTAAAACTGTTCTGGCGCCATTTTTCGAGAGAAGGCAGACCGAACCTATTTCAACTTCTCCCTACGCGGCAAGCACTGCTTCCCATACCTGCAGGATCATGGCCCCCGGACCGGTGATCTCCGATGTATCAAACTGCCCTTTTTTGATTTTGTTCGCCAACTCGATTCCACTCAATGTTACTTCCGCATTCCCGAATATCTTGAACCCAAGCATCGGATAACACCTCTGCGGCGCCTTCCGGCGATCCTGTTCAATCATGTTATTCAAGTACTTGTTGGTCCGGACGAGCGTTTGAGCGGGCAAGACGCCTTCGGCCTTCAATTCGACGACGGCTTGATGAGACGCCCGACTGCCGTCGAGCGTGATCTTCTCCGGAGCCTCATGACTTTCGATCGTTTTCTTGAAGAAGCGTACGGCGGCCGCTTTATCTCTATTCTTACTCAGCAGTAAATCGACAGTCTGGCCTTGTTTATCGACCGCGCGATAGAGATAGCGCCATTGGCCCTTCACTTTGATATAGGTTTCATCGACTCTCCAGGATGAACCGACAGGGCGCGCGTAGTTCTTCCATTTTTTCTCGAAGGCGGGAACGAAGCGTTGGACCCACCGCAAAACGGTGGTATGTACGACCGAGACGCCGCGCTCCGCCATCAGATCGCACACGTCGCGATAACTCAGCTTGTAAGTGACATACCATCGCACGGCCTGAATGATCAGGAGATGATTGAAATGGCGGCCTTTGAAGAGTTCGGGCTTCTCACAAGGGAATTGGGTCATGCCGAGGATTATCCATAATTATCAGGTTGGCGCCAGAACCTCAGCATGTTTATGCAGCGGTTTCGGAACCTGGGGCTGATTGAGACGAACGAAAATCATTTCCTCGTTATCAAGGAAAAGAAGCTCACTGATTACCTCGCTCAAATCGCCTAGCGCGGCCACGCATGGTTGCGGGCCTTGCGATAATTCATTTCAAATGTGTTCAATATTGGACGGAAACTCATGTCCAATCAACCTATCCTTGCAAACGTAAGCCGGAGTCGGGGTAAGGCATCGGCCCCACCCGACCCGGGGGGGTGAGCAAAAACGTAAACCCAGCGGAGAATTATGCCTTGGACAATTATTGCTATTCTTGTTGTTCTGTGGCTGTTGGGCTTGATCGGCGGCTCATTGATTCACGCCCTGCCTGTTATTGCGGCGATAGTGTTGATCTACAACCTGATCAGCGGTCGCCGGATACTGAGCTAACGCGAGCGCGCAACCGCTCCATTATTGAATGATGGCATCTGACTGGGAAGGAGATTCCAGTGATACTGACCATTGGAAGTACGGTTGTTTATCCGTGTCAGGGCCCCTGCCTGGTTGGCGCGGTCGTCG
>DATCXQ010000535.1:0-6385 GCA_036565725.1 Blastocatellia bacterium
TATCTGGATCACGGGATGGTATCTGCACAAATTTCTTCTCCTTTGGAGAGGGTTTTGTTTCTATGTGCAGAATGCCATCCTTTGTTATCTCATTTCAAAGAGCTTACGGTTATCCTGGCGCACATGGCTCCCGGTACCGTATCGGAGCGCTCCTTCCCGTACATCCAATTGAGATCCGCTCTAATTCATGCCAATAAAAAGGGAAGCAAAAAAGACAAAAAGGGCAAAAACGAAAATAGAGGCAGTGATCTCAGGCTTTTCGAGTTTTTTGTCCTTTTTGTCTTTTTTGTTTCCATCTCGACATTCATTATGAGGCCTGACAACGGGTCTAACTGTAGGCTAAATGTGCTTCGACAGCAATCGCAGCAACACATGTTCGACCTCGCGGCGGATCGCTTCGTTCGCGTAGCCGATCCAAGATACGTCGGTCGTCGTGTCGAGCGGCGCGTCCAGCGGGCGCCCGCGCCCGTCGGTGACGATCACGCCCGCTTCTTCGGCGATTAAGGCAGTACAAAGGTCGTAAGGGTGGCAGGCATGACCGGCGGGCTTGCCCTCGCGTTTGAATCGTTCGTAGAGCAAACCTCGCGCGTCGAGGAGCATCCGGTCGCGCCCCGTCATCAATTCGTAAAGCTGGCCGCCGGTCGAGAGGTACTGGTCGTCGAACATGGCAGTCTTGCTCGCTTCGAGTCCGCCGATGATTTCGCGCGCAAGGCCTTCTTCGATGGCGGCGAAAATCTCCTTGCCGCCGGGAAAAGGATGAAAGACCGAAGCGAAGCCTTCCTTGATCGTGGGCGCGCCCGAAGGCCGAGGCCGAAACGAAATCCGCTCGCCTGTGATCAGATTCGTCGTCTCGCCGCGCGCGCCGCGGCCCCGAATCGCCAGGAGATTGTCGGCCACTGCGGCGCGCGTCGTAGGGATTTCAACCTGAACGGCCACGTCAATGTCTCGGAGCGAAGTCTCGTCTCCCCTGTTCGGCGCCAGTCCTGCAAGCCACCATGCGCTGCGTTTGTTGTACATGATCGGGCGGGTGCCGTCTATCGGGTCGACGATCAATCGCGCCGCCGCCCTGTCAATCGGAGTCCCGGCGGGAAAGATGAGCGGCTGCTCGTCGTTGACGCCTTCGCAGATCAGCGCGAATGAAAGCGCCGGCTGCAAGTGTTCAACCAGCGCGGGCAGCAACGCCGTTTCGACCGAACGGTCAATGACATAAATCTTGTCGGCGGCGGTCTCGAACGCGATTGCGGAGAGCGATTCGGACGATTGCCGCCGCAACTCCCGCAGGACGTGATCGCGCACGACTTCGCCGACGGCCGCTAATCGCCGGCACACATCTTCATGGTCATATTCCATCAAATCCTCCGATTTCGTTCTTTCTGGAGCCACCGCGCGACGTTAAGTTTCCACGGGTAAAACGTGGCGGCTTTGACCGGCGGTCAGGCCGCGAAACAGAAACGCCACATTCAATCGCCCGCGCGTCCTGGTGAGCAATCGCCGTTAAGAGATAAGCCTGCGGGAAGTTGCCCGGGCTCTGGCTCGCTGGCACGGTCATTGCGGAACTTCTTTTTCATGAGGGCGCAAGACCTTGGAAGCGAGCTAAAGATAATTTGCGGCTGCGCGCTGGCGATAACCGCCGTCTGGTTATGCGCGCTGATCGTGGCTTCCCGCGCGCTGCGGAAGACTGACGAAACGGTGACGCTCGATTCCAACTGCCGTACCGCCTCTTTCTCGCCGCCCGCCATCTCTTCGGCGCCGTTGCCGGCGGCCGACGGCGATTTGGAAATCGTCGGCGACCAGATTGCGAAAGCCATCGTTCACCTGAATCGTGGGAGGCGCGAGGCCGCCTTGCATGCGCTCGATCAGGCGCAGAGCGCTTCGCGGCGGGCGCTCGCGAGTCGCCCTGTTACAGACACAGACAAGGTCAATGAAAGGCTAAAACTGGCATTGCGAGAAACTGAACAGGCGCGACGCCAGATCGCGCGCGGGAAGTCAGTCGCGGCGGCGCTGGCGTTGCGCACACTGGCCCGTCAACTCGACGCCGGGTGATCTCCCTTAACCTTCGGTTTCGCCCTTCTCCGCCAATTCATCTTTGACGCCGAAGCGCTCGGCCATGCGGTAGAGCGTGCGCCGGTCAATGCCCATGACTTCAGCGGCGCGGGTGCGGTTGCCCCCCACCACCTTGAGCACGTGCAGAAGATAGCGACGTTCGAGTTCTTCGAGCAGCGGCAGATCGTCGTAGAGGGCGGCGAGCGGCGAACGGGCCGCAGCCAGCGCTTCTTCGGACTGTAGCTTAGGCGGCAAATCTTCAGGGGCGACCTCCGCCCCGCGCGCCCGCAACGCCGCATACTCGACGGCGGATTCCAGCTCACGCACGTTGCCCGGCCAGTCGTAGGCTACCAGGACTTTGACCGTTTCTTCTAAAAAACTCAGTGGGCGGCCGACATTATCCCGCGACGCCCGCAGGAAGCGTTCGGCCAGGAGCGGGATGTCGCTCCGCCGCTCGCGCAGCGTGGGCGGGCGCAGCGTAAACACGTTCAGGCGATAGAAGAGGTCTTCGCGGAAGCGCCCCGCCGCCACTTCTTTTTCGAGGTCGCAGTTGGTCGCGGCGACGACTCGCGCGTCCAATCGGACGGGCCGCGAAGCGCCTACGCGCCGAATCTCTCCCTCCTGCAACGCGCGCAACAGTTTAACCTGCAGCGCCGGGCTGGTCTCGCCTATCTCGTCCAGGAAGAGCGTCCCGCCTTCGGCCTCCTCCCACAAGCCTTTGTGATCGGCGACCGCGCCCGTAAAGGCGCCGCGCACGTGGCCGAAGAGTTCCGCTTCGAGCAGCGTTTCGGTGAGCGCCCCGCAGTTGACCGGCACGAACGGGCGCGAGGCGCGGTCGCTGTGTTGATGAATCGAGCGCGCCACCAACTCCTTGCCCGTGCCAGACTCGCCGATGATCAAGACCGTCGAACGGGCGCCGGCGACGCACGCGATCTCTTTATAGAGTTCGAGCATGGCCGGCGAGCGCCCTATCAGACCGGCCATGCCGGCTCGCTCATGTTTCGGGCGATCGGCTTCGGACGCCGCCACGTCGCCCTTGCCCGACTCTTCCGAGCGTTCCAGCGCCCGCCGCGCGACGGCGATGATCTCTTGAACTTTGAACGGCTTCGAGACGATGTCCCAGACGCCTTCGCGCGACGCTGTCACGGTCGTGTCGAGCGCGCCGAAGCCGGTGATCAACACGACCGGCGCCCGGTCGCGCATCTCGCGCAGCAGGTCGAGGCCGGACATTTCCGCCTCAAGGTTGATGTCGCTCACCAGCAGATCGAACTTCTCCCGCGCCGCCAACTCGAGCGCCCGCTCCGGCGTCTCGGCGGTATCGGCGCTCCAGCCCTGCGCCGTGAAAAGCTCGCGCAACAGGTTGCAAGAGGCCCGATCGTCATCGACTACCAAAATTCGCTTCATAACATTTTGTGGGGCGGACTTTAGTCAGTCCGTCCTTGTTGTATATGTGGGACGGGATAGACTGTCGGCCTTTGAAAAAATCTGGCGCTAACGGATTTTGTGGCGCCCGCCCAGATGGGCGAAATGTTTTTAGCCACGAATGAACACGAATATTACTTCCAGTCTCGTAAGTTGTTTGGATGCCATTTTCCTGCTTCTATTCGTGTAAATTCGTGTTCATTCGTGGCTAAAATTCTATTACTCGAATCTGTATAAACATTTCGCCACAATCCAATGCAGGGGCGCCCTTTTCCCAGCCCGGCCTTGTGATCGAGGCGCCTGGGCGGGGAAAAGGGCGCGCCAAGCGCTGTGGACGCAGTTAATTTTCAAGGACCATTAGTCTGTCCCACATTTTCATTGCCCATTAAAGTCGGGAAGCGCAAACGAAAGCGCGTCCCTTGTCCGGTTTCGCTCTCGACCTCGATCTGGCCGCCATGTTCCTGCATGACGTGGCTGACGACGACCAGGCCCAGCCCGGCGCCTTTGCCACTCTCCTTCGTCGTATAGAGCGGTTCGAAGATACGCGCCTGAGTCTCGCGCGACATGCCACAACCGGTGTCGACGACGTCCACTACGACCTGCGGCCCGCCGCCGTTGTTCGGCGGATCGCCCCAGTCCGCAGAGGATGTCGCCATCCGCAAGCGCCCGCCCGACGGCATTGCGTCGAGCGCGTTGTTGATGAGATTGATGAACACCTGCTGCAAATGGTCGGCGTCGCCCGCGATCGGCGGCAGGCGCGGATCGAAGGCCGTCTCCAGGCAGACCCGGCCCGTCTCCAGGGCCGGCCCGGTCGCGTCGCAGATGCGACGCAAGAGCGTGTTAAGGTCGAGCGGGTTCAACTCCGCCGTCTCGGCCCGCGTGCGGTCGAGCATCCGGCGCACGATCCGTTCGATCCGTTCGATCTGCTCGACGATGATTTCGATGCGCGACTCGGCGGCGGCGGGCCTGTCACGCAATTCGCCACCCATCAACTGCGCGTGGCAACTGATCAGATTGAGCGGCGTGCCCACCTCGTGCGCGAACTGCGCGGCGGTCTGTCCGGCGGCGGCCAGCCGCTCGAACTGCGTCAGTCGCCGCGTTGTCCGCCACAGCTCCAGGTTGGTGGTCGCAAGTTGCTCGTTGCGCTGTTGTAACTGCGCGGTCGCCTCGCGCACGCGCTCGCGCAGCAAGGCCTGGCGACGCTCTCGCTCGCCGGTCATCTCGCGCACCTGAGAGAGCAGGCTATTGAACTCCTGCGAGAGGCGTCCCAACTCGTCGGGCGGGCGGGGCGGCGCCTGCGCCTCCAACTCACCCGCCTTGGCGCGTGCGATCACTCCGAGCAAACGCTCGATGGGCGTGTAGACCAGGCGCCGAAAGAGCAGATAGGTCGAAATCGTGGTCAGCGCCACGGCGACGAGCGCGATCCAGGCGGCTTGCCGCGTGTAGCGCACGGCGATTGACGGAATATTGTCCAGGCGCTCCGCCACTTCGACGGCGCCGCTGACGCGCCCCCGCTCCCCAGTCCTTTGGATCGGAGCGAAGACTCGATAGAGAGTGTTGTCGGCCTCCGAGCGCTGTTCGGTCACAACCCTGGAAGTCAGGCCGCTTCGCAACGCGGTCTTCGTCTCTTCCGGAATCTCCTCGGCCGGTTCGCTGCCCGCCGCCGCCACGCGCTCGACGAAGACGCCGCCCGCGCGCTCCCAAACGCGCACGTCGACCACGTTGGGGCGCGAGCTGCGCACGAGCGCCACGGCGTTCGCCATGTCCTGCGGGGAACCGGGCGCCGGCAGGTCGGAGATCGCCTGCGCGAGGCTGATCGCCTGCCAATCGGCCAGCGCCTTCTGTTCGTCGCGCACGAGGTCTACCACCCGCGCGCTGATGGTCAAAAGCGCGACGATCAATACGGCGACGGTGATCGCAGAGGCGAGCAGCGTGGTCTTTGTGTGGAGTTTGAGCGGTCGCATGTTCGATTGGCAATCTTATCTCAAAGACGCTCCGTTCCGCGACAGCGGCGCATCCCCACGGCGCGTCCTTTAGAGAAGCTTATAACCAAGTCCGCCGGCGAAGTTCCGCTGGTTGTTGAAAGAATCCGCCGCCCGGCTCCATCTCGCGGCTCTCTATCTCTTCGAGGCTCGAGAATCCTTTTGCCGGCGCCGCGATCGTCAGTGACTCCGATTCTGTCAGCAATTCCTTAGCCAGACTGTCTTGCCGAATCCGCCCGCCTTCGATAATCATCGCCGGCCTGCCCTCGGGCGCCTGGTCGTGCAGGCGGCGCCTGGATATGAAGCGGACGAGGAAATAATTGGCGCCCATCAGCGCGAATGCGCCGACCGCTCCTTATCTTTCGGCCACGGGCAATGACAGCCAGAACACGTCGCGCCAAAGCTCATTTCCTAACACAATCAAAAGAGACATAACCTTGCTCTTCGCTTCAATACTAGCCCGAACGCCCCCTCGGCTTTGTGGCGCTCCTGCTCTTCCCTCCCGGGATTCGCCAAATCCGCCACGCCATGCGCCGCCCGGAACGGAAGTGTATTGAGAGTATCGCGGGCTAAATCCCTTGATAAAGCCGTCTCTGATCGGACAACGCCGACGGCTCACGCTGGCACATGTGTTGCTCCCACCGAGATGTCGTCAGCGCAGCGCGGCGAGCGCCGATGAATTATGCGCTGTTGACAAATAACAAGCTGACAGGACTTGTTATTACTGAGGGGATAATGAACCCCCCCTGGGAGCGCAGGCGCCCATGCCTGCAGGCTTTCGGCGAAAGCCGACTGAACAAAGCAAGCAGGCATGGGCGCCTGCGCTTCCAGGGATTTTCCGCAGGAGCTTTCATGTGGCGTTGCGACGCCCTGAAACAATGAAAATCAGGCGGCGCGTCCGCGTCCTCGCGGGCAGGCTTCACCGCAAGACCTGCCTG
>DATCXQ010000595.1:0-14437 GCA_036565725.1 Blastocatellia bacterium
GCCTTGTCGTCATTGGCGCCGGAGTGGCAGACGCTTTTCAATGCGACCAACGCGTCGCCATTCCTTTCCTGGGAGTGGATCTCGGCCTGGCACAAATGGCTGGGGCGCGAAAAGCGTCCGCGCCTGTTCTGCGCGCGAGAAGGCGGTCTGCTGGTCGGGTTGTTGGCGCTAGGCGAAGAGGAGCTGAGGTTTAAAGGAACGCCGGCTCGCCTTCGTCGTATCTCGTTTCTCGGCGACCAACTCGGCGGTTCGGATTATCTGGACGTGCTGGCGCTGCCCGGTTACGAACAGGATTGCGCCAAAGTTCTCTTCGGGCACATCGCGGAACACGTCAAATTCGACATTCTGGAACTCGACGGGTTGCCGTTGGATTCGCCCAGCGCGCCGTGGCTGGCCTGGCGCTTCGGCAGCGATGCGAATTTCAAGTACCGGCTCGAACCACGATATGTCTGCCCGCAAGTGAAGCTGGATAAGCCCTGGGAAGAGTTGCTGCGAAACTCCGCGCGCGCCAATTACTTCTCCCGTACAATGCGTCGGTTGCGGAAGCTGCCTGGATTCGATTACCGCGTGGTTACCGATCCCGATCAGGCGGTGGAGGCTTTTGAAAGGTTTCTGGCGTTACACGAATCGTCCTGGGCCAGTCGAGGCGGCTCCAGCGCCACCGGACGCCAATCGCTCAAGGATTTTCATCGCGACGTTGTAGTGCGACTGGCCCTCGCCGGCCGCCTGCGATTCGAAGAGATCTGGGTTGACGGCGCGTGCCGCGCATCGCTTTACGGCATTAGCGGCGGAGATCGGTATTGTTTTTACCTCGCCGGCTATGACCCGGCGTGGGCCAAACTTAGTCTGGGGTTCGCAGTGGTCGGGCTTTCAATCGCCGGCGCGGTCGAGCGGGGGGTGAAACTCTACGACCTGTTGCGTGGGGCCGAGACTTACAAATTTGAGTGGGCGAACGAAACCCGCGCCACCTTTGCAGTACAGGTATCGAGCCACAGCCTGACCGCGCGACTGGCGGTCATGTGCGATCGCTTCGCGGAGGCCGCGCGCGCCGCCGCGCATGCCCTCCTGCCGGCGCGGGCGCTGGCGTTGTGGCGACGCCGGCGTAAGGCTTGGATGCGCCAGTCAATGCCTGACGACGACGTCAAGGGATTCTCGGCGAATAAGCAGAAGGACCGCGATAAGACTGCCGAGCTTGTAGCGGCGGTTTTGTTATCGCTCACTTGCCTATAACAGTCAGGAAGAAATTCCGCAGAAGTAGTTTCATTGTTCATCGTGGATTGTTCATTTGTCGTTGTACTAAACAACGACAAATGAACAATCCACGATGAACAATGAACGATGTCGTGGTGATTACCTCCCCATCAATTCTCCCCGCTCATGAAATATGGCATATGATCCCGGCTTCTTAGATAAGCTCAAATGGTCACTCCCCTGGCTCAGTCGTTACCCGTTGTGGCGCGCCGGCGAATTGGCGCGGCGGACGTTGTCGAGAATCGCCTGCGGCGGTCGCGCGCACCTTATCCTGGTCGTGGCGAACCACTTCGAGCCGTCGTGGGATGAACGACTGGGCAAGGTCGCTCTGGCGACGCAGCGCGCGCGCGTGGACGAATGGTGTGAGCAAGCCCGCGCCACGGGCGACGTGACGCGAGATTGCGATGGGACGCCGTTCCGCCACACATACTTTTATCCCGCCGAGCAGTATCACCGCCCGCTCGTCGAGCGACTGGCCGAACTGGAAGCGGACGGCTTCGGCGAAGTAGAGATTCATCTACATCACGGCGTGGAACGGCCCGACACGCCGGAGAATTTGCGGCGGGCGCTCGAAGAGTTTCGCGACCTGCTCTCTGAGGAGCACCGCTGCCTTTCGAGGCTCGATGGGGAGGGGCAGCCGCGGTACGCGTTTGTGCATGGCAATCTGGCGCTGGCCAATTCAATGGGCGGTCGCTGCTGCGGCGTGGACTCCGAGATGCGGATTCTGGCCGAAACCGGTTGTTACGCCGATCTGACCTTGCCCGCGGCGCCTCTGCAGCCCCAGACGCCGCTAATCAACGCGCTATATCAATGCGGGCGCCCGCTCGACGAACCCGTCCCGCATTGGACGGGGAAGCACCTGCGCGTCGGCGCAAAGATAACGCCGCCGGTTCTGTTGACCGGCCCGCTGGTCTTCGACTGGGGCCGGCGACGGCGCGGATTGCCTGGGCCGCGAATTGATGACGGCGCTTTGACGGCCACTTATCCGATCACGCCCGAACGCCTGCGCCGATGGCGCGGCGCCGGCATCTGCGTTCGCGGCCGGCCGGAGTGGATATTCATCAAGCTCTATTGCCACGGCTTTTTCACGAACGATCAGGCCGCGACCATCGGCGAACCGGCGCGGCGGTTCTTGCAGGAGACGCTTGAATGGGCGGATCGCGACGGGCGGTTCAAAATACACTTCGCCACCGCGCGCGAGGCGTTCAACATCGCTCTCGCCGCCGTCGATGGGCATGGCGGCGAGCCGGGCCTTTATCGAAATTATCGGCTGCGTCCGGTCAGACAAACCGAAGTGGCTACGGCCATGAAATCAGCGGCGACGCCCTCTTGCTGACAATATCAAACGAACGACTTGCGCTAGTTGACCCGGATGCGACTCATGGCGCGGTAAGCCGGCGTTCAGAGCGCCGGCTTGCGGACGGTACTCTGAACGCCGTCTCCTGGAGGTTTCGGGTCCTCCGCAAGCTTCAACTGGCGCAAGTCGCCAAACGATCAACGCAATGTCACAAATGAACAATTCACACTCCAGCCTTAAACTGCGCCGGCGCCTGCTGTTTATCGCTTATCACTTTGCTCCGAGTTTGGAGATGGGCGCTCGATCCTGCGCGCAGATAGCGCGTTACCTGCCTCAGCATGGCTGGTCTCCGGTCGTGCTGACGGCGCGGGAGAAGTACATCGAAGAGCGTTACCGCGGGAGCGACGACGAGGTAGCCGAACTGGGTCTGCCGGACGCGATCGTCAGGACGCGCCTTCTGCCTCACCCGTTCGATCTCTATCGCTGGATCAGATCAACATTCAGGCGCAAGACGCAAGACGCCGGCGCCGACGGGACGACCGTCGAAATCGATAGGCCGCTGAGCGAGAAAGGGAAGTTGCGGCGTTGGCTTCTGTCGGCGCTGAGCATTCCCGACATGTGCACCGGGTGGATTTTGCCCGCCGTCGTGGCCGGACTGAAAGCGGCGCGAGAGTCGAAGGCTGAACAAATATTTTCCTCCGGCCCAATGTGGACAAATCACCTGGTCGGCCTCGGGCTGTCGTATTTTACTGGTTTGCCCTGGATCGCTCACTTTCGGGACCCCTGGGTCACTGGCTCCTGTCTACCGCCGACCAGTTCCTTTGCGGCCTGGGTGAATGGGTGGTTGGAGCGGATCGTCGTCACGCGCGCCACCGCGGTTGTGAGCGTGACTGAAGAACACGCCGCCGCATTCCGGCAAACTTATCCACGCCTTCCGGCCGAAAAGTTCGCCGCCGTGCCCAACGGCTATGACAACGGAGAGTGGAACAATCTGCCGGCGGGCACACGGCGCGCTGAAAAGAGCGAAGGGAAGTTTCTGATCCTCTACGCCGGAAAGTTCTACGTCGAGCGCGACCCGCAGCCGTTATTTCGCGCCTTAAAAAGATTGATAGATTCCGGCGAAATTGCGCGTGAACAAGTTCAGGTCGACCTGGTCGGCTGGTGCGCGACCAGCGAAGGACGTTCGGTGAGGGAAATGGCTGTCGAATGCGGGTTGGGCGATTGCGTCAACATTCTCGGCCCGCGCCTCCGCCCCGAGACGCTCCGGCGCATGACAGAAGCGGACCTCCTCCTTCTGCTAGCGGAAAAATTCGTCATCCAGATTCCCGGCAAGACTTATGAATATTTGCGCGCCGGACGGCCGATTCTGGCGCTGACGCCGGAAGGCGCTCTGGCCAATCTGCTGCGAAGGGTCGGCGGCGGCCTGGTAGTCAGTCCGAGTGACACGGCCGGCGTCCTGGCGGCCGTCAGGGAAAGCGTCCTGCGATGGAAGGAAGGGCGGGCTAATCACGCGGCTGATCCGGGGGCGGTAGCGGGCTTTGACCGCCGCGTCCTCGCCGGACGGTTAACGGAATTGTTCGACCGCTTTAGCGCCAAAGTTGAAAAGCGTTATGAGTAGAAACTCGGCAGCTTCAGCAGACCGCGCAAAAATAGGGGCCGCTCTCGCCGAGCGCCAGTTCGAGATCTTTCAAGGCTCGGCGGGCTTAGCCGCCATCCGCGAAGACTGGAAACATGTTACTCGCGCGTTGGACAAGCCGCGCTTCTTTCACCTTTACGAATGGTACGAGAGCTATTTGAATACCCTGTCAGACTCGCCGGTCTATTTTGTGTTGGCGCGGCGCAAAGGAGCGCCGGTCGGCGTCATTCCCCTGGTCAGGTCGTCACATCGGCTCGCCGGGAGGACAATACGCGGTCTGGCGCTGCCCCATCATCCGCATATGTTACTTTGCGACGCTCCGATGACGAACGAAGGGTCGGACAAGGTTACGATGCGCGAATTGATCAAGTACCTGCGACGGCAGCGAGTGATCCAGTGGGACGCATTGCTCTTCCCGAATTTGCTCGATGATAGCTGGTTGCTGTCCGCGTTAACCGACCAACCGCCCGCGTTGCGGATCTCGGAACCTCAGACGAATTGCAACTACTTGCCATGCCTCCCGCCCGACGAACTCGCCGCGCGGTTCTCCCGGAACTTCCGCGGAAATCTGCGCAAGGCCCGCAATAAACTGGCGAAGTTGAATCGCGTCGAGTTTATCTCCGCCCGCAGCCAGCCGGAATTAGATCGGGCGCTCGATGAATTTCTTGCCGTCGAAGCCTCCGGCTGGAAAGGGGCGGCCGGCGAGCGCAGCGCCATTAACCTCGACGGCCGAATACAGAGCTTTTATCGATCCTTAACCAGGAATTTTTCGCGAATCGGCGCCTGTGAAATCAATTTATTACGCGTGGAAGGAAGATGCATTGCAGGGCAATTTTGCCTCATAACGGGCGATACGTCTTATATTCTGAAAATCGGATACGATGAAGCCTATGCTCAGATGGCGCCGGGCAACATGTTGCTCGAACATGCTATTCAACGGCACTTTAATGAAGGCGCGATCAAATACGTCAATCTAGTCACGGACACATCCTGGCACTCCTGCTGGAAACCGCTGTCCTATGTGGTTTCGAGGATATGGGTTTTCAACATAACCGCCGCCGGGCTGACGGCCTATTCATTGCTTCGGGCCAAAGGGCCTTTAAGCCATACATACAGTCACTGGCTTAAGCCGCTACTGATTGCTACAGGCTGGCTGGAGCCGGCGCCCACTTTGCAGAACGGAGTAATTTATGTCCAACATTAGCGTACAGCGGCAAGTAACACGCCTGGTAGAAGGGGGCGGGTTCCTCGGCGCGCATTCCGAGGCGCCATTCAAAATCAAGAACTCGCTGGCCGGCCATCCGTTGTTCGAAGACAGCCGCCTCAAACGGCTGCTGCGTATGCTGCCGCGCGAACAGGTAGAGATTCGGGCCGTCCAGTTACTTGGCGCAGATGACGGCTGTTACCGGCGCGGCGAATTGTTGAAAGGCGCCGACCCGATTGATGTCTTCGAGCGACTGGCTGAAAAGCCGTCCTGGATGCTGCTGCACGAAAGTTGGATCCACGACCCTGAATATGCCGAGCTCATGAGACAGTACGTTCGGGATTTGTCTGAAACGATCGCCGGCGTGGATGACGACATCTCTGATCTCGGATGTTGGCTGTTCCTTTCATCGGGCAAATGCGTTGTGCATTTCCATGCCGATCCTGACCAGAGTTTCCTGAACCAGATTCGCGGCTCCAAAACAGTGTTCGTTTATCCGACTAAAATACTTCCGGAATTGACGGTGGAACGTTTGGTCTATACAGGTAATCAGGGGGTAGTAACGTATGAGCCGGAATATGAAGCCGCGATGTTTCCGCCGGTTCCACTGGCGCCTGGCGAGACCGTCTTTCTTCCTTTATTTGCGCCGCACCGGGTGATTAATGACGGCGGAATCAGTGTTTCAATCAACGTAGGATTCCAAACCAGGGAGAGTCGCAGACGCAGAAACGTGCACCTGGTCAATCTGGAAATGCGGGGCCTGGGACTGCGACCCTCGCCGTTCAACCTGCGTCCCGCGGTAGATTCTGTAAAGCAGCGAATGGTCCTGGCCATTCACGCGAAGAACAAGCTCTTCAGATCGCTGCGACCTGAAGTCCCTCTCTGAGGGGCAGGGGGATTTTAGGTTATTTATGTGGTTCAGGCGCCGCGCAAAAGTAATGCTATAAGTCGCGTAACCTTCGTTCACCGCAGAGGCGCAGAGATCGCTAAGGTCTCGCATAGGAAGCCCTACGAATCTTTCTTCCCCACTCTGCGAAGTCTCTGTGATCTCTGCGCCTCTGCGGTGAACTCGGCATTACATTTTTGGCGCGACCGTGGTTTAACTTAATCCCAGTTTTGAGTTGAACTCAGAAGAGGCGGGAACCACGTGGAATACTGGGAACACGTGGATAAGCTTGGTTGTAAGATGTGCCGAACCTTTTTTCTATAAAGCCTTTTCCTATTTTTCCCCGTGTTTCCCGCGGATCTTTTTGCTCAACAGCGGGATGGAGTTAACTTGATCGAGATAAACGCTATGAACCCGTTACCGGTAAGCGTGATCATTCCGACCTATAATCGCGCCAAGCTCATTCTCAGGTCGCTCAATTCCGTGTTGGCGACGGTTAAGCCGGGCGACGAAGTAATTGTCGTGGACGATGGCTCTACGGATAACACGCGCGAGAGGCTTGAACCTTATCTTGATCGTATTCGCTATGTGAAGGGACCGCATCGCGGGGTCGGCGCGGCGCGCAATTGCGGAGTCGCCGCAGCGCGCAATCCGCTATTGGCGTTCAACGATTCCGACGACGAGTGGTTCGCCGACAAACTCCTTTTGCAGCGAACATTCATGCGGGCGCGCCCTGACGTACTATTCTGCTTCAGCGACCTTGGTTTGCTCGCCGAGGACGGAACTGAAAGTTATCACGGACTGTACGGTTGGCATAATGACCCACGAAGCTGGGACGAGATACTGGGCCCGGGCGACGCCTATTCATCAATCGCCCAGTTGCCGGCGGGGCGGGGGGACTTCAACGTTCACATCGGCAATTTGTATCCGGCAATGTTGCGCTGCAACTACGTCGCCACACAATCTTCAGTGGTGCGGCGGGAACAGGCCGGCGACGCCATGCGATTCAGCGATGATATCGCCATTCACGAGGACTACGAGTGCTATACGCGCCTGGCTAAGGCCGGCCAGGCGGCCTACTTCGACTGCGAGACGGTCTGGCAACGGGGACACAACGACAGACGAGTGTCGGACGCGGATGAACGTCTCAGGGCGGCGTGCCGCGTCAAGGTGTTGAAACGGACGTTCGGCTCCGACCGGCAGTTTCTCTCCGAACATGGCGACCACTACTGGGAGGCGCTTCGAGTCGAACATGCGACCCTGGCGCGTTGTCTGCTTCGTGACGGCCACCGTCGGGAAGCGCGCGAAGAACTGCGCATGGCCGGCGGTGGACCGTTGTTTTATCGGCTATTGGCCGCCGCTCCAGGGCCGCTGATACGCGCGGCGGTCGGATTACGTAGATGGATCAGAAGTTGACGCTCCAACCTCTCTAAATAACAGAACAGTCGGCATCGGCGCATCGAATGAATGCGCCGATGCTAGTTGTTGCTGATTAACGTTGAAGCGTGTGCATAAATCAGATCGGCGGAGGCTTTGGAGTAGTTGATTGTATTCACTTTTAATTTGCACCCCCTTCAATTAACGTTCCGGGCGACAACGGAAGCGCAAAATGGCAGAGTTGTTACAGCAGTTAGTAACTATGCAGGCGGAGCGGCGTCCTAACGCAATCGCCCTGGTGATGAATGATGAACGGATAAGCTATCCGTCTCTGGAGGGCGCCTCCAACCAACTGGCGAGGCAGTTGCAAGCCGTCGGCTGCGTTCGTGGCGACCGCGTGTGCTTTCTGACGCCCAAATCGCCCGCCGCCATCATTACAGAACTGGGAATTCTCAAAGCCGATTGCATCTACGTTCCGCTGGACCCATCCAGCCCCCCGCCGCGTTTGGCCAAGATCATTGCCGCCTGTGAACCTCGCTGCGTTCTCGTCGCCGGATCGGCGGCGGAGTTGTTGCGCGACGCGCTGGCCGAGGCGAACTTGCGCCCGCCGCCGTTGATTGGTTGGTTGGACGCCGAAGCGCCGCGGGCGGCCGGCCTGAAAATCGAGTTCTCCCGGAACGATTTGGCGGGGTTCTCCGGCGCGCCGCTCGATTGTCGAAATCACGGCGCCGACACGGCGCACATTCTATTTACGTCCGGTTCGACGGGCGCGCCCAAGGGCGTGCAGATTACACATGACAACGCGCTGCGCTTCATCGAATGGGCCATTCGCTATTTCGGCGCGAGCCCCGGCGATCGCATGTCCGGTCACCCGCCGCTCCATTTCGATCTCTCGACATTCGACATTTACGCCACGCTGGGCGCGGGCGCGCAACTTCATCTGGTCCCCGCGGAATTGAATCTGTTCCCGAACAAGATCGCCGACTTCATTCGCCGGCATGAGCTGACGCAGTGGTTTTCTGCGCCTTCGTTGTTGAACTATATGGCCAAGCAGGACGCCGTCGCGCAGGGCGATTTCCCGACGTTGAAGCGGCTGCTATGGTGCGGCGAGGTCTTTCCTACTCCTGCTTTGCGTTACTGGATGAAGCGGCTGCCTCATGTGAGTTTCACCAATCTCTACGGCCCGACGGAAGCGACCATCGCCAGCAGTTATTACACCGTCCCGGCGAGCCCGCTGCGCGACGATTCGCCCATTCCCATCGGGGCGCCTTGCGACGGCGAAGAATTGCTGGTTCTCGACGACAATCTTCAGCCCGCGCCGCCGGGCGAGATAGGAGCCCTATTCATCGCAGGCGTGGGGCTCAGCCCGGGCTACTGGCGCGACGAACAGAAAACGAGCGAAGTTTTCCTTGACACGGCCTCATACGGGCGCATTTATAAGACCGGCGATCTGGCGCAAGTCGGCGAAGACGGCCTGGTCTATTTCCTCGGGCGGGCCGATTCACAAATCAAGAGCCGGGGCTACCGCATCGAGTTGGGTGAAATTGAAACGGCGTTGAACACGCTCGGCCTACTGCGGGAATGCGCCGTCGTCGCGGTCAATAACGACGTATTTGAAGGGATGGCCATTTGCTGCGCCTATGCGCCCTTGCCAGGCGCCGGCGGCAACCCGACCACGCTGCGCCAGGCGCTCAGGCGCACGCTGCCGAATTATATGCTGCCGTCACATTGGATACGCTTTGAACGGCTGCCTCAAAACGGTAACGGCAAGATTGACCGCAGGGAATTGCGGGAGCAATTTCAACAAAGTTTGTCTCAACTGGCCTAGATCAGATTTCAATTGAGCGCAGGCGATCCCCCGCTGGGGGCGCGGGGCGCAGGGGAAATGAACTGGGGAAATCATTTCCTTCTTCCATTCACCCCCCTTGTCCCCCGTCCCCCGTGGTTTGTCTTTCCTTACACGCAATTGCAATCCCCCATAAGCATAAACATGAATGTGTTATTGGTCGGCGAAGAATCCGCCGGCATTCAAACCTTGAAATCCCTGGCGAGGGGCGATCATCGAATCGTCGCGGTGATGGCTTCGCCGGCGAAAAAATCCCTGGGCGGTTCGACGCTCTGGCAAGTGGCGGAGCGGATTGGACTGCCGACCTGGCCCGCGTCACTCGTGAAAGATCCGGCTTTTGCCGAGCGGGTACGGGACGCCGGGGTGGATATTATTCTGAACGCCCATTCGTTATTCGTCATGCATGGCGAGGTCGTGGAAGCCCCGCGCATCGGCAGCTTCAATCTGCATCCCGGCCCGCTGCCTCGTTACGCCGGGTTGAATGTCGTCAGTTGGGCGATCTATCGGGGGGAGCGGACTCACGGAGTGACGGTTCACAAAATGGAGGCGGGAATCGACACAGGGCCGATCGTCTACAAGTCGCTGTTCGATATTGGAGACGCCGACACGGCGTTAACTTTATACGCCAAGTGTACGAAAGAGGGAGTGGCGTTACTACTGCGGTTGTTGGAAACGGCGAACAGAGATGAGAACGCGATTCCGCTGTTACCTCAAAACCTGGCCGAGCGGGAATACTTCGGCAAAGAAGCGCCTGAAAACGGGCGTGTGAATTGGTCGCGACGGGCAAAGGATATCGTCAATCTGGCGCGGGCGTGCGACTACTATCCTTTCCCTTCGCCATGGGGATATCCCCGCGCCAGACTCGGCGAACGGGAGATTTGCGTTGTCAAAGCCCGTCTGACGGGCGAATCGTGCGATGCGGAACCCGGGACGATAGGGCGACTTGCAGGGACAGCGGTTCAGGTCGCCTGCGCTGATGAATGGATATGGGTGGACAAGACTCTGATTGAGAGAACATACCTGCCTGCGGCGGGTATGTTGCGGCCCGGCGCGCGCCTGGATAACGGCATTTGAATAGGAGCAATGACATATATGATCGAACATCATGGAATCCACCAGAAACTCACTGAGCTATTTGCAAAAAAGTTGAACCTGGAAGTGTCTTCCGTTGACACGGATGTGGTGGAAACCGGATTACTCGATTCTCTGGCGTTAGTCGAATTGCTGGCGCAGTTGGAGGAGACGTTCGGCATTTCGGTCTCTACTGATGACCTTGAACTCGAAAACTTTCGCTCCATCGCCAGGTTTGTGGCCCAGCGCACGACGATGGTCGAAGTGGTATAAAAGGCTGGCGGATGAATAGCCACCGCAGCGCATAGAACGCACAGAGAACATAATGATTTCTCTGTGCGCTCTATGCGCTGCGGTGGCTAATAGTCTTCATATTTTTGAAAACCGGTATAGAAGATGAGCTCGATACGCCCATTTTCCAAGAATGACATTCCGCAAGTCGTTAATCTATTTCAAAAGGTCTTCTTCAATAACGGCCAGACTGCGCCTTCGTCATCGAATCTGAGCGCTTACTTTGAAGAGACGTTCTTTCACAGTCCATGGACTGAAAAGGGGACTGAAAAGGGGACTGAAAAGGGGACTGAAGAAGAGATACGGTCATTAGTATACGAAACCGGCGACGGCGCCATTGTCGGATTCATCGGAATAATTCCGCGGCGGATGCTGTTACACGGGCGGCCCATCCGGACGGCCACCAGCATGCATTTTATGGTTGAGCCGGGCAGTCGTTCGTCGCTGGCAGGAGTACAACTTTTAAAGACATTCTTTTCAGGCCCGCAAGACCTGTCGCTGACTGACAGCGCGGGCGCCTTAGGCCGCAAAATTTGGGAAGGCCTCGGCGGCGCTACGGCGCTGGCATACAGTATCAACTGGGTGCGCTTGCTGAAGCCAAGCCGGTATGTGTTGCGCCTCCTGGCGCGGAAGAACAGGTTGCTCAGGCTATTCGCCGCGCTGCTCAGTCCTCTGTGTCTGATAGTAGACGCGATGGCAAGCTGCGCGTTGCCGCATCGTTTTGGCAAACCGGTCGCCTCTCTACAAGCGAAGGATTTGGATCAGGAGACTTTACTGGCTGGCATCGCTCAATTCCCGTCGAGTTACGCGCTGCGCCCCGATTACGACCCCGGTTCATTGTTCTGGTTGCTGGCGAAGGCCGATCAACTGGCGCGCCCCGGCGAATTACGCAAAGTAGCGCTCCACAACGCCGACGGCGAGATGGTCGGCTGGTACCTTTACGAATTGAGCGCGGACGGAATGGGCGAGGTTTTGCAGATTGTAGGGCGGAGGAAGTCGTTCGGCGAAGTGCTCGACCATCTCTTCTATCATGGATGGAAGAATGGAGCGATTGCGTTATCCGGACGACTCGATCCTAAATTCGCCCAGGAATTCTCGGACAAATATTGTTTCTTTAACTGTGGCGGCCCTTGGACGCTTACGCACTCCAGGAATCCGGAGATTTTACAGGCCATCTATCAAGGCGACATGTTTTTAACCCGGCTGGAAGGCGAATGGCTCATGCGGCGCCAAAACGAGTAACGATGAATTATGCGTCACAGCCCTGAACTACTCGGTAAAATTCGCGGGGTAAGTCTTGATGAACTGCGGGTTCGCTTACGCCAGCGATTCGCCAGATTGAGCGACCGCTTGCGGAGCGGCCGCGCGACTGAGATGAGCGACGACGAGCTTTTCGGCGAATTCAATCCGGTCTGGCGCGGCGGATGCGCGGCCGACGCGCTGCGCCACTGTCTGCGGGCGAAGAGCAGACGCTTCCTGCCCTCACTCAAACAGCGAATAGAGATTGTCGAGGTGATGAACCGTCGCTTCCCCGACGAACGCGACGCCATCATCAATACAGCGGAAGCCGCTCTTGCGGGGAAGTTCTCACTGCTCGGCCATGTCGGCTTGAGTTTCGGCGATCCGCCCGATTCGCCGATTGACTGGCGCCTCGATCCGGTCTCCGACAAACGCGCCCCGCTCCTGCATTGGAGCCAACTGCATCCGCTCGATCCGTTGGGAGGCGGCGATCCGAAAGTCGTCTGGGAACTGAACCGCCACGCCCACTTCGTTACGCTGGGCCAGGCGTATTGGCTGACCGACGACGACCGTTTCGCCGCGGCGTTCGTTGACCAGGCCTCCGCCTGGATCGACGCCAATCCTGTGGGGATAGGCGTCAACTGGGCCTCCAGTCTGGAGGTCGCGTTCCGGTCAATCGCGTGGCTGTGGGCGCTGGGCCTGTGCGTTGATTCCGCAGAAATCACGCCCGATTTCTTCGCCCGGCTGCTGAAATCGCTGATCGCGCACGGACAGAGCATCGAGAGGTACCTCTCGTATTATTTCAGTCCCAACACGCATCTGACCGGTGAGGCTCTGGGGTTGTTCTACCTGGGCCTGGCGCTGCCTGAGATGAACCGAGCCGAAGGATGGCGCAATCTGGGGCTGCAAATACTACTCGATCAGGCGCCGAAACAGGTGCGCGCGGACGGCGTATATTTCGAGCAATCATCTTACTACCACCGTTACACGACGGACTTCTATACTCATCTCTTCGCGCTGGCGCGGGCCAACGACAACATGATTCATTGCGAGACGGAGGCCATGCTCCGGCTGAAGCTCGAAGCGATGCTCGATCACCTGATGTGGATCACGCGGCCTGACGGGTCGTCGCCGCTCTTCGGCGATGACGACGGGGGGCGGCTGATCAAACTCGCCCCGCGGGCGGCAAATGATTTCCGCGACACACTGGCTGTCGGCGCGGCCATCCTCAAACGCGGCGATTGGAAATATGTCGCGGGGGCGGCCCCGTCGGAGATGCTGTGGATGATCGGCCCTGAAGGCGTCGCCCGCTACGACCGGCTGGAGGCTGAAACGCCGCGCGAGACTTCCAGGGGATTCAGGTCGGGCGGCTATTTCGTGATGCGCGACGGATGGCGCCGCGATTCGAGCTTTGTGTTGATTGATTGCGGGCCTCACGGCGCCGAGATAGGCTGCGGGCACGCGCATTCGGACGCGCTCTCGATCGAATTCGCGTCGGGCGGCGTGACCTGGCTGGTTGATCCCGGCACATTCGTTTACGCCGCGGACCCGATGACGCGCGACGAATTCCGCTCGACCGCCGCGCACAACACCGTCACGGTCGATGACCAACCGCAATCCATACCTTCCGGTCCTTCCAAATCGTTCTCGTGGCGTACGGCCGCGAAATGCCGGTTGCATGAATTCATCGAATGCGGCGGCGCGATCTTCTTTCAAGGCTCGCATGACGGTTATGAGCGTCTCCGCGACCCGGTGACTCACACGCGGTCGGCGCTCTACCTCAAACCCGACCCGGCCGCCAACCTGCCGGGACGCCTGATCGTGCGTGATCTATTCACCGCTAAAAAACGTCACCGCTACGCCATCCGCTATCATTTCGCGCCCGATTGCAAAGCCAGAGTCGTCACGACCGGCGCCGCCGCCGGACCTCGCGTCGAGGCGCGCCACGGCGCCGGAGCCACGCTGACCATCAGAGTCATCTGCGAGACGGATCTCCAATCCCAGATCGCCGCCAGCGTAACCGAAGGCCGGGTTTCGACCTGTTACGCGCAATACGCCCCGGCGCCCGTAGCCGTATTCGAAGCCGAAGGCGCGGGGACGCAGGAGTTTCTGACTCTGATCTCACCCGGCGCGGTTGATCGAATCGTGGAGGCGGCGGGGGCGACCGATTCAATAGACAAGCCGACATAGAGCGGTTATCAGATCAGTATACGGATTTATTCTTCGTCGCGGAGCGACGGTTGAGCTTAGGCCGGCGTTTCAACGCCGGTGTCACACGTAAGAGAAATCCGCGAGTCGCGGAGCGACGGTTGAAGGATGCGAAGAAAAGACGGTTGAAT
>DATCXQ010000602.1:0-11202 GCA_036565725.1 Blastocatellia bacterium
GCCAGCGTCCGCGAGGCGCTCCAATACCAATAGAGGAAAGGACTGGCAATGAAGACGATCTCAACGCCGCTTCCCCAGAAGTTTTCGGCCGACTCGCGCAAAGCCTTGGCGGAAAAGCTATACCATGTATCGGCCGCGATCAGGGAGATCGTGTTTCGCGACGGCGATTCACTGGAAGTGAGACTGGATGAAAGCGAGCCCGAGACGTTCGTGGCGGACAAGCTGGAGAAAATCGTGCGGCGGTTTGCCGAGTATGATGTGCAGCCGGCCGAGCGCATTCTGCATTCCGAGCACGGCTGTCCCGGGGCGGCGTTGCATGATCCGACGGGCGAGCTCGTGGGAGAAGGCGCGATCACCCAGCTCGGAGACGGCCTGTACGCGCTCACCGGGATCGCTTTGGATCTGTTCGACTACTTCGATGCGAGTTTCCAGAAGCTCGGGTTTGAGATCGGCGCAAAGGAGTACCACTTCCCCACCCTGATTCCGATTCGCGCCATGCAGCGGATTCATTACCTTACCTCCCGGCCCGAGTATCTGAATTTCGTATCACACCTGCGTCAGGATTTGGACGCGGTCGACTCCTTCTCCTCCGACGCGCGCGGCATGACTGAGATAGCCGATTTGGACGGCCGCGCGGAGACGGACTGCATCAATTCCGTGGCCGTGTGCCTGCAGGCGCTCCACTGCTTCCAGGAGCGCGATTTGGGGCGGCATCCGCTTGTGGTCGGGGCAGTGGGCAGATGCATGCGGTATGAGCCAGGCACGATGTACTCACTGCGCCGGTTGAGGGAGTTCACGATGCGCGAAATCGTCTGCATGGGCGGCGCCTCCGAGGTTCAGGAATTTCGAAAGCGCGCCTTTAGCCGCACCACGGCCTTGTTAGCGGAGTGGGGGTTGCGGGGACACGTCGCCACGGCCAACGACATCTTCTTAACCAAAGACTTTGCCCCGCAATCTGTTTTTCAGAAGCGATTCGAATTGAAGTATGAATTCCGCGCAGATGTCGATGCGGCCGGCGACAGCCTTGCGATCGCATCAATGAACGATCACCGGGATTTCCTTGGTAAAGGTTTCGGAGTACTGGCAGAGGACGCCCCCGCTTATTCCGCTTGTATTGGTTACGGCCTGGAGCGCTGCGTTTATGCCTTCCTTGCCCAGCACGGGCGGGCCCGCTCCAATTGGCCGGACGCCGTAGCGCGCCGGGTGCGGGAGGGCCGGAGCCTGACGGCCGCGGCGCCGTCGTCAGTTTGAAACGAGAGGCAATATGGAACCGCCGTTCGTCGTTCTCATCGATAATTACGACTCGTTCACGTACAACCTTTACGAGTATTTCTGCCAGTTGACGCCGGCCGTTCAGGTCTTCCGGAACGACAAGGTCGACATTCCGGAAATCGCGCGCCTGAGGCCGGACCTGATTGTCATTTCTCCGGGCCCCAAGGCGCCCCGGGATGCCGGCATCTCGAAGGAAGTGATCAGCCGTCTGGGCCACACGATACCCATCCTAGGAGTGTGTCTGGGACATCAGTGCATCAATGAAGTGTTCGGCGGCAGCACAGTCCGGGCGCCGTGTCCTTGGCATGGGAAGACATCGATCATTCATCACGACGGCAAGGTCCTCTATGACGGCGTGCCGGACGGCATTTCCGTGGCGCGGTACCACTCTCTTGTGGCCGACCCGAAGACGATTGGCCCTGATCTCTATGTGAGCGCATGGACGGAGGACGGGATCGTCATGGGACTGCGGCATCATTATTACCCGATCGAAGGAGTCCAATTTCATCCGGAGTCCTTCATGACTGAGTACGGGCAGATGATGCTAAGAAACTACTTGACAAGGGTTCGACGTGAGAATTTCAGTGCTTCATGAGTATGGCACGCAGGCGGCGTGCGTCAACGTTAGGCAGCTGAATCTGAAGGGCGCTTCCTTTCATGACCTGGCGGAACACGTCTCGGGAAGAGAGGACTTCGCGCTACTCGACAGCCGCACTGATGACGGCGGATTGGGCGAGTTCTCGATGTTTTCGTTTGCGCCGTTCGCGCGCCTGGTCTCCAAGGCCGGCAAGACGATCCTGTATGAAAATGGCCGTCCCCGCGTCGTCGGCGATGTCTTCACGCCCATTCACGACCTGCTGGAGCGGTATGCGATCAGCCCCCCGCCGGAAGGACCGGCGCTGCCGTTCTATGGCGGAGCCATCGGGTACTTCTCTTATGAGTTGGGGCGGCAAATCGAGAAACTGCCGGAAACCGCGCGGGATGAGCTCGGCCTGCCGGACTATTCTCTCTGCTTCTATAATTTCACCGTCGCTCTGGACCGCCGGGACAACGCCGTTTTTCTGTGTCATTTTCAGCCCGCGGACACGCCAGCGCCCACGATGGAAGACGTGGAGGCGGAACTGCGCCGCGCCTGCCCCGGCGGTTACACGCGCCGCATGCCGAAGACTTCGAGGAATGGCGCGCGCAGCAAATGCCTCATCCAGGCGGACTTCGAAAAAGGCGCCTATATCGACGCTGTACGGCGCATCAAGGATTTTATCTACGCCGGGGACGTCTACCAGGTGAATATGACCCAGCGGTTCCGGGCCAGCCTGGGCGCCGCGCACCCCTGGACCCTATACAAACACCTGATGGAAGTGAACCCTTCGCCTTTCGCCGCTTACCTGAACTGGCGCGGACACACAGTCGTCTCATCGTCACCGGAACGCTTTTTGCGCCTGGCGAACAGAGCCGTCGAAGCGCGGCCTATCAAAGGTACTATCCGGCGGGGCGCCGATCCCAGGGAAGACGCCATCAATCGGGAGCGGCTGTTCCACAGCAGCAAGGACCGGGCCGAGCTGGCCATGATTGTCGACCTTCTCCGCAATGACCTGGGCCGCGTTTGCACTGCCGGCTCCGTGAAGGTCCGGGCGTTTCCCGAACTAGAAACGTACGCCTCCGTGCACCACCTCGTCTCCACGATTACGGGCGAGATCGCTGACGGGAGGAGCGTCATCGACCTGATTCAGGCGACTTTCCCTGGCGGGTCGATCACCGGCGCGCCAAAGATTCGTGCGATGGAAATCATCGACGAACTGGAGCCCGTCACGCGCGGTGTGTATTGCGGCAGTATTGGCTATCTCGGCTTCGACGGGTCCGCCGATTTGAACATTGCCATTCGGACGATCGTCGTGAAGGATGGGCAAGCTTACATTCATGCAGGCGGGGGAGTGGTCGCGGACTCCAATGAAACGGATGAATACGAGGAGTCGCTGCTCAAGGCCTCGCGGCTGTTCAGCGCTGTGGAGGGTGTCTCAGCAATGACGGCATCCAGGCAGAACCGGCGCACTAGCGCGAGCTTCGGTGGGGCGCTGCGATGATGACAACGAATGCAACGATGATGACAACGAATGCAACTACGATAGCCGCGTGGATGACGATCGCAGGCGCCGCCGAGGAGGCGTTGCACGGCAACCACTATGACGTGCGGAATCCGGCTGACGGTTCGATCGTTGGAACGGCTGCGCTGGGCGCGCCGGAGGACGCCGCCCGTGCCGTGGATGCCGCGATAAGAGCATTTCCTGTCTGGCACGAGATGCCGGTTGCGGAACGGGCCAGCCGGCTTAGCGAGTCGCTGAGCGCCGTTGCCGCGCACGCCCACGAAATCGCTGTTCTGATTACGCGGGAAGAGGGTAAGCCGCTTCAAGAATCTCTCGACGAGGTTGCCGTGTTTCTGGAAAGGATGCGCGCGATGATTGTGATCGCGCAGGCATCGAAGGGAGGCGAGATTCCCCTCTGGCCATCCCGCCAGTCCGGCTACGCCGCCGAGCAAAACCGGCCCGGCGCTGGAGTGACTGCCGCCCTGGTTGCATGGAACTTTCCGGTCGGCTTGATGGCTAAGAAAATCGGACCGGCGTTGTTGGCGGGCGGAACCGTTGTGTTGAAGCCGGCCTTCACAACGCCTTTGGCCAGTTCCTGGGTAATTCAGATCATGAACGCTTCGGCCCTGCCCGCGGGCGTGCTGAATTGCGTGACCGGCCGGGGGCAGGATGTCGGTGAGGCGCTGGTGAGTGACCCGCGTGTGCGGCGGATTCACCTCACGGGGAGCGAGGCGACGGCCCGGCGGATCGGGGGCGCTGTCAGCTCGGCGGACGCCGAACTAGTCTTGGAGCTGAGCGGCTCGAATCCCATGATCGTCTGCGCCGACGCTTCCTGGGAGGGCGCCCTGAACGCGGCAGTGGTCGGGCGTTTCCGGAATGCCGGCCAGGTATGCACGGCAGTGAAACGCCTGTACGTGGCGACGGAGATCTATGAGGATTTCGTCCGTGAGCTGCGCTCTCGGATTGCATTGCTGGAGCCGGAGGACGGGCTGATCCCGGCTTCCGCGCCTCGAACGCGAATCGGGCCCGTCCACACCGAAACTCATCGCGCTAAGCTCGAGGAGCAGCTCGCGGATGCCTTGCACAGAGGCGCTGAAGTGCTCATCGGCGGGCGCCGTCCGGCCCATGCGCATCCACACGGGCACTTCCTTGAGCCAACGCTCGTTGCCGGCGCGCCATGTGATTGCAAGCTCGTCACAGAGGAAGTATTCGGGCCGGTGCTGCCGGTGTTCCGCACAACAAGTCTGGACGATGCCATCGCACAGGCAAACCAATCCCCGTGGGAATTGGGCGCCTCGATCTGGACGGCGGACTATAGCGAGGCGCGGCGGGCTCGGCGATCGGTGCGCAGCCGCGAATTCTGGATCAACCAACTTAGGTTCGGCGGAGACCGGCCAGCCGCGAATGGCACATCAACCGGCTAATGCAGTTGTTAGAGTGGAAAGATGCTCACGGCGGTGAAGATGACGGCGCAACAAGCGGTCCAGTCCGGCCGCTCTAAGCTCACGAACCATCGTCAGCGAAGAGGCGGCGCGCTTCAGCAAGCGAGCCCCGTTTAGAGAGTATACAGGCGGCCGGGCGCGAGTTCGACGAGAAATGCATGCGCTCTGATTTAGCGTCTTTCATAACACCCACGGCTCTGCTGGCCCACTGGCAGGCGCATCGGCGCCTCACGCGCCGCGTGATCGCTGCATTTCCCGAAGAGGAGTTGTTCAAATTTTCGGTCGGCGCAATGCGGCCTTTCGGCCGTCTCGCAATGGAGATCATTAAGATGTCCGCGGCCGTCTCACATGGTCTGGCAACCGGACGGTGGGTCCAGTCGAATCGGCAAACGCCGGCCACACAAGGAGAACTGTTGGGCGTCTGGGACGAGGTGACCGCGGAACTCGACAGTTGGTGGCCGCAGATCCCGGCCCACCGGTTCCTGGAGACCGTGAGCGCGTTCGGCCAGTACACGGGAGCAGCCCACGACCTAGTCCTCTACGCCATTGACAACGAGGTCCATCACCGCGGCCAGGGATACGTGTACCTGCGCGCGCTCGGAGTGAGCCCGCCGGAATTCCAGGACCGGAGTTGACGCCGGTATTATGAGGCAGGTTTTCTACCCGCCAAAAACACGGGACGAAGCCGGCCTTTTGTTGACCCCCCTACAACTCTTCATAAAGGAGGATAGTGAAATGCGAGTGAAATGCGAAGGACGTGTCTATCCAGTTGTTCGTTGTTTATTGATCGCTTCGGCCATGGTCTTTTGCGCCGGCGCGGCCTCGGCGCAGGAGCGCGATCCAAAGTCTATCGAGACGGCGCAAAAGCTGCACGATGAAATGAACCAGCTCGAGGTCAAGGGAGACCTGCAGGGCCAGGAGAAATTCTTCCACGAGCAGGTCGTCCGCATGGACTCGTTTCGCCCGATGCAGAAAGGCCGCGCGCAGTGGATGGCCGGGCAACGCAAGCTGCGGTCGGCTGCCAAGTTCAAGGTCGAATCGATCACAACGAAAGTGGAGAACGCCTGGAAAGACGGCGGCCATTTGTATGAGTACGGCACCACCCAGATGAGGATCAGGACGGCCGGCGGCGCGTCGGTGAGCGATCCGGTGGACTATTTCGCCGTCTGGGCGGTCAATCCCAACCCGCAGATCCAGTTCATCATCTGGAATACCGCGGCGCCGGTCAACGCTCTGCGGACTTTCTCCGCCGTGAAATAGGTCGACTGCGGTGTGGCTGCATTCCTTTGCAGCCACGCCGCTCTTCCGGTCAGTCGTCGCTCAGCCCGCTGGGCTTCGATAGGACTTCGCTTGGGCTATCGAGCTCATCCATCTTGAATTCAGGACAGGAGGTATTGGAAGTGAATCGGACCGAGGAAATCCGCTCGTTTATTACGGATCAAATCGTAAAGAGCAAAGACGTGGTGCTGACCGACGATCGGCACTTAATTCGAGACGGCCTTATCAACTCCATCGACGTCATGCGCTTGATTACGTTCATGACAGAGCGTTTCGGCGCGACGTTGGAGGAAGACGACTACAACCTCGAGAACTTCGAGACTCTGGCATCGATCCATGCTCTCGTCGAAAAGCGAACTGTGCGCACTTCCAACGGCCTGGCCTAGGAGCGGCGCGCAGCCATTCGGCCTTGACCCGGAACAGACAGCCTTCCGCGACGGCATCGTCGAGTTCGCGCGCGCCGCTTTGAACCAGGGCGTCGCGGAACGAGATGCGCGCTCGGAGTTCGATCGCGGCGGCTGGCAGAAATGCGCGGACGCGGGTCTGCTGGGGCTTGCGGTTCCGGAGGAGTTCGGCGGAGCGGGATTGGACCCGCTCGGAATTCTGGTCGCGATGGAGGCGCTCGGGTATGGCTGCGAAGACAACGGCATGGTCTTCGCGCTGGGGAATCACATCTTCTCTTGCGTCACCCCGATCGTCAGGTTCGGATCGGAGGCGCAGAAGCGGCGGTTCCTGCCCGGTCTCGCCTCCGGCAATCTGATCGGTGCGCACGCGATGACGGAGGAGCATGGTGGCTCCGACGCCGCTAGCGCGCGCACTACGGCCAGGCGCGAAGATAGCGAGTACGCGCTCTACGGCAGAAAGACCTTCATTACGAACGGCCCCATCGCGGATATTTTCATCGTGTTTGCGAGGACGGGCGAACAGCTCGGCGCCCGGAGCGTTTCTGCTTTTGTGGTCGAAAGCGCCGCGCCGGGATTCCGCGCCGGACGCCCGATGACCAAGATGGGTCTCCGCGGCGCGCCGATGTCCGAGATCGAGTTTGACGGATGCCGGGTTCCGGAAGCGAATCTCCTTGGCGGAGAAGGCAACGGAATGATGGTGTTCCATGCGGCCGCCGAAGCCGAGCGCTGCTATCTTTCGGCGGCCAACGTCGGGGCAATGAAACGCCAGCTCGAGAAATGCGTCAGGCGGCTGCAAAAACGCGGCCTCACGCGACATCAGGCGTTGACGCACCGCCTGGCGGAAATCAAAGTCAACATCGAAGCGGCGGAGTTGATGCTGCGAAAGATCGCGTGGCTATGGAGCCATGGGCGGCCGGCGTTTTTCGAATCGGCGGCGGCCAAACTGTTCACATCGGAGAGCTACGTGAAAGCGAGCCTCGCCGCGCTGCAACTGCACGGAGCGTATGGCTACATGGAGGAATCGGGGATCGAACGCCAGATGAGGGATTCGCTCGCCTCCACAATGTATGCCGGCGCATCGGAGATCCAGAAGGAAATCGTAGCGTCGTGGCTAGGGCTGGGACGAGCCGTTTAGCACAAAAGGAGTAACGTGATGCAATTCAAACGATTTCAGCGACGCTTCACCGAAGTGTTTGTCTATCCCGAGATCTGCAAATATCAGGATGGCATCACCGACGTGCGCGATTACATGAGCTTCCTGAACCAGGAGTCTCCGGACGCCGCGGGCACGTTAATCTACGTGCACGTGCCGTTCTGCGAGGCGTTGTGCTACTTCTGCAACTACTACAAGCAAGTGATCCGCAAGGACGCCTATGACGAACGCAAAGCTCTGTTCGACGCGTTCGTTTGCGAGCTGGAAAACTACAGCCGCTCGCCATACCTTGCGAGTCACTACATCCGCGCCGTGCAGTTCGGAGGCGGCACTCCGTCGGCCGTCGAGCCGGAGTTCATCGCGCAGGTGATGGACACGATTCGCGCCAAGTTTGATTGCCGCTTCGAGATGGTCACCATGGAAGGCAATGTGACCAGCCTTTCCGATCCGAAGAAGCTTCAGGGCTTCAAGGACGCGGGCATTGAGCGCATCAGCTTCGGGATTCAGACGTTCAACGAGGGCATTCGAAAGAAGCTGCGCCTCAAGGCGACGCTGAAGGATGTCTACGCCGCGGTCGACGCCTTGAATAAGGTCGGATTCTCCGACTATTCGCACGACCTGATGTTCAACCTGCCGGATCAGACGCTGGACGACGTGCAGAGGGATCTGGAAATCGTGGATCGCGACATCAAGCCCACCTACCTGGACTGCTACAGCCTGAATGTCATGCCGAACACGATGTTCCAAAACGCGCTGCAGGGCGACGAGTACTCCACCGACAAGCCGACGGATGAGAAGGATCTCGCGATGATCCGGGAGATCATGGCGATGACCAAGGAGCGAGGATACCGGCGGGTCCTGTCGAACGTCTTTTCCAAGCGCCGCGAGGACTGCGTCCTGACCACGCGGATGACGATCGACGGCAGCGAGGCGATCGGGATCGGTCCTTCGGCGCGCGGGCATCTGAACCGGCACGGATATCGAAACTATCCCGATATCGGTGAGTATATTCGCCTCGTCAACGAGTTCGGCTTTTCGCCATTTGCCGGGAATATCTCGACGCCGGAAGAAGAAGAGGAGCATCGGATGGTGAATCTCGGCAACTTCTGCTACGTCGCCAGGGAGGATATCGCTCATATCGAGAATTTCCAGCCGCAGTTGGACTTCCTTTACCGGGAAGGGTACGCCTACGACGACGGCACGCACATCCGGTTGACGGAGGAAGGCGCGGTGTGGCCGGGGAACGTCTCCGAGCTGTTCTTCAACGCGAAACAGCGGTCGCGCAGGACGCGCGCCATGTTGCACGCGCTCCGCAACAAGGAAAATCCTTACAATCAGGACGTCATGGGCGTGAGCGCGTCGCTCTATCGCAATGTCGAGCATCGCCGCGAGTCCGCTGACCTGGTCAAGCTCACCCGCGCATAGGCGGCGGGCCGCGATCCGCCCGCTACGGCTCAGGTTATCCATAATGAAATCGACCATAGCTCCTTCTACAATCGAACGCGACGCCGCGGCCGGAGAGGCGCCGCGCATCCTCGAACTTGCGGCGCTGCGGCGTTCCGACGCGCCGTTGGCGGGCGGGAAGGCGGCGACGCTTGGCGAGTTAATGGCTAGAGGATTTGCAGTCCCGCAAGGGGTCGTGGCGACGGTTGCCGCAT
Source organism: Blastocatellia bacterium (assembly GCA_036565725.1). GTDB lineage: Bacteria > Acidobacteriota > Blastocatellia > RBC074 > RBC074 > JAJVID01. Next base: position 9,289 of record DATCXQ010000602.1, read on the forward strand.
ATCGGAGCTTCGTTGCGCAGGACAAAGTCCGGGAACCGCTCGAGGCCCTCACGGCCCGGACTGCGCGGGCGACCCCGGCCGGCTTGATGGACATTTCCGCCGAGGTGGCAGAGCTTTTCCTGAAGTCGCAATTGCCTGCGTGGGAAAGTGAAATCCTGGACTGGGCCCGGTCGTCCGGCTCGTCGTTTGCGGTTCGAAGCAGCGCCACCAACGAAGACCTGGCCGGGGCCACGTTTGCCGGCCAGTACGATTCGTTCATCAACGTTTCGCTCGGGGCCATTCCGGATGCAATCCGGCGGTGCTTCGCTTCCCTTTACAACGCGCGGGCGATTCTCTATCGGCGTCGAAAGAGCATCGCCACTATCGGAGACATGGGCGTCATCCTTCAGAAAATGGTTCCGGCCGAAGCCGCCGGCGTTATTTATACAAGGGCGCCTCGACGTGAGCGTCAGCTTCTCATCGAGATTGCGGCGGGCGCGGGCGATCGCGTTGTGTCCGGGGTCGTCACGCCTAACCGCTACTATCTCGATCGCGACACGCTGGACATCGCGGAGAGCGCTACGCCCGATCCCGGATTGCATCCCGATCTGCGCGCCATCGCCGAATGCGCGCTCACCGCCGAAACGGAACTCGAGTACACCGTCGATCTGGAATTCGCGATCGAGTCAGGAGCTCTGCGCGTGCTACAGGCGCGCCCTGCCGCGGTCGGGGCCCAATGAGCATATCCGAAAAAGACTGGGGCGCGCTGTACGGGTTCAGTCTCTTTGAGACGATCCTGGTTCACGACGGGGCGCCGCGCTGGCTGGAGCGGCACATGCTGAGGATTACCCGGTCAGCCCGGGAACTGGGAATCGCCGGCGCGCCCGATGCGGCTGCGCTTGCACGCTCGGTCGAGCAGCGCCTGGCGGCGAATCCTTACAGCCACCGGGTTCTCCGGCTCACATTGACGGCAGGAAATCCGGATTCCGGTATAGCGCCGCAAGTATCGATCACGGATCGCGCGATTTCATACAGCGCGGCGGACTACAACTCCGGTTTTCCCGTAGCGCTGTGCGACGCTCCGCGAAGCGCGGGCTCGCCGGTCGTGAGGCACAAGACCGCCAATCAACTTGAGAACCTGCTTGCCTGGAAGTCCGCCGCGCGGGCGAATTGTCGTGAAGCGCTGTTTTTCAATACCTGCGGACTCCTGACAGAGGGCACGCGGAGCAATGTGTTTCTGGTCGCGGAGAGCGGCGTCGTGACGCCGCCGGTCGAGGCGGGGCTGCTGCCGGGCCTGGCGCGCGAACGCGCGCTTGCGATTCTGCTCCAGGAGGGGATTCCTGTGCGCGAAGCCGATGTGCATCGCCGTGATCTCCGGGATTGGGTCGAGTGCTTCCTGACGAATTCGATCATGCCGGTGATGCCTGTCAGCCGCATTGGGGATTTTTGTTTTCCCGCGCCAGTTCCTGGCTCGGTGACAGCGCTGGTCCGTGAACGGATGTGTCAGGAACTGGGCTTGGTAAATTAACGGGAAGGCGCTCCGGCATGTTGAACTTCGACTTCATCCCTCGCTTGGAGAAACACCCTGGAATCGCCGTTGGAGGCGCGACGTTCTCCGGCGCGGAGCTAGCGAAGGCGGCTGCGCGGATCGCCGACGCCCTGCTGGCGGCCGGAATCAGGGAGGGACACCGGATCGTCCTGCTGTTCGGCAACACGGCCGAATTTGCCGCCAGCCTGCTCGCGGTCTTTGGCATAAAGGCGAGCGCCGTGCTCGCGAATCCGGCCTTCACCGCCCGCGAGCTTCAGCAGGCCCTCTTGCGGACGCAGGCCGCGGCGATTCTCGCGCCGACGCAAGAGCGCCAGCGTTTTGCGAACTTCGGCTGCGATGAGGTGACGTCCATCGAATCCTTGCAGCGGCAGGTAGCGCTGTTTAGG
>DATCXQ010000611.1:0-9917 GCA_036565725.1 Blastocatellia bacterium
TCCGGCTATATGCCGAAGGCGACGGGCCGCAGTGGATTCGCTCGAATCCTATAGTCAACCGGCCCGAAGCAGTCCGTTCTCGGAAGTATCTTCCGGGCGTGAATACGAAACTTGGAACTGCAAGCTCCATCTAGAACGCGCTAGCGTTTAGATGGAGTAGTTGACCATATATTCCCTCTTCGACCCTGGAAGTGGAACAGACTTTGGGCTGTCCAAAGATGTGACAGACTAATGGTATTCGAGAATTAAACCCGACCACAGCGTGAGATGCCACGGCTTGTCCCGTGGAGTCCCACGTCGGCGGCTAATGCAGCAACGAGCGTGAGATTCCACGGGACAAGTCCGTGGCATCATTCATATGCGTATCCGAATTTCAGCTTGACCCTGGAATGGGTTCCAGACTTTATAATGCCTGCCGTGTCGAAGAAAACTCCATCGAAGAAAGGGCTATGCGAGGGCGGGCCGCTGCGATCAGGCGAACTGGCGCGGCTTTCAGGCGTGAGCGCCGACACCCTGCGGCATTATGAGCGCAAGGGGCTACTCAAGCCTCGGCGCGCTCCCAACGGCTATCGCGAATACTCGCGGCACGCCGTTGAACGCCTAAGGCTCATCCGCGCCGCCCTTGCGATCGGTTTCAAGCTCGACGACCTGGAGCCCGTCTTCAAAATCCGCGACGCCGGCGGCGCGCCGTGCCGTCAAGTGCGCGAACTCGCGGCGGCGAAACTCGATGAGCTTGAAGCGCTCGTGCGCGATCTGACGGCGATGCGTGACGAGATGCGGGAGCTTTTAAAAGACTGGGACAGAAGACTCGATTCCGCCCCGCCGGATGAGCCGGCGCGCTTGCTCGAAACTCTGGCCGCCATCGGCCTTGCCGACATCAGGGCGATTGGCCCGCTTAAACCGCGCCATTCAACACGCGCAAAGAAGAAGGAGAAACAATAACGAAACACGTCATTCGCCTTGTGGCCGTTCTCGCGTTCCTCGGCGCCGGCGTCACGCTCGCCGGCGCCCAAAGCCAATCTCGCGACGATCATCAGCGTCAATCCGAAAAATCAAAATCGGATCAGAAGGCGGATCACAATCACGACAGCCATCTCGAAGTCGTGAACCGGCGCGGCGACGCGGTGATGGGGTTTTCGCACGCGAAAACGACCCACCACTTTCTGCTCAAACCCAGCGGCGGCGTGATCCAGGTCGAAGCCAACGACGCCAATGACGCCGCCAGCCGTGACCAAATCCGCCAGCATTTGAAGCATATCGCAAAGAAGTTTTCCGAAGGCGACTTCACCGCGCCGATGCTCATCCACGCGCAAACGCCGCCAGGCATGCCCGCGATGCGGAGCTTGAAGGCTGGGATCAAGTACGAGTTCCAGGCGCTGGAGCGCGGGGGACTCGTACGTATTTCGACAAACAACCCCGAAGCCGTAAAAGCGATTCACGAATTCTTGCGCTTTCAGATCAAAGATCATCAGACCGGTGATTCCGGCGAAATCGAAAACTGATCGAGTGGGACAGACTTCAGTCCGTCCTCCCAAAATTCACGCTACGGATGGATTTGAGCGGATTGCAAATCAATGTACGGCATACTGAGATGACAGTACGGATCAGTACCGCGAGCGGTAGCGAGCGGGTCTCAGCGTGAAGCCTGCTCGCTACCGCTCGCGGTACTGATCCAGTCAGCCTTCCCGTACATGCAATTGCAATCCGCTCTAAAGTCTGTCCCACTGCGGGCTGCTCCGATTTAGGGAAGCGCGACATACGGCGCGAGGAAGTTTCGCGCCGAAGCCGTGTCGGTGCGATAAACGACGTTGGTCGAGCGACAGACCGCGTCGCCTGTGATGGTGATTGCAACGAGAAGGCGCGCGCCGTTGTAATCCAAGAAATTCGGCCCGCCCGAATCGCCGAAACAGGCTCCGCCGTTGCCGACCGCCGGGTTCTGCGACAGCCGCAGGAAAGTATTATTCAACGCGTTGAAACCGGCATTGGCGTACATCCTCGGCACGGGATTCATATCCTGGAAGAACGGCGGCCCTCCGCCCGTCACTCGATTTTGCAATCCGTAGCCGACCGGAGTAAAGACGGCGCTCTTGAGGCCGTTTTGCGTGGCCAATTGATCGAGCAGTCCTGCGGTCGGAAGCTGCGCGGGAGTTAGCCCGCGCGTATCGTTGGCGCGAACCAGTAAAACCGCGATGTCCCCGGTGTCGCTCTGAGCCTGGTTGAAGTTCGGATTTGTGACGACCTGAGTGACCGGGATCAGTCTGGTCTGATTGCTGGTCAGATCGCCGAAAGGAATCGAACTGTCGAAACTGACGAAGGCCCTAAAGCCGAGCGGCGCCAGGTCGTTCTCAAAGAAGACCGTGCAGTGGCTGGCGGTCAAAAAGACCGTCGGCGAGATCAGCGTTCCCGAACATATCGGAAAGACACTGCCTGTGGTCGGCGATTTGACGATGAACGCGCCGCTGTTGCTGAAAACATTGTTTGTGTCGACGAAGCCGTAGACGATGGCTTTCACGCGAGACGGGGCGATGAAAGTTATAGAGACGGCCGCGACGAGCGCCAGGACGAGCAGGTGGCGAGTGTAACGCATTGGATCTCCTCCATTGGGTTTTGAGGATTGAGTGATTTGGGAGCTAAAGTAAACGGTTCGTAGAGGCCCGCCGCAATTATACCCCCCGCGTCATTTCTCGTCCCGCCTTTTCTCTACTCTGTTTTCAATTCTGTAAAGATGCGTTCTGGTTCGCAGGTAGAACGCCTTGCCCGCGACGGCTGGTGAGGCCAGGAAGCCTTCGCCGAGTTGATTTTCCGCCAACGCCTCGAAGGTTCTTCCCGGACGGATCACGGTGGTTTTGCCGTCCTCGCTGAAGAGCCAGATTTTTCCGTCGGCGTAAACCGGCGAGGCGGAGTATTCGCCGCCGATCCGTTGTTGCCAGACCAATTCCCCGGTCTTCGCCTCAACGCAACTGGCGATGCCGGCGTCGTTGATCATGTAAATCAGGTCGTCAATCAGCAGGATCGAGGGTTTGTTTGAAACCGAGCGCTTGATCTTCCAAACGACGTGGGTGCCGGTGATCAGCCCATTGCCGCCGGTCCGGATGGCAAACAACTGGCCGGCGGAAAATCCGGTGGGGAAGAAGATCATCCCGTGGCCGATCACTGGGCGCGTGCTGGCCGAATGCTGCTCACGCTCCTCGACCCGCCAAAGTTCCTTGCCGGTGAGCGGATCGTAGGAGTAGGCGGCCTTCGCGCCCAGGCTGATCAACTCCCACCTGCCGTCGATCATCGCGACGTGCGGCGTGGCGAAGGCCTTGCGAAAGTCCCCGTCGGCGGCGATCTTTCCGTTCGCGTCGACATCCTGAAAGTCTATCGATCGCTTCGTCATCCAGACAGTCTTGCCGGTCTGTTTGTCCAGCGCGACGACGAACTGATGGTCGCTGCCGTCGAAATGCATGATCAGCAGGTTGCGAAAGATGATCGGCGACGAACCGGCGCCGCGAAAATGGTTGCACTCGATGTCTCGGCGCTCCCACAGAACCTTGAAGCTCTTCGTATCGATGCAGGCCGTGCCCGGCGATCCGAAAGTGACGTAAACACGCCCCTCTTCTATCACCGGCGTGGGCGAGGCGTAGGTGTTGAATGGGTGCGCGTATTGTGGCTGCGCCACCTCGAATAGCTTCATGTCCTGGACCACGCGGCCCGTCTCGCGGTCGACGCAGACCGCAAAAAGTTTGCGCCCGTCCTGTGCGGCGGTCGTCAACCATATTTGATCGCCGTAAATGACCGGAGACGACCAGCCGCGGTCGTGGATCGGCGTCTTCCAGACGACGTTGTTCGTCTCGCTCCAATTGAGCGGCAGGTCGCGCGCGTCCGAATGACCCGTTCCTTCGGGTCCGCGGAACTGCGGCCAGTTATCGCCGGCGTATGCCGCCAGACAAAGGAAAGCCGTAAGGAGAGCCGGAATTATCTTCGCCATCTTCGTTTCATCTCCCTTCATTGATCGTCAAAACTTTCAATACCCATTCGTCGGGATCAAGCGCCACGCTCTGCGGCTTCGCGTCGAGCTTAAAATTGAACGTCTGTTCGCGTTCGTTGACCTGGATGACCTCGCGCCGAGTCGCGCCGCCGGTCTTGAACTCGACGTCGAGCGGCATGCGAAAGACGGTCGGCGATTGTTTTTGCGTGACGCGCAGCTTCAGCGCTTTCGCCGTCTCGTCCCAACTCCAGGTCGCATCGTAGACGGGATAGCCCGGCTCGAAGACCCACTGGTTGAAGAACCAGTCGAGCGGCCGGCCGTAGTGAGCTTCCATCACCTTTCGCAAATCATCGGTCAGCGCATTGCGGTCGCGGTAGGTTTGATAATAATCGCGAATGCCGGCGAAGAATTTTTCATCGCCCATCACGCGGCGGAGCATGTGCAGCGTCCAGCCGCCTTTCTGATAGTTGTTCGCGTTGAGCAGCTTCGTCAGATCGGCGATCGTCGGGTCGTATATCGGAGGCGCGCCCGCCCCATAAGACTCATACGACTTGATGTACTTTGTTTTGTCCGCTCGCATCAGCCGGATGAATTTGTCGCGGCCGTCGGCCCGCTCGAAGAAGAGATTGCCGAAGTAAGTGGCGAAACCTTCGCTCAGCCACAGGTGATGCCAATCCGCTTCGGTGACCGAATCGCCGAACCACTGGTGGGCGATCTCGTGCGAGTTAGTTCCTTCGTTGAACAGGTTTTCGGCCAGAAAGACGCTGCTAGAATTTTCCATCCCGCCGTAGCGCGTCGAAGATTGCACGAGCGCCAGTTTCTCATAAGGGTACGGCCCGATAAGGTTCGAGAAGAATTCGACCATCTTTTTAGTCCGGCCGTAGCCTTTCAGCCCTTTGTCGCGGTCTTTAGGGAAGAGGTAATAGAAAAGCTCTATGTCGTCTCCGGCGCGCTCGACCGTTCCGACGTCGATGATCGAAAACTCGGTCGCCCCGATGACCATGCAGTAGGTTGGGATCGGCGCCGTCTCGCTCCAATGCGTCATGACATTTCCATTCTGAAGGCTCGTTTTTTCAATCAACTTGCCGTTGGCGACGACTTCCAGGCGCGCCGGCGCGGTGACGAGAAATTCGACCGTGGCCTTGTCGTAGGGGTGATCAATCGAGGGGAACCATTGGCGCGCGCGGTCGGGCCAGTTGTCGCCGAAGACCGCGAAGTCGCCGAACTTGTTTTTACGGATGATCAATCCGTCCGCCGGCCGCCCGTGGTATTGGACCGTGACTCGTCCCCGGTCGCCGCGACGGTAATCTCCCGATAGGGCGACGGTCAACTTGCCGCCCGCATGTGTGAACTTCGCTTCGCGCCGATTTTCGGTAACACGGTCAACGGTCAATCCCACAAAATCGAGCGGAATCGTTTTCACGCCGTCCTGTCTGAAGTCGAAGAGGATTTCCGCCTCTGCCTGAATCTCGTCGCTCGCGTCTTTGATCGTCAGGCTCAGCCGGTAATGAATCACGTCGAGCGCCGCGTCGCGCGGGTAATCGTCGGCGACGGCTAGCGAGACGCACTGTGTACACAGTAACAGTGCGAAAACGAAGCGAAGGGATTTTTGCTTGGCAATGTCAGCAATCATACCCGATTTCACCAGATTCCGTTTTAGGGCTTGGTAGTTGTTTCGGCGACAGTACTTCGGTTGATGGGGGAAACGACGATCAAAGCGTGTTTTGGACTATTATTTCGACTCCATCGCCGACCCGTGCGACGCCGCCTTTGATGATCCGACCAACCTGTCCGCATTGGCCGAAGAGCCGCTTCGGAAGGCGGTTGTCTATTTTCGTGATCGAGCGGCATGGTTTGCGCGCCTCGGCGATCTCGATTACTGCCTCGCCTATGCGAAGTCGCGCGCCGGGTTTGAGAGAATCGAGGGCGATATTTTCAGTGAAGAGGTTGGCGCTCAGGCCTCCGGCCGAGACTTCAAAGCCTTCGTTCTGTATCCCGCGTAGGGTTTCGGCGGCGAAGAGGCTGACCTGACGATCGGGATCGCGTCCCGCGTGGCTGTCGCCGCGTATCCCATGACCGGCGATCAATTCGGCGGATTCGACCGAAGTTTTGCCTTCGCCCTTCTGTGATCCGACGTATACTCCGGTCAATTTTCCAATCAAAGCATCCATACCGAGAGCAGGCCCGAGAGTGGGCCCAAGAGTGGGATAGACTTCAGTCTGTCAGCCGTCAATTTGTCTTAGGGACAGACTGAAGTCTGTCCCGCGAATATCAATAAGCCGCGATGTCTTGAATAGCTTCTAGCACGTCGTCGGTCTGCGGCAAGATGGCGTCTTCGACGTCGGGCGCGTAGGCCACGAAGCAATCGAGCGCGGCCACGCGTTTGACGGGGGCGTCGAGCTGGTCGAAGAGTTCGTCGGCGATGCGCGCAGCGATCTCCGCGCCATAACCCCACGAGATGCAATCTTCGTAAACGATGAGCGCGCGGTTGGTCTTCCTGACGCTGCGTTCGATCGCCCGCCAGTCATACGGGTTGAGACTGCGCAGGTCGATCACCTCAACGCTGATCTCTTCCTTGGCGGCCTGCTTGGCGGCGACGAGCGAACGTTGAACCAGGGCGCCGTAGGTGATGATCGTCAGGTCTGCGCCTTCGCGCACGACCCTGGCCTTGCCGAAGGGGATCATGAAATCAGGCCCTGGATAGGGGCTCTTGTTGTAGGTCTGCCGATAGAGGTGTTTGTGTTCGAGGAAAAGCACCGGATCCTCGCACCGGATGGCGGTGCGCAACAACCCGTTCGCGTCGAGCGCGTTTGACGGCATGACCACGCGCCATCCTGGGATCGAGGTGAACGTCGAGACTCCCGACTGGCTGTGATAGATCGCGCCGCCTTTCAAATAGCCGCCCACCGGAACGCGGACGACCATAGGGCATTTCCAACTGTTGTTCGAGCGCCACCGCAGCAGCGGCGCCTCGTCGCGCAGTTGCATGAACGCGGGCCAGATGTAATCGAAGAACTGTATTTCGGCTATGGGCTTCAGGCCGCGCGCGGCCATTCCTATGGAGCGGCCGATGACGTTGGCTTCGGCAAGCGGGGTGTTATAGACGCGGTCGCCGCCGAATCGGCGCTGCAAATTGGCAGTGACCTTGAAGACCCCCCCTTTGCCCTTGAGGCGGCTCAGATATTCGGCGCGGCTGGCGTCGGCCACGTCTTCGCCGAGCACGACGATGCGCGGATTGCGCTCCATCTCTTCGTGTAGGCAGCGGTTGATCAGGTCCACCATCGTGCCTTCCCTGCCGTTCAATTGCGCCTGGTCTTCGGTGTCGAATTCGGGCGAGGTCGGATCGACGTCAGGCGAATAGACGTAGAGCATGGCCGATTCTTTCGGCGGCTGGGGACGGGTTAGCGCGCGATCGGCGGCGTCGTTGACCTCGGCGTCGGCCTCGTCTTTGACCTTCTGCAACTCTTCTTCAGTCAGAACGCCCTCGCGGATCAGCAGATCGCCGAGCCGCTTGATCGGGTCGCGGGCGGCCTCGTTGACGCGCTCCTCTTCGGGGCGGTAGAGCGTTTCGTCGTCCGATTGCGAATGCGAGTAAGGCCGGATGACGTGGGCGTGAACCAGCGCTGGGCCTCGGCGTTCGCGGGCGTATTCGACGGCGCGGCTGAGCGTCTCGTAACTGGCCAGAAAGTCTGTCCCGTCGCACTCCTCGATGTAGAGGCCAGGTAAAGAAGAGACCAGGCGCGAAATGCTTCCCCCGGCGGTCTGGACCTCCACGGGGACCGAGATCGCGTACCCGTTGTCTTCGATCAGGTACAAAACCGGCAGCTTCAGATTGCAGGCAGTGTTGAGCGATTCCCAGAATTCGCCTTCGCTGGTCGTGCCGTCGCCCGCCGAGACGTAAACGACTTCGTCGTGTTTGAAGTGGGCAGCGCGATCTTCGATCTCCTTGATCATCGAATAGCGGTAGCCCGCCTCGGCAGCGCCGACGGCCTGCAAAAACTGCGTGCCGGTGGCGGATGATCGCGAAAAGATGTTGAGCTTGGGGTTGCTCCAGTGTGAAGGCATCTGACGGGCGCCCGAATTAGGGTCGTCTTCCGCCGCCACGGCGGCGAGCAATTGATCATAGGGTGTGATGCCCAGGCTCAACACCAATGCGCGGTCGCGGTAGTAGGCGAAGAACCAGTCGTAGGCGGGCCGCAACACTAAGCCGGCGGCGGCCAGAACGGCCTCATGTCCCACGCCATTGATCTGGAAAAAGGTCCGGTTCTGCCGCTTGAGCAACAATTCTTTATCGTCGATCCGGCGCGAAGTGTACATCGTTCGATACGCGCTGATGAGGGTCGCGGGGGCAAGCGCAAGACGACGTTCAAACATAAGATCTGGCGCCATAATTATGGAGGGTCTCCTTGTGCCGTGTCTTCAATATCTTGTTTTATAGGGAGGCATACCTAATTCTGAACTTGATGGGTCAGTCTATACAACACGCGTTGCATTGTGCAAGCCGCATTCCGTGTGCGAACATTCGGACCAATTTGGTTGTTGGTCTTACCGAATGAATGTGATTTATAGGTTTTATAAAACCTATAAATCTCCTGTGAGGGCAGGCATGGGCGCATGCCCTCACAGGGGTTTTCCGGAGGAAGATGCAAATGAAGCTGAACGAAGAGCAAATCCAGGACGCCCTTTCCCGCATCGCGGATTGGGGCCGGGAAGGCGATTGGCTGACGCGCGATATGAAATTCGATAATTTCAAAGGCGCGATCGAGTTCGTCAATCGCGTCGCCGATGAAGCCGAGGCCATGGATCACCATCCCGACATTCTGATACACGACTGGAACAAGGTCCGTCTGAGCGTGATGACTCACAGCGAAGGCGGATTGACCGAGAAGGATTTTAAACTCGCCGAAAGGATTAACAGACTGGTTTAGAGCCATGCAGAACGCCTCGCATTCTTTCAGCGTGTTAAGCGCGAGAGGCGCCCCGGCGGTTCTGATCTCGGTCTGCGGCGCCATTGATCTTTTCAACATCGACGCGCTTAGCGCGCGTGGTTGACCGCGTGCGGGAACTGCCGAACACGCTGGGCATCGTCGGGACGGACTTTCTTTTTTACGGCTGCGTTACGCTGATCGCGGAAACGCGGCTGGCTTTGCGCTCAGTCAAATCCGAAATGGAGTTCACGCTGATTTTACGCGCGAAATATCAGGAACGTCGCGCCGCCGAGACGGCCGAGACGGAGAAGGAAGCCGCCAGGCCAGGTGTCTCATTTCACCCTACCTGAATGATTCTCTTCAGTCGCTCCCGATGGGCGCGCATCTGCGTTACGAACTCATGGAATAGGTAGTTTGCGTCGTGAGGCCCCGGCCCGGCTTCCGGATGGTACTGGACAGAAAAGACGGGCAGATTTTTGTGACGCATTCCTTCGAGGCAGCCGTCGTTGAGGTTGAAATGCGTCAACTCGATCTCGTTCTGATTCAGGCTGTCCGGATCTACAGCGAAGCCGTGGTTGTGAGAGGTAATTTCGATGCGGCCGCTGCGCATGTTTTTGACGGGCTGATTCCCGCCGCGGTGGCCGAATTTGAGTTTGAAGGTGTCTCCGCCGAACGCCCGCCCGAGCAGTTGGTGTCCCAGACAGATGCCGAAGATCGGCGAGGCGCCGAGTAGCCGCCTGATTTCGGCGACGATTCCCGACAAAGCCGCGGGATCGCCGGGACCGTTCGAAAGAAAGACGCCGTCCGGCGCTAATGAGATCACTTCGTCGGCCGACGTACGCGCGGGCACTACGGTCACTTCGCAGCCGACCGCCGCCAGGTAGCGCAGGATGTAATATTTCACTCCGAAGTCGTAAGCCACCACGCGAAACGGCTCCTCGCCCGGCAGCATCAGGCTTTGCTTGTGGCGGCGGAACTCGCCGACCGGATCGAGAGTCGCGGGTCGAGAGTCGCGAGCC
>DATCXQ010000616.1:0-7882 GCA_036565725.1 Blastocatellia bacterium
CTGCACAAATTTCTTCTCCTTTGGAGAGGGTTTTGTTTCTATGTGCAGAATGCCATCCTTTGTTATCTCATTTCAAAGAGCTTACGGTTATCCTGGCGCACATGGCTCCCGGTACCGTACCGGAGCGCTCCTTCCCGTACAGCCAATTGAAAATCGCTCTAGTACCGCTGATACGTTCCTTTAATCGGCCCCTGCCCCACGCCGGGTTTTCTGTAATCGCAGACGCCGTCTGGGAAGATGGCCTTCAGACGCGTCTTCTGCGCGTCGGTGAATGTCGCCTTGTAATCGACGAAATTGATCGGCTTCAACTGGCATTTGATGACGTCGTTGGTAAGCGACGCTCCAGCCACCAATCGCGGCTCGCTGTGGATGGGGTATAGCGTGTTGCACTTCCCCTTGCCGTTGAAGCTTGCCTTCTCGACTATCTTATTGCCCTCGGCGTCCCAGCACGCGTCAACTGCATCGGCTGGTTTGTGTCGCGCCACCTTATCGGTCGAGAGCGACGCGGGATCGGCTGCGATGTCGTCGAGCCATTTGTTCATCGTGTCCAGCGAGAGCGCGGCCAGGTCTACGCCTCGATTCTGAGCGGCTTGATTCCTCTCGCGCGCAGGCCCGATCCAGATCACCTGATTGTCCGAACGTCCGTAGGCTCTTTCCAGGCGCGCGCGGATCGTCAGGTCGCGATGGCGGTCGTGGATGTCGCCGACGGCGTCGGTGTAGGGACGTGAGTGCAGGATCGGGACTTTGGCCAAACCGCCGCCGCCCGAATTCATCAGGCCGCTAGCGTAAATGGCCCGCAGCGCGATCGGGTCTCCCACCGCGCGCTGAGCGATGAAGTTCCCGTCAATGTCGTTGCCGCCGATCTTCTCGTTCAATTCCAGGAATTCATCCACGCTGATCGCGCCGTCGTTCAGGGCCGCCAGTCCGTATTGCAATCCAACGTTGTCCTGCGGCTTGCGCGCGAAGCCGGTTTTCGGATCCCGGCCGTAAATGTTGGCGCGCATCTCCTGCATCGTGCACCGCGCGCCCTTCGGATTTTTCACCGGGTCATAAACCTTGCTGGCGTCGTTCAACGCGCAGCCGCGCGCGTTGGTTGCGGTCAGCACCGGCACGAATGACCTTTCCCATGCGGCGGTGGTCCCTTTGGTAAAGCCTTCGACAGCCGTTTTCTTCGCGTCGGTCCAAACCGACTGATCGGCCTTTCGCCAGAAATTTTGTAACAGCCCGGAATCCGCCGTGTGAAGCGATGAATCCGGGAACGATAGCGTGGGCTGCAAGCCGTCGAGCAGACCAGGATAGATTTGTGTGATCACCAACTGCTGGATCGCGCCGCCCGACCCGCCATTTCCCACGGTCCATTTCGGCATGCCGTAGCGCTCGATGAAATACTCCTTGAGCATCATCAGCGCCTCGCCCTGCAACACCGCGTTGCCGTGCTGCTGATTGACCAGTTCGGTCGAGATCATGAAAGCGAAGCCGCGCGAAAGGTAGAGGTGATTCAACGCGGCGGTCGCCTGGTTGACGCCCTGGTTGTATTGAGTGCCGGCGCCGCCGCCGAAACTCACGGCCAGCTTGCGGTTCCAACCCGGCCCCGGCGCCCATTCGCCCTGATCCCCGTTTATGGACGAGGTCTCAGGGTTCGGATCGTCGAGGATCGCGATGCGGTAGATGCTGCGATTGATCGTGCCCGAGTCGACGCGCACGATGTAGGGCGCGGTTTTTCCGTCGTTGGTCGTCGTGGAGACCAGATCAGGGGGGCGAGGTCCGGTCGGATTCGCGAGCGGTTTGAAAGTGTCGTTCGACGCGCGATAGAAGTATTCGACCTTCTGTTTGGCCGAACAGTTGGCGTCGAGCGGCTCGCCCAGGCCGGATTCAACCGTGCGGCATTCGTAAGGCGTCAGATGCGGCCCCGAAAGGATCGGTCCCGTGATCGGATAGTTCGTGACTTTGAGACTCGCCTGCGCCGCCTTCGGCGATTTGAGCTTCGCGACCAGCGTGTTCTCTCCGACGGCCATTCCTCCGATCAATCCGCGAAAGCCGCCGCTAGCCGCATCCAGCTTCAATCGGCTCGTGACGTCCTTGCCGTTGAGTGTCAGGGTGAGCTGGTTCAATTGCGCTCCCGCGGGCGCTCTGACTTCAACCAGCGCGTCGCCGCCGCTGACCAGATCGGGGCGAGACGACAGCGTCCTGATCTCGAGCCGCGAGGGCGATTGGGAAGTGACCTTGGCGCTCAAAGTTGACAGAACACCGACAACCGCGAAGGCTATGACGGCAGCCAGGCGGAATTCTGGAGCTACTTTTGTTTCTGTTGTAAATCTCATATTCGCCTCCATACGATCGCGCTCATATGAAACCAGTATTGAGATCCAGTTCACCGCAGAGGCGCAAAGGGCGCAGAGGTAACGCAGAGATAGGAGAAGAATGGAAGAGGAGGAAGACTTTCTCTTCCTCGCTGCGAAACCTCGGCGTTCACTGCGCCTCTGCGGTGGACTAGGATTAAACACTCGAACTTTGTTGTGTAAAGAACTGTCAGTTTTACCGCGAAGAAGCCACGCCCGGCCTGGCCCCCGCGTCGAGATGGCGCACCGTCGTATACCACCCGATCATCATCTCTTCCCAGGTCTGGTCGCCCCATCGCACGTCCTTCGTCGGGTCGGGGTTGAACTTGTTTTTGATCGAGTTGTCGAAATGGGCCACGCAGTCCAGCCGCGTGCCTTTCGGCAGGAATAGCGGCTTCTTCAACTCGTAATCCAACTGCCAATCGAAGTTGTATCTCGGCACGCTCAGGATGACCTCCGACCTGCCGTTGGGATAGACCGCCGTGTAGGTGAAATCTTTGCCGCGCACGTGCATATGCGGCATCAAGGAATACAGGTAAGTGTCTTCATTGAAAGTCTTCGACGCGCGCACTTCGTGGTTGGGGGCGCCCGCCGGGATGACGAAGCCCATATTCACCGCGTTGCCGCCTTGAAGCGCGATCTTGGGGCGCTCTTTGGCGAAGATCAGGCCGACGCTGGTGCGGTCTTTGGTCGCCACGCCCATGGTCGTGTAATGCATCTGTAGCCGGATGACCGCGCCGGCCCTGACCAATCGCGCGCTGCCCGGCGGAGAAATGATGGCCCGCTTGTTGGGCGTGATGCCGCCGAGTCCGCCGATACGATTTTGCCGCGGGTCTTCCACCATGGCGATCACGTGATGCACCACCCGCGGGTCGCCCGGCTTGATCTCTACGGCCTGCACCCACCGATCTTCAGTAAAGTTGGTCGGAATCCGGAAGTAGAGATAGGGAATCACGCCGTCGGCCGGGACGGCCTGCTCTTCTTTCATGCTGAGCACCAGGTCAGGCTGGCCGATCTCCCACCCTTCTGTAAATTTGGGTGAGGGCGGCAAATCCTTGTCATCTCCCTTCGGCGCGCCCGCGTCGACCCAACTCACAATTGTATTGATCTCGTCTTGCGAGAGGCTGGGATCGTTGGCGAACTCGCCGTGTTTCGGATCGGCGAACCACGGCGGCATCGAACGGTCAACCACCCGCTCCTTGACCGATTTGGCCCAGGGTCTGACTTCCTTGTAGCCCATCAGAGACATCGGCGCGACGCCGGTGGGCCGGTGGCATTCGGCGCAACTCTTGTAAAGGATGGGCGCGACGTTTTTCGTAAAGGTGACAGCGGTCTCGCTGTCGGCGTAGCCAGCCCGCCCGACCATGAACAAACCTCCCAGCGCCAGGCCGAGGGCAAGATAAAATGTGTGGATGCGTTTCATAAGTGTCCTCCTCCTCCAAAGTCCGAAGTCAAATGGTTCGAGATAAAGCGTCCATAGTCCCGCCTTCAGGCGGCGAGTTTTTATGATTAAGTCAAACCGCCTGAAGGCGGGACTACGGACAAGGGGCCACGATCACTTTACCACGATGCTACGGTTTGTAATCGCGTTCTAAAAACTGAGCCGCAAGGCCAACTGGAAGGCTCGCGGGCCGCCAGTGCCGAAAATCGGGTTGACCCGGTTACCGGGCTGCCCAAAAGTAAATTCATTCTTGGTAGGTTCACGACCCGGCGTGCCCTGTGGATTCGGATTGGCCGGAGTCGCCGGGGGCGCTGGGGTCGGGCGAATGTAGGCGTTCGGCGTGCCGCCGTAATCTGTCAGGTTCGCAATGTTGAAGATGTTGAAGCCTTCCGCGATCAAATTCATACTGACCTTTTCAGTAATCTTGATGTTTCGCGTCACGCGCAGATCGTGCGTGAGGAAACTGTCGTCAGGCTGGAATTTGTCCGGCAAGACGATGAAGGGCAGCGCCGTGCCGATGGCGTCGCGCTGCGGACCGATTGGGATGTTGCGCAGCATCGTGTCTTTGGGCGCCGGGAAGGTGGCGTTGTACTGATCCACAAGCTTCCTGATGTCATCGGCGTTCATGTTGTAGCCGAATGAACTGACCCCCGTGCCTGGTAACCGGAAGACGAACGTGCCGTCGCCTTCCATATCGAGGGTGCCCAAAGTGACCGATGCGGGCGACCCGGTTCGCATTTCCATCAGAGACGACACCTGCCAACCGTTCAGCAAGCCGCGCAGGAATCTCTGGTCGCCTTTGAATTTCGGCAAGTCCCAGATGCCGCTGAATGTAAAGCGATGCCGGGGATTACCGCCGCTGATGCCATGACCTTCATGCAGATTGTTATTGTTCGAAATACTGGTGAATGTCGTGTACCGGGAGAGCGCGTAAGCGCCGGTGAACTGGAAGCTGGACGAGAATCGTTTGTCTACCTTCACCTGCAAGGCGCTGAAGCGCGAGAGAATCCCCGGCATCCCGTATTGGATCGGGCCAAGCGAGCAGAGGGCTTTGGGATCAGCGCGTTGCGCCGTAGTGCAGACAGGAATCACCGGCGTACGGATTAAGCTGGCTTGATTTACCGCCCCGGCGTTATTGCCAGTGGTGATAAGCGAATAGCTGGGCGCAAAATCATTCCAGCGGTTGATGTCAGGGAAGAACAGCTCGAAGGCGCCGAAGTGGACACCCCGGCGCATGACATAGTCGGCGGAAACCGCCAGGTTGTGCGCGATCTCCCGTTGTACGCCAGCGTTGACGTGGAACGTATAGGGCCTCACGCTGGAGTCGGTATTGTAAATGGCGTCCAACGCGCCGGCGCCTTGCACTGTTTTGGTCAGCTCAACGCCTCGGATTGAGAGATCCTGCCCATTGAACCTTGAGAAGACTTGCGTTGTCAGTTGCGCTGTCGCCGAAGGCAGAAAGGCCAGCATATCGGCCAGCTTAAAGCTGCCGGGGCCGGTAAAGTTCAGTAACGGCCCGCCGGTCGTGGGTTGTAACAGCGAACCAATAGCCGCCTGTAGTCCATTCCCCGCCGGACCGAAAAGAATGCGCTGGTTGAGATTGAAGAAGCCCACATTGGGCGAGATGTGGTGCAATGACGCGCTCGCGCGGAAGACCGTCTTCTTCTCCTTGTCCACCGCCCAGACAAAACCTAAGGCCGGGTCGAAATTCATATACTGATCCTTCGGCCCGCCGAGGTTGTCTCCCAACAAGGGCTTCAGGTACTGGGGCAGATCGAGGTCGTCGTAGAAGACGTTATTCTCGTACGACCATCCCAATCCATAATTGAGTGTGAATCCGGGACGAACCTGCCAGCGGTCCTGAATGTAGAAACGAATAAGGTCGTTGGCCAGGACTTCGTTGAACCGGAAGGGAGCCGGCTGGATCGGACTACCGACGCCGATGTTCAACGTGCCGTTCATAGGAAGCTGCAGCAATTCCGCGAACGTGGCCCGTGGGCCTGTATAGCCGACCTGCAGGCTGGCGGGAAGCGCCTGGTAGATCGGGGAAGTTTGTCCAAGCATGGTCAAAACCGTCTGCGGGCTGAAAGCGGAGAACGCTCCCGTGGCTTGCCGACTCCAGGTGCCGTGGTTGTTGCTGTGTTCCCAGTTGCCGCCGAAGCTCAAGCGATGGCTACCCTTTGTCAGGCTGACGTTGTCGGTGAACTGATAGGTCCGCGGATGACGATCCTGCGAGACGTTGACGTTAGTGCCAACCTGCATTCCGCCAAATAAGGAGATCAACGGGCCGTTCAGTCCGACGCAAAATGCCGGGTCTCCGCTGATTTGCTCGCACTCCGCCTGGCTGGGCGGCGCCAGATGGTTTCTGAAGTACGAGAAGGAGAACCTGAAGTCGTTCACCATGTTCGACGAGAGCACGCTGGTCAGTCCCACCTGGTTCTGGTAGGAGAAGTTGTCTGACGCGACCCAGGTGGACTCAAGATTCGTGCCGGAGACGCTATTGTTATTGTCAATGCTGCCGCGAAGGAAGGCGGTGTGCTTCTGGTTGATCGTGTAATCCAACCGGAGGCCGCCCAGATGGCCCTTTAAGGGCTGTTGCGCGACGTGGTTGTAGCCACGCAAGAGAGGTTCGTTAAAGGCGATTGTCCTCGCGCCGATCTGGTCGTTCCGCTCATAGTTGGTAAAAAAGAAGAGTTTGTCTTTTTTGATCGGCCCTCCGATCGTGCCGCCGTATTGCCGACGGATGAAGAAGGGGTCTTCCAGACGCTCAAGCGCGCTGGGGGCATCGCACAACGGGCTGCGGGCAGTCGGGTCGCAGGGACGTTTTAAGGCCGTGAAGGCAGCCATATTGTGGTCGCGGAAGAAGAAGAACCCGCCGCCATGCAAATCATTCGTCCCAGTGCGCGAGACAATGTTCACGACTCCGGCGGAGACGGTTCCCGAAGAGAGATCGAAACCCAGGGTGCTAATTTGGAACTCCTGGACGGTCTCGGCGGAGAAATTTTGCGAGGTGCCGCCGGTAACACGGTCGTTGACTCGCGAACCATCGACGGAAATCACGGTCATCTGTTGCGGGGCGCCGCCGATCGAAACCTGAAAGAAGTTATTGGGATTGCCCGCGCCGGAATTAGCGGCGTAAGAAATATTCACGCCCGGCTCCAAGGCCGCGACCGAGAGAAAACTACGTCCGTTCAGAGGAAGGCTCTCGACCCGGTCCCTGTTGACCACGCCGCCGACTGTCGTGTCGGTCGTGTTGATGATCGGGGCCGCCCCTGTTACCTCGATGGTTTGGCTGGTCCCGCCGACAGTCATCGAGAAATTGCCCGTCGTGGTATTGCCAACGGCGACAGGCAGAGCCTGAAGCTGTGTGATAAATCCCTGGGCCTCGACCTTCACCTCGTATTCTCCGGGGAGCAGACTTTCAACTGAATAGGCGCCGCCACTCCGCGTGGTGACTTTCCTTACGGCGCCGGTCGCCTTGTTCGTCACCGTAACGGTGGCGTTCGCGACCACTTCGTTATTTGGGTCTGTCACCGTGCCGGTGATCGAGCCTGTGGCGTTCTGAGCCAACGTGACGGCTGCGCAGACGAGTAGTAACAAAAATCCTGACAGAAATTGTGACTGGCGGAAACGCATAATTGACCTCCTAGGCTGATGCGATGGATTTCATAGTAAAGACTGCGCCGTCGCTCAAGGCTCCTTGAGTGAGGGGCGATGGTCCGGCAGCCGTCTCATCGTTCATGCACTAATCCCATCCCAAACCAAGCTACTCGCGCGCCGAATTGCTATCGACGCAAGTCTCTTTATCAAAAATCATCGTCTTGCGATTGGTTGCTGTTTACTCTTCGGGTCGTTGGCGTTGATGAACTTGACGACGCTTTCGAGGTACTCCTTGGGCATGTAGCCCGCCATAATGGCCGTAAGGTGCGACTTGCCCGGGAGCACTACGTTAGTGAAGTTGCGCAATTCGCGATGCAGGCGTACGGTCTTGGCCAGCGGCCGGTCGAATTCGCCGTTGACCGCCATCACGGGGAACGTGATCTTCGTCAGGTCGAGTTGCGGGCCTGCGGGGCGGGCGGACGCCTGATCCCTGGCGCCGGTG
>DATCXQ010000622.1:0-7273 GCA_036565725.1 Blastocatellia bacterium
GCGCTGGTCAAAGCCTTTGCATGCGCCGCCGCGCCGCCGCAGCGATTGTGCGAGCAGATCAACCGCGCCGTCTGCGGCAATCTCCCCGAAGGCAAATACATCAGCTTCTTTTACGGACTGTTTGAAACCGCCAGCCGGCGCTTCGTTTACGCCAACGCCGGACACAACCCGCCACTGCTCGTGCGGCGCGACGGAAGAACGGCGCGGCTCTCGGAGGGCGGCATCGTGCTCGGCCTATTTCCTGAAATCCGTTACGAGCAGGGCGGAGTAAAGCTGCGCGCGGGCGACCGCCTGCTCTGCTTCACCGACGGCATTACCGAAGCCGCCAACGACGCAGGCGAATTCTTCGGCGAAGAGAGGCTGCTGCGATTGCTTGTCGAACATAGACGTCAGAGCGCGGCCGAACTGAGCGAAACGATCCTCGCCGCAGTGGCCGATTTCAGCGGAGGGAGTTTTCAGGATGATGTGACGCTGATGGCGCTGGCTATTGAGGATTGAGAGAGAGGGAAACCATGAATTCATTGCTCGCGGATTTGCGCTTTGGATTGAGAATGATGCGGAAGCATCCCGCCTTTACCGCGATTGCGATCATCACGCTCGCGCTCGGCATAGGCGCGAACACGGCGATCTTCAGCGTCGTCAATGCGGTGCTGCTCAAGGCGCTGCCCGTGGCGGAGCCGGATCGCCTGGTGATGGTTTACGAGGCAAACCTGGCGCGCGGCGTTAACCGAGGGAGCGTTGCGCCCGGCAATTACCTTACCTGGAAAGCGCAGCAGACGGTCTTTGAAGAGATCGTGGCATTTGGCCCCCAAAGCTTCACACTGACGAGAAACGACGGGGCGGAGATGTTGGAAGGCGCGCGCGTCTCGGCCAACGTCTTCGGCCTTTTGCGCGCCGCGCCGAGACTGGGCCGCGCTTTTACGAATGAGGAAGACCGTCCCGGGGGCGAGCGCGCCGTCATTCTGAGCCACGGTTTGTGGCGGCGGCGTTTCGGCGGGTCGCAGGACATCGTCGGCCAAACCGTCACGCTCGACGATAAGCCTTACGCGATCGTCGGCGTGATGCCGGAGGGGTTCAGCTTTCCGTCGGGCAATATTGATTTATGGGCGCCCGCCGCGCTCGACGCGGAACGCGGGCTGGATGGAATGACGGGCCGCATGCTTCAAGTAATAGCGCGTCTCAAACCGCAGGCGACGATCGAGCAGGCGCGCGCCGAGATGGGCGTCATTACCCAGGGAATGTCCCAGGCGAATCCCGGCTTCAACGCCGGTTTAAGCGCGAATATCGTTCCGCTGCAGGAATTGGTCGTGAGTGGTTGGCGTCGAATCCTTCTGATTCTTTTCGGCGTGGTCGCCTGCGTTTTGTTGATCTCTTGCGCCAACGTCGCCAACTTACTGCTGGCGAGGGCCGCGACACGAACCAGGGAGATCGCGATTCGTGTGGCGATGGGGGCTAGCCGCCTGCGGATCGTCCGGTTGCTGTTGATAGAGAGCCTGTTGCTGGCTGGCTCTGGAGGACTGGCAGGCTTGCTGATCGGGTGGTGGGGTGTGGACGCGCTGGTGGCTCTCAGCCCTTTCGACCAGTTGCGCGAAAGAGGGGTGGGAATGGATGCGAGTGTGGCGTGGTTCACGCTTGCGCTCACGTTTTTGACGGCGTTGCTCTTCGGGCTTGCGCCGGCCTTGAAATCTTCGAAGCCCGACCTGAACGAGTCGCTCAAAAACGGCGGTCGTGGCGCGACGGCTGGCGCGAGTCTCCGCTCCGCTCTGGTGATTTCGGAAATAGCTCTGTCACTGGTCCTCCTTGCCGGCGCTGGGTTGATGATCAGAAGCTTTCTGCGTCTGCAATCAGTAGACTCAGGTTTCGACCCGCGCAATACGCTCACGCTTCGATTGACATTGCCGGAAGCCAGATACCGGGAACCGCAGCAGGTCATAAGCTTCTATCAACAACTCACCGAGCGCCTCGGGAGCCTTCACGGAGTTGAGTCTGTGGCCGCGACACACGCGCTCCCGTTCAGCGGAATGGGCGGCGTACGCCCATTCACCGTCGAAGGCCGCCCGCGTCCGGAGTCGGGGAAGGTTCCTGACGCGCAGTACCGCATGGTCGGCCTCGGCTATTTCCGCACAATGAAAATCGCGCTCGTCAGAGGCCGCGATTTTACGAAGCAGGATGAAGGGCAGGCGGCGGGCGTGGTGATTATCAACCAGGCCTTTCAGCGGCGTTATTTACCGGACGAAGACCCGATCGGCAAACGCATCACGCTCGGCGGCTACGAGGATCAGTTGGGCGAGATCGTTGGGGTCGTAGGCGATGTGCGTCACTGGTGGGCCGGGACCGAAGCCGAACCGGAGATGTACTGGGATTATTCGCAAGCCTGGCTGGCGCGTAGCCCGACGCTGAGCCGTTTGCGGCGGTCGCTCACTTTGGCGCTGCGCGCGAGCGGCGATCCGCAGGGTCTGATTCAGGATGTCAGGCGCGAAGTGATCGCGGTGGATAAAGCGTTGCCGGTCACCGGCGTCAGAACCATGGAAGAGCGAATGGGCGCCTCACTGTCGGGGACGCGCTTCAACACGCTTCTGCTCTCGCTGTTCGCGGCGCTGGCGCTCGTCCTGGCGGTGGTCGGCTTGTACGGCGTGATCTCTTACACGGTCGCGGAGGGGACGCGCGAAATCGGCGTCCGGATGGCGTTGGGGGCCCAAACCGGCGACGTGTTGCGCCTAGTCATCGGCCGGGGAATGGGGCTCACGCTCGCCGGCGTGGCAATCGGACTCCTCGCTTCATTCGGTTTGACGCGCTTGATGAAAGACATGCTGTTTGGCGTGGGGCCGACCGACCCGCTGACCTTTGTCGCGATTGCCGTGTTGCTGACCGCGGCCACACTGTTGGCTTGCTACATCCCGGCGCGGAGGGCGACGAAGGTGGATCCGATGATCGCGCTTCGGTGTGAGTGATTTTCTCCACCAAGCCACACGAAGGTTCACGAAGATGACGCGCCGCCTTCGTGGTTCTTTGTGTGACTATGTGGAGAAATATTTACGAAGGAATTCCAGGCGATGGGGCGGGGAAATCCCGCCCCTACAATTTTACGTCCTCGACGCGTAGTAGCCCTGGCGCGCGCGGACGCGGAGGTCGGGTCGCCTCGGCATGCGCACATTGATTCGCCGGAATCGCCCGTCGGCGCGCTCGGCGGTCGAGTAGTAGCCGAGCAGGTATTGCGCTCGCAAGTCGGACGCGATCTGTCCGAACGCTTCGTCTAAATCTTTAATGCTTGCCGGGAGGAAGGCCGCCCCGCCGGTCGCGGAGGCCAGCGAGATCAGATCGTCCTGCGCTCTGAGGCTGATCTTGTTTAATCGAATGGACGGGCCGCTCGGATTGATCGAATAGAAGAGGCAATCAGATCGCTGCAACTCCTTCAGGGCGTCGCCGACTGTGTGGTTCGCGCTCAGCATATCCTCTCCGTCCGAGATCACGACGACCACGCGCTTGGCGCCCGGCGCGGCGGTCCTGTTCAAGTATTGAGCGGCCTCGGCGACGGCGTCGAAGAAAGCGGTCGGTTCTTTGGTCGGCTCGATCGTCATCGCGGCCCTGATCGCTTTATCAATGCCCACCGCCCGAGATCGTATCAATCTCGGTCTGATGCCGATCGTGAATATGGAGACCGCGTCCCTCGGCTTGAGCGCCTCTCGCAGGAACCGCAAGGCCGCTTGCCGTTCGAAATGGAAAAGGTCGTAGACGCTGGCGGTAATGTCGAAGAGCAGCGCGATTTCGACCCTCGCCTCGCCCGGATCGCCGAGCGAGACGATCTGCTGCAGCCTGCCATTCTCTTCCAACCAGAAATCCCTGGCAGTCAGGTTGAGGACAGGCCGGCCCGCGGCGTCGGTGACCGAGACAGGAACTTCGACGAGACTGGAGTCGATCTTGATAGTCTCTCCCGCCTCCTGCGCCAGAGCGTTCTTGAGTTTTTTCCGCTGGTGGGCGACGGCGGATGAATGCAGTGTCAGAGCGATCAACCATGAAGAAATGAAGAGCGCGAAGACGGTGTAGGATCGAGGATAGAGGGTCGAGGATAGAAGATTGAGGATGGAAGATCGAGGATGGAAGGTCGATCCGTCCGTTCGACCCTCGATGCTCGATGCTCTATCCTCGATCCTCAATTTTCGATTCTCGGTCTTCATAAACTACTCCTCCTTTATTGTATCGGCGCGGTATAACTGGTCCGGCTCGCGCGGACCTGTATGCCCGGGCGCGAAGTCTTGATTCGAAGCTCGTGGCGCCTGCCGTCACGGCTGTCAGGGTAGTAAGCCAACGCGTAACTGGCCCGAATCTCCTCGGCCAGAGCCTTGAAGATCGGCGTGAAGTCGCGGGCGTCGGCGGGGAAGTCCTGCCCGCCCGTCGCCGACACTATGCGCGAGGCGTCGAGCGGAGTGATCACGCGAGTGGACGAATCGGTGGGCGAGAGCGCGAAAGACGGCAGCGTGACCGAATAAATAGTCACGCCCGCGTCGTTAGCCCTTCGGATCAATTCCCGCCGGTCGATGATGCTCGCCGAATCGAAACCGTCCGTGATGACGACGACGACGCGCCGTACGGGTCGCCCGTTACGCGTCCGTGGCGCGCTCCGGTTGAGCATCGTGATGGCGCGGTCGAGCGCGTCGTAGATGCGTGTCGAACCCTCGAACTTGTCCATTCTTTCGAAAGCCCGCGAGATCTTCGCCGGGTCGGGCGTGAAGTCCTGAGTGATTTTCACCTTGTGATTGAACGTCAAGGCGGCGAATACGGAATCGCCCTTCATCAAGTCGGTGAATTTCATCGCGGCCTGTCGCAGCGTCGCCATCTCGTCGATCCTGAGACTGCCCGAAAGGTCGAGCGCGAAGACTACTGCGAGCGGGCGCGAGAGCGAGACCTCGTCGTTCATTGCGAAGAAATTTATCTTTCGCTCCTGGCCGTCTTCGAAAACCTGTATCTCTTCGGGGCGCAGGTCGCGGATGTAGCTTCCCGTGTTGTCAGTGGCAGTCACGTCAATCACCACCAGGTCAGTATCCATGCGGATGCTCAATCCGGATCGCCGTGATTGCGCGTCGGCTTGCGTATTGGCCTGCGCGCTTGATTGCTGCGCGCGCGCGTGAAAGACGGCGGCCGTCAATAGTCCCAGACAAAGAGTGGCGATGGCATTGCGAAAATTCATATATTTTCCTTCAACCAAGCTGCGCGCATCGCGCTTTTGATTCATATTCGCCAATTGCGCCAGCGATCAATGCGCAGACATTCTCTGCGGCTTTCCTGCCTCTGCGATTTTTGTGCCTCTGCGACTTTTGCGCATCTGCTCAACAATCTCGCCCGTCCGTGTTCTATACTGGCGCCTGTATGATTCGAATTGAATCGCACGGCTGGAATAAAGAAATTAAACGTCCTGACCGTCCCGTTGGTCAACGCGTCATTGAAAAAAATAAAGTGAAGGCGATGTCGAAGAATGCAGGTTATTCAGACCAGACTTGAGGACGCGATTCGTCTGCGCGATTTCGTCGGGTTGCGAGACGCGGTGGAGGGCTTGACCCCTTCGGACCTTGCCGATCTGATCGGCGAACTGCCGGCGGAACGGCAGGCGACGGCCTTTCGAGTTCTGCCGCGAGTGACGGCCGCGGCCACGTTCGAATATCTGCCACACGACAAACAGGAAGAGTTGTTGAAATCGTTGGCTCAGGAGGACGTCGCCGCGATCCTCAACGACATGTCTCCCGACGACCGCACGAGGCTGCTCGAAGAATTGCCCGCGACGGTGACGATACAACTGCTGTCACTGCTGGACGAGAAGGAGCGGGCGGTCGCCGTCCGACTACTCGGCTACCCCGAGAACAGCGTCGGGCGGTTCATGACGCCGGAATACATAGCCGTGCGCCCCGACTGGACCGTGCGACAGGTCCTCGATTACGTTCGGAAACACGGCCAGGACAAAGAGACGCTCAATCTGGTTTACGTGGTGGACGACGACGGAGTGTTGATCGACGACGTTCGGATGCGGCGCTTTCTGCTGTCCGACCCGGAACAGCGCGTAGGCGACCTGATGGAGAGGAGCTTCACGGCGCTCAAAGCCACCGACGACCGCGAGACGGCGGTGAATGTCTTCCGCCAGGCCGACCTGGCGGCGCTACCTGTGACCGACACCGAGGGCGTGCTGATCGGCATCGTCACGAGCGACGACATCCTCGACGTGGCCGAAGAATTGGCGACTGAAGACATCCAGATGTTCGGCGGCTCAGAAGCGCTCGACGAGCCATACATGCAGGTCGCCTTCCACCGGATGGTCAGGAAGCGCGCCGGGTGGCTGGTGATCCTTTTTATCGGCGAGATGCTGACGGCGACCGCCATGAGCTTTTTCGAGAAGGAGATCGCCCGCGCCGTCGTGCTGGCCCTGTTCGTGCCGCTGATCATTTCGAGTGGCGGCAACTCCGGCTCGCAGGCCGCGACGCTGGTCATTCGCGCGTTGGCCCTCGGCGAGGTCACGCTGCGGGACTGGGGGAGGATCATGCGCCGCGAAATTTTCTCCGGCCTGGCGCTCGGCTTGATACTGGGCGTCATCGGCTTTCTGCGCATCGCAGTCTGGTCGACCTTCTCCGACCTCTACGGGCCGCACTGGTTTCTGGTCGCCGTCACGGTCGGCCTGGCGCTCGTCGGCATCGTGATGTGGGGAGCGCTGGCCGGCTCGATGTTACCGCTGGTCCTGCGGCGCCTCGGCTTCGACCCCGCTTCGTCTTCGGCCCCGTTTGTCGCGACACTTGTGGACGTGACGGGGTTAGTCATATATTTCAGCGTTGCAGCGATCATCCTGCGCGGCACATTGCTGTGAGTGGCCATTTTTTAATTCTAGCCCCGGCAGATCGAAATGTTTTTAGTTTGCGATGACATCTGTTTCCCCGAAGCTTCATCAAGAGCGAAACGTGTCAGGCGTCGCTCCTAATGAAGCTGAAGAGTGACCGCGCCACTAACTATAAACATTTCATTCCTAACGGAGTTGCAATGCATTCTACTGGAGCCGCAAAGCGATGCGCTTCGATCAAATATAATTTCAACCCGCGTTGGGAAGCGCATATGAGCGCTCATTCTTGGATATTGAATATGGCCGCCGCTGCGCCTGAAAAACCAGTACACAATGGGATACGCTCCAATAAACTACAAATACGATGGCTCTTTCCGATAAGCAGCTGGGCAAAAATTTTGCGGTGTTTATCGTAGGGGCAGACCTGCGTGTCTGCCCCGGTGTCACGTCGTACACCGC
>DATCXQ010000635.1:0-16231 GCA_036565725.1 Blastocatellia bacterium
GCAAAGGTTCCGCTCGCTACCGCTCGCGGTACTGATCCAGTCGATGCCTTGCATTTTTACGAGAAAGGTAGCAGTGGGTCTATGCAAATCGAACACAATCGAAGCAGCCATGCCGCCTTCGATTACGTTGAAGGATTGAAGCGTTACATCGCAGAAAAATCCATGTCTAAACTGCGCGCGGCTTACGAGACGCGCGAGCATCGTTATGCCCAAGCACACAACGGCGAAAAGCCGACGACGATGGAGCAGGTCGGCGAGTTGATGCGACCGATGACGCTCTACAGATACAACCGCGCCATCCAACAGGCCAGTCAGGGGTTGATGTGGGCGGTCATTTATGAGTCACTCGAACCGCGTCGCACGGAACTGGCAGAAGAGTTGAATCGCCCGACCGAGAATGCGCTCGGCAGTGTCGAGACGGACCCCGACCTGGAGCCGCCGAGTTACTATACGGCTGTCGAGTTCCATCTACAGCCGCGTAGTTATCACGGCGACGATCTGGCGGGAGTCGTCTATGACATCGGCGCGCCCATTTACGTGTTGCATCGCAACGGGCCGGACAGTGGCGAGAGCGGGCGCGCGCTAGCATCGGTGATCCCCCCGGCCCGCTACGAGAAGATTCTCGACATGGGCTGTGGCGTCGGGCAGAAGACGATCCCGGTTGCCGACGCTTTCCCCTGCTCCGAGGTCCATGCGATTGACCTGAGCGCGCCGATGATCAAATACGCGCATAAACGCGCCGAACGGATGGGCCGCCGTGTTCATTTCAGCCAGCAGAACGTCGAGCGGACGAAGTTCGCCGATGAGTCGTTCGACCTGGTCTTCTCGACCATCCTGTTGCACGAACTCCCGCCCGTCGCGATTCAAAATATGATCGCCGAAATCCATCGGCTGCTGAAGCCGGGTGGACTGACCGCGCACCTTAACCTGCCGCCATACAGCCAAATGTCGGCCTACAACGCTTTTCTCATGAATTGGGAGACTCACAACAACGGTGAGCCTTACTGGCATGCCTTCCACAAACTGGATTTGCCCGCGGTCTTTCGTGTGGCCGGATTCAAGAACATCCGCGAAGTTGCGGCGGAGAGTAAAAATACCGGCAGAGGGGCCTATTCAGGCCAGTCGCCGTACCTGGTAACGATGGCGGAGACGTAACGCAAAGAGATGATAGGCGCCAAAAAAAAACACCAGTTCGAAGATCCTGCGATGGATATCTTGCTCGGCATCGTGGTGTCGTTGGCCAACGAAGTGTATGTGCTGCGTGACAGGCTGCGAATCATCGAGAAGATGCTCGAAGCCAAAGGAATGATCTCACGCGCGGATGTCGAAGCCTACAAGCCGACGCCCGAGGAAGAGGAGGAGATTCGCAAAGACAACGACGCGTTCATTGCCCGCCTATTCCGCGTCTTCGAGGGTGACCTGGATTGAAGGATATCGACATTATTCCAGCGTCCGCGCCCGTCTCACGGGGCTGGTCCAAATTCTTTTACGGATGGGTCGTGATCTTTTTCACCGTGTTCGCGATCGCCGTGACCAATGGGATTTTGCTCGGAGGCATGCCGTTTTTCTATCAATCGTTCATCAACGAGTTCGGCTGGAATCGCACGACCATTGCCACAGCAGGCTCGGCGCTGCTGGTGTCGCGCGGACTGACAGGGCCGTTCGCCGGACCGTTGTGGGATCGGTACGGGCCCAAGCGGTTTATGGTGATCGGCGCGGCGGTCATCGGCGTCGCGCTTTTCTTCGGTTCCCGCATCGACGCGCCGCCGCAACTTTACCTGGCGCTCTTGATGATGTCCCTTGGGTTGACCTTTGCCGGCATAGGGCCGGGCGCATATCTGGCTTCGACCTGGTTCACCAGCAAGCGCGGCGTCGCGATGGGCATAGTGGGCACAGCGACAAGTCTGGGCGGGATGATCTTTTCGCCAATCTCGACCAGGCTGATCGCCGGTTATGGCTGGCGCAACGCGATGATGATCTACGCCGCCTTTATGTTTGCCGTTTTCATGCCGCTGATATACTTCTTCATCAAGAATCGCCCCGCCGAGATCGGCGCCTCCGGCGATCCCGATGAGTCGGACTGGTTTCTGCGACGCCGGACGCTGATCAAAAGCATTGCGGCCACTGCTGCGATAGTGGGCGCGCTGATCTACTCGCCCGTGGCGCCTCTCCTGACAAGCAGGTTCGGCAAGCCGACGGCTATCCTGATCTTCGCCTCGATGGGCATTATTTGTTTTGGCGCTTTGTTGAAATACTTTGCGACAAAGGAAGAAGCGCCGGCGGCTGTCACAGAGGCTGGTCCAGACCGGTTCTCGGAGGCGACGATGAAGGAGGTGATCGGCAGCGGCTCATATTGGGCGCTGTTGCTCGGCTCATCGCTCTGCTACGCCGTCATCTTTGCGCTCGTGCAGCAATTCATCCTGCACCTTCGATCGCCGCTGGTCGGTTTCAGCGCTGCCGAAGCCGCGTGGGCCTATAGCGCGTTGTTTTTCTTCAGCCTGGCGGGCAAGTCGTTCTTCGGATTTTTGAGCGACCGCTTCGAGAAGCGCGCTGTCAATCTGGTATGTTGCCTGATGACGCTTGCCGGCGCGTTACTTATCTTGAAGGTTGGTCGGGCGAACGTCTGGTTCTTCTGCCTGATATTCGGACTGGGCTACGGCGGCGTAACGGTGACGACAAGGTTGGTGCTGGCGGAACTCTTCGGTCTACGCTCTTTGGGCAAACTGCTCGCCGTTATGATGAGCGCCGAGACGCTTCTGGGCGGCGGCGCCAATCTGTTGACCGGATTCCTGTTCGACGCCACTGGCAGTTATCAGTCGGCGTTCAAGGTGATGGCCGTTTGTTCGATTGTTTCAGTTCTCTTGATGGCGCTGCTATTACGCCGGGGATTAGTGGGGGTAAAACTGAAGTGGCGAAGACTCGCCGCTCGGAACAATGGCTCCCTGTCATGACTGAGTAAACCCGATGACCGCCAGAGAAATAAACGACGAAACTGAAATATTTGCAGAGGCGCTTGGCGCAAGCGTAGCGCAGGGCAATCTCACGGTCGATCAACTCAAGCGCCAGCTCGAAGGCGGCCTGGCCTACGTAGAGGCCCAAGGCGCTGATAACGTCGCGGAAGAATTGCTGGTCGCCCTGGCCGCATTAGATAAGTTATTACAGCGCGTCACTGGCACTATCTACAACCTCGGCGCCGACCACTTTCCGGCAGGCGATGCGCCGAGTGTGAGGACGCGCGCCACTTTGCCGGAAGCCCCGCCCAAGGAGGCCGAATCCACGAAGGCGGGCTACAAGACGCGGCGTGCGCGATCGGGCTGTCGCTCTACAGTGTCAAGCGGATGAATAAGTACATGACGTACCAATATTCAAACTTGGAGGTCATCGAGATGAATCTGTTCGACAGGGTGTTCTTTGGCTCCTGGTTTGCTGTTTGGATGGGCGCCTAAACTTTTGCGGCTCTGTGTGGATTGCTACAGTGTTTGCAGTGGCCGGCGACCACAATGTTATGGCTACCACAGTGATTCTCAAAGAGTCGCTTACGAATTTGTTTAGCCGTTTTTGTCGATAATCAAACTTGGATCTCTATCGTTACTTCTAAGTAATCAGAAGACATGACTACCTCCCCACCTCGGCGTTTGTGAACTGTTCCGATTGTCGCGATGGGGATTTATATGAGAAGTGAGCAACTCGGCGCACAATTGATATGTCACGCTCGGCATTTATCAAATCGCAAATCTCCTCATTAGCCAAGGCGACGCTAAAGTGGCTTTGGACTAATAGCGAGAGTTTTAAGCACTCGAATTTAACCGGGAAAGAATTAAATTGGCGAGTGAAGCCGCTTGGTGAGCTCTCGTTTATGTTAATGACCTTGAAGAGACACGGAATTCATAACCGGTTGACAGACCGGCTTACTGCTTACGCGCTGGAAGAAGCCAATACTGTTGATTGGCAAGAGCTGGTCGCTTATGACTCTTCTGCCGCGACAACGCTTGCAGTAATTGCCGACTTCTTCATGACAGAAGGTCGCCCTCTACCGTTTGAAAGATCGTATTTGGATTTCTTGAGCGATATGGGGTATTTCAGGGGGATGGATCGCCCGGCTTATGGAGAAATGGAAATGGCTTATTCCCTTGGTCGTATCGGTGATCCCAGATATGAGGCGTCTCTTGCGGCATGGTTCGCACACACTCCGTTCTGTCTGCGTCAACATCCGGCGCGCTATTGCATTGACGATCTCTACTCGCTTACCCACGCCGTCTATTACCTGACTGATATGGGATTGCGCGACGCCACTCAGTTCCTTGACGCTGAAACCGTAACGCGCATGAAAAATGAGATAGTCCTGCTGACAGCAGTAATGGTACGGGCAGACAACGCCGATGCGCTCGGCGAGTTGGCGTTGTGCTGGTTATTGTGCGGCATCGAAATTAATGAGCTTCGCCGGACAATTTTGAATCAAGCGCTTAGGCGGTTGTTTGTCGCCGCGACTCCAGAGGGGGCGATAGCGCCGACCAGTAAGGTACTTGCGCACGCTAAATCGTCTCAATCGAATTTTGGCGAGCTATACCACACGACGCTGGTGTGCGCGATGTTGTTCCACTTACTGACAAAAAGAACATACCTATGACTCTTTCCGATTCTGTGCCCAAATTGTTGGCTGCCTCACAAGAGGAGCTCGAAAAATTGTTAGACGAATTCGAAGGCAGCCCCTCCCTCGGCGCCTTTTTTGATATCGGCGCTACCGCCGAGATTCTGTCCCTGGATCGGAGGTCCGAGGAGACAATGCCTCTAGTAGGCATGCTTTCGAATGCGGCGGCGCGCTGGCTATGGTCGGGAATTCTGGAAGATGTCGCCTTTGCTTCCGTCGGGTGTGTCTACCATACGGCGTTATTATGTTATTTTGCGCAGTATAGCGACAAATACCATCCTTCTGACATAAAGACCATCAAACGTTTATCTGAAGGGCGCCTACTGGGAAGATCAGATCTCCCACTGCTTACTCAGGAGGTCACTGCAGCCTATCTGTCGCGCTGCCAGGTGAATGCGACCTTTGGCGTTTCAGGCAAACGTGATCTGGCCACACTCATTGACAAGCGTGCGCTTCGAGCACGCTCTGATGAGTATGATATTATGGCGATAATAATGTGCGCCCAATTGGTTCAGTTGGGTTGCGCCTCTTACGAAAGCCGTGTGCGCCTATTCCCTCGAACTCTCTTGATCGAGTCGGTGCGCTCCGACAATATCAACTGGCTCTCAGCGCTGACCTTCTTGTGTGTGAGAATGTTCGGCCTGCCTCCCTGGCTCCGAAGCGCGGTGGTTGAGCGCGCCATCACCCATCTTCCTGAAGGAGTAGGCTTATTACCGTGGCCTCAAAGTGACAAAGAAAGCGACTTAATTCAACGGACGGCCCGTGGTTTACGTCTCAGGAGCACTGTCGCGCTAATGCTATGCCTCAACGATCTGGAGAATTCTGATCATGGGTGAGACAACATGTCTGTCGTTTGAACAAGCTATAAAAACTGATCGCTATTGCCGGGCGCTGGGTGATATATATTTCAATAATACGGCAGCTTATATACAATCCTTATTCGCCCGCTGTTGCTTGGCCACGACTCCCGGCTTCAATTTCGACCTGCGGAAGATAGCGGAAGACAGTTCGCGGATCGCCAAAACCGTCCTATCTCACCTTAATCGTGACAAGCTAGCTATTGATCCGCTGCTCGTCGTCCAGATCAGACTTATATTGATGAGCGCCGGCATGGACGTAGCGATACTACGGGAGCTCGTAGACCTAATCGCAGGCGAACTTGCGGGACAGGGCGAGGATATAAGAACTCAAGGGCGCGTACGTCGGATCGCTTCACTGTTGACGTCGCTTGGCTATGTTAATGATGTCGTCGAACCGCCTGGGGATACGTTACGCGTACTAGATAATCCGGCCGTCTGGCTTGGCCTTCCAACGGCGCAGTTATCCGACGTCGTGGATCATTTCTTTGCAGACAAGGTGGGATTGGATGATATGAGCAGTCAAATTATGTCGCTGGTGGCGCTTGGCGAATTGAGAAATTATCGGCTTGATTTTGGCTGTAAACTTCTTCGGCTGGTTTTTTCTCAAGGGGTTATCTGTCTTGAAGCGAACGAGGCCCTTAACTTTGTGGCGCTGCAACGGAGACGGGATGGCGGATATGGTTTTGTGAACCCGTTTTTGGAGGCGGAGCAATCTGAGGGAGATAAGGCGCTGTCGTTACATCTACCAGCTACTCTCAACGCCGTATGGCTATTCAGAACGAAGGCGCTGCGCCGCAGTGATGGAAACTTGGGGGGATGCTTAGCCTGCTAAAGTTGGCCCCTCATTGGGCCGTCTCGCAAATCGGCAGATGCCGCAGCGTTAAGGTTTTGGCGTGTTGAAAGAACTTGGTGGCTTTTTGCCCGCAACGGCGCCAGCTCGAATAGCCGCGGTTTGATTTGCGCTCTTGTCTGAGGATGCCATATGCGAACGACAAGATGGGCGTGCGCGCAGAGCTGGGACGGTTGTTTCAAGCTGACGACGATCCCATACATGAAGTAGGTGACCAGGCCGAATAGAATCAAGACGACCAAAAAGCCCATGCCGGGTAAGGGAAATCAGTCGCCCCATCCAGGACGAGAACGCCCACGTGAAGCCGTATCCTAGCCCCATGAACGCGCCCTGAACTACGACGACCGCGAAGAACGCGAGCGCTTATTCGAAGATGAAGCGCATGTCTCCGAAGCCGGCGGGGTAGATTCGAGACGGCGAACCGCAAGATAGAGCGGTGATGCAGATTGGGATCACCGCCCCGCCAATGATCACGTTCTTGCGGGCGCGGTCGTATTTGAATGCGTCATTAATGCTGAATATGCTGAATATATGGATGCGCCCTTACTTAACAAAAAAATAAATTGTGAGGTGACAAATTACTGCGCGTGCTGTAAATTCGTTTCGTCGCAAAGCTAGTAAAGGACTTGGTACGGTATGGTACAGTGGTATAGGAGTCTACTCGGCGCTGTGCGCAGCTGTTTGTGATGATTAGTTAGCGAGGTAGCAGCGCGGGCAATATAGCACGGCGCGCGGCAGTAAAGTTCCCGACTCACGAGTTACTCACGATAAGAGGCGCTAAATCGCTGAAAAATCCTCCTTCGGCGCGCGTCGAGCGGGGTCACAAACAGAGCGGGCATGCCCTAGTTATATGATAAGAAAACTTCTTGTCGGCAACGTTAGTATACGACGTTCCGCGAGCGCATTGCGGCCGCGCAGCTTTGGAACGAGAGGTCGGGGGGCCGAATCCCTCCGCCCCGATGAAAAATAAAGGGATAGTGGCCTTTCCCGTAGCTCCTTTTCCCTGTTACTCCCACGAACACTCCCATCAATTAGTTAATAGAATCGTTTCCCTGTAGCCGACCACAAATACTTCGACAAATTCTTCTGATTTGTGATCGACTGTTGAAGGTTTCAAAGGCCAGGCCAGGTACAGAGGTTTTCAAAAAGCTATGCCTGAGTCAAATACGTCCCTTATCAGTATATTGCTCGTTGATAGTCAGACTCTGCTCCGCGCTGGGCTGCGACTTATCCTCGAAACAGAGCCCAAATTCAGGGTCGTTGGCGAAGCCTCGAGCCGTGATGAAGCGCTCGAGGGCGCGCGCCTGCGCCCGGGCATAATAATCCTAAACTTGAATTCCGACGGCGAACCCGATCTCGATCTTCTTTCCGACCTGTCGATCGCCGCCGAGGGGGCGCGCGTGTTGGTCCTGATTAGCGACTTCGACCTCGAATTACGCCGCCGCATCGTGCGCTTCGGGGTGAAGGGGTTGGTCCAGAAGACGGAATCGCCTGACCGGCTTATCACAGCTGTGAAGAGCGTCTACTCCGGCGAGGTCTGGCTCGATCCCAGAACCGTTTCTCACGTGCTTGATGATCTGTTACATGCGGGCGAGGTGAAGCAGACCAACAGCGGGTTGAATAACGGCGTTAGGCTCACCGGGCGCGAACGAGACATCATCGCCTTGATCGGCGAGGGGCTTAAGAATAAGCAGATAGCGGAGCGACTCTGCATCTCTGAGCCGACGGTGCGCCATTATCTGACCTCGATCTTCGAGAAGGTCGGGGTTAAGGACCGACAAGGGCTGATCGTTTATGCATATCAGCGTGGCCTTGCCAAACCTCCCGCGGTCACAAGCCAATCGCCGGGCGGATCTGAAAGGGGCGACCACAAAAAAGCCGAGGCCCGTCCAATGCCGCCTGTGACGATTCTTCCAGGGTAGCGGGGCGAATTGTCGAGTCCAAAAAGGGCGATTGCGCCGGTGAAGAATTATCGCAACCGCCGATGTACACGCCAGTAGATTTGTATAATATCCGTTTCGTTCCTATGAGGGACCGATTTTACATCCCGGCATCTGCAAATTAAGGTTTTGTTTTAGGTTACTGCATACTCCACATCTCGCACGATGACAGTGGTTAAGAAAAGGCAGACGTCTCGGGAGTTTTGCAATTGGTCCACAAGGATCACAAAATTACTCAGACTAACGAACAGCCACTTACCTTGTCTGATGGGCGAGAGAGCCTGCTCCAGAATTTAGATAGAATGGGCGCAGGACGCGGCAGGCCATAACAAATCCGTTCAGCATAAATAATAATTGAGAAGCAGGATAAGGTAATAGCACTGAGGGGATCTCGCGATAACGAATTCTTCGAAATAGGTCGTAATTTAAAGATATCAATCGGCCTTTAACGACAAACAGCGTTGACCAATCTCAGCGGGAGGTATCTCGGGGAAGGTACTTTAAGGTTTATTCTCCGCAGTTCCGTCCGGCGCCTGGCGCCGCATGGATATCTCGTTGCCGAATTATTTAGCTTTGCCCTTAGTCACGTCGCCTTATTACTCAAAGCGGGTCTCCCAAACGTTAGGCACAGGTCGCTCGCCATTTGGCGCGCTACAGAATGTGATGCGAAATCCTTTGTAGCATTACCCACACGCCCTGTGGTTGCATGCTCAAAAGCGATGCGGCGCGCTGCAAAGAATCGAGCCGAGAGGGGATTCTTTGTAGTTAGTAGGCGCACGATTTTCAACACTCCATCACTGTTTCGCGCTTTTATGACCGGTAGACTCAGGACGCATCGGTAGAGCGGCCACTTTATTGACCATGTTCAGACAATCTGTATGCTGCCTCGACACGAGGTTTCCTTCACGGTCCCGCGAGCCTGGGGAGGGGTGTGTCAACACGCCTTCGTCTTGAGCGCAAGAGGCTATATCTATCTTGATTGCCGCGGGCTTCTTCATAAGGAGCGTCACTATGAAAGTTGAAGCTTACTATCCGCAAAGACTACTCATCAGCTTAGTCATCCTATTATGCATTCTGGCTCTCGGGCCTGCGACGGGAGGCCTGACGGATTGCCAAGCGCAGTCGCAGGAGAGCGGGCGACGGGCGCCAAGCAAACCGACGGACGGGCAAGGAGTGGCAAGCGCCGTCGTCGACGTAAGAGAAGATTATCGGATCAACCCCGGCGATGTGATCGATATACAGGTGGATCGCGCGCCCGAGTTGTCTGGCATGCGACGCGTCACCGCTTCCGGAACGATCAGGATGGCGTATCTTGGCCCTGTAACCGCGCATGGAAAGACGGCGGATGAGCTGGCCGGCTTTATCGCCGACAGCTTGCACGGGCGATACCTGAAAAATCCGCGCGTGACTGTGACTATCGAACAGCTCAACAGCCAGACCTTCTTCATCCAGGGAGCGGTCAATCGCCCCGGGGCTTATCAGATAGAGGGGCGTCCATCACTGCTGACTTTAATCACTGTGGCCGGCGGGTTGGCCGAGAGTCATGGCTCCACCGCCTTTATCATCCGCGAGGCGCGTCGTCCGGAGAGCGACGTTTCTGTCGCGGGCGAACCTAAGGCGCTATCAATCTCGCAGCCGAAATCCGCCTCCGCAAGCCCGCTCTCTCAATCCCCCTCTCATTCCGAGGACCGCGATCAGGGGCCGGAGGAGCATGAGAGGTATGAGTCGATAAGGGTCAATATTAACGGGCTGTTAAGGGGCGACATCGATAAGAACATGCGCCTCGATCCCAGAAGCGTCGTCCATATTCCGCAGGCGGAAGTCTTCTTCGTCGGAGGGGATGTGAATGAGCCCGGCTCGTTCCCGTTCAAAGAAGGCGCCACGCTCAGGCAGGCTATTGCGCTTGCGAAGGGGATGAAATACACAGCTGCTTCCGGCCGCGCGATCATATTCCGTGAAGATCCAGTCACCAGGAAGAAGCAAGAGATAAGAATAGACGCGGGCAAGATAATGAACGGTATACAGGAAGACGTCGAGATAATCGCGAACGATATAGTGATCATCCCCAACAGCCGGTCCAAGATAGTGAGTGGGGCGATCCTGTCGGCGTTAGGCGTCAGTCCCAGTCGCATTCTGAGATACTGAACTGTCATACGTTCAGGAAGGCCCGAACGAGTGGAGTCAAATAGAAGTATTACATGAAGAGGTTGTTCGTTACTCACATTCCGTGTCGCCTTTCCTTACTCTGTAACTGTGTGGCGCTGGTTTTCAGCGGCATCTGCTGCGCCTTCATAATGATGACGCTAACCAATGAGGCCCGCTCCCAAACGCAGTCCTCCTACCGCATCGCTACGCCTCCGCAACACGGCGCGCGCGCTTACCATGTCTCGCCTACCGGTTCTGACTCCAACCCCGGCTCCGAAGCGCGCCCTTTCAGGACGATTCAAAAAGCCGCTGATAGCGTCAAACCCGGCGATACGGTACTGGTAGACGACGGCGTCTATACCTACAGCGGGCCTAACGATTGCCACGGCAAAGTGGTCGTCTGTGTCTCGAGAGGCGGCGCGCCGGACAACTGGGTTGTCTTCAGGTCTAAGAACAGGCGCCGGGCGAAGATCGACGGAGGGGACGGAAAAGCCGGCTCCGGTTTTGTTGTCCGAGGCGGCGCGTCTTACGTCCGCATCCAGGACTTCGAGATGAGCGGTTTGGCCAATGCGAATGGAAGCGCCGGCGGGATCGATCTGTTCGACGGCGGGAGCTATTTCCAGGTTATAGGCAACCACATCCATAACATTGGCCGGGTCTGCACAAATACCTCAAACGGACAAAACGGTGTGTTCATCGAGGCGGACAATGTTCTGTTGGAAGCTAATCTCATCCACGACGTTGGCCGTCTGGGGCCTGGCCAGCAGGGGTGCCGGCCGAGCAATGAGTACTGGAAGAACCACGATCACGGCGTCTACCACGACGGCGGGGATCACGTGACCATTCGTAACAACATCATCTACAACATAAAACAGGGGTGGGCCATACAAGTCTGGCCGAAATCGCGGGCTCACATGAACATCCTTAATAACACCATAGCCTTCGGAAATCAGCATAACGGCAAGCTCGGAGCCATCGTAATGTGGGCGCCCTCCAAGGGCGGCATGAAGGTTTCGGATTCTACTATAGCCAATAACATCTTTTACGAAGTGAATACTGCCGGTATTTGGATGGGTGGCGCGAGCAGGGGAGAGCCTATGAGATTCGCGAATGTGCGAATCAGTAACAACATAATTTCGAACGGCGTTCTCCTGTCCGCCGAAGAGAACGTAGATGCCTCCGGCCTGATTCTCGCGGGCAACTTGGAGAAGGCCGATCCTAAATTCGCCGACCCGGCGGCGTTTGACTTCCACTTGCGGTCAGACAGCCCGGCGATAAACGCGGGCCTCGCCCTGTCAGGCTTCGATAATGATTATGACGGGCGCGTCAGGTCGCGGGGCGGCCGTGTGGATATCGGCGCCTACGAACATCCCGACTCGTCCTCACGAACGGCGCGGTTGAGGGCGAAGTCCAAAGCGAAGCCGTCAGATTCAAGTAAGGTGGTTAACCCGAACCGTCTAAAAGGAGCTAACCGATGACAGATGAAAAAAACGCCCTCGAATATCGTCAAGCGCCAATCGACGCTCAGCTTCAGCGGTCCGAATGGCGCCGAACAGATTACGTGGAAGGCTACAACATTAATGGGGCGGAAGAGGAGGGAGTTCAGGTTGATTGGGCAAAGTGGGCGCGCGCGATCTTCAGGCGCAAACGGCCGATCATCGCCATCGTCACCATCGGCACGGCCCTCAGCCTGTTCGCGGCGTTCCGGACGAGAGACGCCTATCAGGCGTATGCAGTGATCTACGCCGGCAAAGAGGACACCGCAGTGATCAAGGTCAGGGAGGGCGATCTGGTCGTCCAGAACGATGAGTCTCTGAGGACGAAAATGTACCTGCTTCAAAGCAACCCTCTGGTTGAAGAGGTGATCGTCAGCCTGAAGCTCGATCGTAGCGAGGATATCCTCGATCCCGGAGGACGGACATTAAAGGAAACATTCGGCAGCTTGTCGCAGGGCGTTAAAAATGTGTTTCAAGGGCGGAGGAACATGTCGGAACCCGCGCCAAACATGCCCGATTCATTATCCAATCCTACTAGCGTAGGCGCGATCGATCCGCAGTATTCTCCTGCGGAGAGTTGGCGACTGGCGCCTTTCGTCGAGATTTTCAAACAGAACCTCCTGGTGGAACCGGCCTCGGACACGCGATTAAAGAACCTTCCTGTGGAACAGATCTCGGAGATGCGATTACTGAAGATCTCATACACGCATCCCGACTCCGCGCTAGCCGCGGCCATTTGCAATCAGCTCGCTCAAACCCTGATTAACCACAATATCGAGAACAAGTCCGGGAAATTCAAGGAAGCGTCGACTTGGCTGGACCGCTCGACGCGCGAGCTCAAGTCCAGGGCCGAGAAGGCCGAACAAGCCCTGGCTAATTACACCCGCGCGCATACCAACGTGGCGCCACAGGGCAAGGGATCGTTGAGCTCCGACCGCCTATTGCGTCTGCAAGCCGAAGTCACGCGATCCGAGACCGACCGCATCGTCAAAGAGTCGCTCTATGAAGATGTCAGACGGGGGCGCGTCGAACATGTCCCCCAAGTCTACTCCGACGCGAATCTTGCGGAGCTTCAGAAAAAGCTCGGCGATCTCATGACGCAGGCCGCGCAACTCGACGTGAATTACGGCCCCGACAACCCGCAGACCATCGAAGTCCAGCAGCAGATGAACGCCATCAGGAAGCAGATCGAGTCCCATCGAAAGTCACTGGAAGTCAGATTGAAGCTCGACTTCGATCGCTCCATCCGCGACGAACGGGCGTTCAAGCAGGCGCTGGAAGAGGCCAAAAACCAAACCGCGAAAGAGAATGTGGACACGTTCCAGTTCGGGATACTTCAACAAGAGGTCGATACGACCAAGGCGCTTTACAGGAATTTCCTGGAGAAGAGCAGCGAAGCCAATTTCGAACTCGCCCAGCAAGAGAACAACCTGCGCGTGGTCGAGTCGGCGCGGGCGCCGAGAACGCCGACCGGTCCGAATCGCACGTTATGGACGATGGTCGGCTTCGCCCTCAGTCTGACGTTGGGCGTCGGCGTCGCTTTGCTGCTCGAATTCTTCGACCGCACTATCAAGAGCGCTGAAGACCTCGGCCGCCGCCTGCAGTTGCCCGCCCTTGCCGTAATACCGAAAATCGGTGGGAAAGCGTGGCCTTCGCTCCTTGGTAAATTCAAGGATAAGTTGAAGCTCCCGGCCGCCGCGGCGGCGCTCAAGGCCGCTGCCAACGGAGGCGCGGCGGTAAACGGAGGCGCGCATGGAAGCTTGAATGCCATTGGCGCCTTGCAGAGCAGACCACAACTGATAACCATCGACGAACGTTCGCCGACCGCCGAGGCTTATCGCCTGCTCAGGACATCGATCATGCTGTCGGAAAATGGCGAGGGCTTTAAGGCTAAAACCTGGCTCATTACCAGCAGCCAACCCGCCGAAGGTAAAACGACCACGGTCATCAATGTCGCGATCAGCCTAGCGCAGCTCGGGCGGTCAGTGTTGATCGTGGATTGCGATCTGCGCACGCCGACCGTCCACGAGAAACTCCAGATCGATCAGAAGCCCGGTTTGTCCACCTATCTTTCGGGCGACGCCGAATTGGAGGGCGTGATCCGGAAGTCGGACGTTTCGGGTTTGTCATTGATTCCGAGCGGCGCCGTTCCGCATAACCCATGCGAACTGATCGGCTCCCGAAAGATGAAAGAGATGGTGGAGACCTTGGCCAAGAGCTACGACTACGTCATGTTCGACTCGCCGCCGCTCGTCAATCTGGCCGATCCGCTCATCCTGTCCACTATAGTCGACAGGGTGATCCTCATCGTGAACGGCGGTAAAAGCAATTGGGAAGCCGTAACCCATGCCCGCCAGGAGCTTTCAAGCGTAGGGGCCAATGTTTTTGGGGTGGTCCTGAATGACGTCGCAGTCAACCACATCCCGTATTACGGCTATTACTCGTGACACTCCCCTCACTAACCTGTGTCCCTGTAAGGAACAATACATCTCCTTCTCCCCGACGTTTGCTTACAACAACTTCAGGATAAGGCATGTATCATGGGCATGTTTAATCGCTTGGGTATTAATCGGATTAAGGTGTTAA
Source organism: Blastocatellia bacterium (assembly GCA_036565725.1). Classification (GTDB taxonomy): domain Bacteria; phylum Acidobacteriota; class Blastocatellia; order RBC074; family RBC074; genus JAJVID01. Next base: position 14,526 of record DATCXQ010000635.1, read on the forward strand.
TGGGGTTGGCTGACGCAATACTCATAAACGCCGCTGTCCTTGCTTCGATAGCTATCCGCCTGATTTATTTCATGATGACCGATAGCTCTGCCGGCAAAATTAATTACACGGATTTCTTGCAGGATAACATTGTTGGGTACCGCAACTGCGCCGTTCGACTGACACTGGTTTGCCTGATCGTATTCTCTCTCAGCGGGTTTTATTCTTACGGTCGTACTTACCGAGGGCGATATAAGGCTCTGGTTGTAATCTATGCCGTCAGTTCGGCCTACTTACTATTTGGTTTTCTTTCGTACCTCACAAGCGGCCCCGGCCTCCAACGCGGGACATATTTGTATGCCTGGATTGTCAGCATAGTGTTGCTGGTGGGTTCTCGTCTTTGGTCTTCTCTTTGGTCCAATGTAGTTTTCGCGGACGCTCATAGATTTAAGCAGACCAATGAAGGTAAACCGCAGAATATTCTGCTTGTCGGAGGCGCAGGGTACATCGGCTCCGCCCTGTTACCAATGCTGTTGGAAAAAGGGCACCGCGTGCGCTTGCTAGATTTATTTCTCTATGGCTCCGAGGCGATTCAGGATTTCTTGTATCACCCCAGGCTGGAAATCATGCGCGCTGATTTTCGCCAGGTCGATAAAGTTGTAGAGGCGACGAAGAATATGGATGCGGTTATTCATCTGGGCGCAATAGTCGGTGACCCGGCCTGCGCGCTGGACGAAGATCTAACCATCGAAGTCAACCTGACGGCCACGCGTATGATCGCCGAGGTGGCCAAGGGAAGCGGGGTCAGCCGCTTTATCTTCGCCAGCACCTGTTCGGTCTACGGCGCATGCGACGAAGTCCTGGATGAACATTCCGAACTTAACCCCGTTTCTCTATACGCCCGCAGTAAGATCGCGTCAGAACGGGTTTTAATGAGCTTGTCTGATTCCAATTTCGCTCCTACCGTACTGCGCTTTGGCACAATCTATGGCCTCTCCGGGCGCACTCGGTTCGACCTGGTGGTCAACTTGCTTACTGCGAAAGCCCTCGTTGACGGCCAGATTACAATCCGTGGCGGAGATCAGTGGCGCCCTTTCGTGCATGTGCACGACGCCGCATTGGCTGTTTTCAAAACTCTGGAAGCTCCATTTCCGCTGGTAAAAAATCAGACCTTCAATGTCGGTTCGAATGAACAGAACTACACTATTTACCAGATCGGTAAGATCATAAGTCAATTTGTACCCGCCGCTCAGATCGTAGACCAGGGGGCGGATACGGACCGCCGCAATTACCGGGTCAATTTCAATAAGATACGCGATATTTTGAGTTTTGCGCCAACGTGGGTGGTGGAAAAAGGTGTGGCGCAAGTTATCGAAGCTATCAAAGGTGGAAAGATCATGGACTACCGCGATCCGAGGTATAGCAACGTAAAATTCCTCGGCGATGAACGCGCCTCGCGCCTTGCGCTCCAAAATGGTTGGGCGGAGGAACTGATTAAAGAATCTGCGTCACGGTATGCGAGCGCGGCTGGAGATTAACGAGGAATGTGCGGAATAACAGGTTTGTGGGATTTCGATCAGGGGGCGATTGAAGCCGATCTGTCATCGATGACTGGCTCGCTCGTCCATCGAGGGCCGGACGACTCGGGCTTCTTCACGAGCGCGAACCCGGCGATCGGCTTCGGCCACAGGCGGCTCTCGATCATAGACCTCTCGCCGCGCGGCAGG
>DATCXQ010000642.1:0-10214 GCA_036565725.1 Blastocatellia bacterium
GCCAGCGGCTGTTTCGGCGGTTCGGGAGTTTGCGCCAGAATTCCGACAGCGATGGCGAACGCCGCCAAGACAATTTTGATGACGTTACGCATCAGTTTCCTGCGAGCGGTTTGGTTTCTCCTTCGCTCAAGCCCATGGCCCATTTGAGCGCCTCGAAATACATTTTCTGGATTTGCGGGTTGTCCCAGCTTTCCGGCGCGTGTCCAAGCGTGGCGTAAAAGACGCGGCCTTTGCCGTGCATCTTCGACCAGGCGACGGGATAGTCGCCGTCGGTTCGACGGACGCGAGGATTTTTCATATCCAATTTGCTCACGTCCAGATGCGCCAGCACGCGGATTTTATCGCGCGAAAAATCCTTGTGCTGGTAATGCTCGTCCCTGATGACCGAAACGCGCGGAAAATGCTTCATGGCGGGAAACAGCGGATCGTCAATCACGACGGTTCCGTCAATGACGTTCCAGGGATGTTCGTCAAAACGCGCGCCGATCATTTCGCCGAATTCCGGCCACGAGAAAAACGCCGTCGTCGCCGTGTGCGCGCCGACGAAGCCCTTGCCGTCCTCTTTGATGAAGGACATCAGATCGGCCTTTTGCTGGTCGCTCAATTCAATTTCGCGCAGCCCGAAAAAGAAGATCGCGTCGAAGTAATTCAAGTTTTTCGCATTCACGGGACGGCCATTCAACGTGACCGGCTGTTTGGTGATGAGCTGCGAATCGGTGCGGATGTAAGTGTCGTACAGACCCGATTCGCGGCCCAGGCGCTCAATCGTCGCCAGCGCGTGCGAGACGGAATCGTGTTGGAAGCCGTAACGCACATCGCCCCACGCCAACACCTGTTTACGCGTGGGGCGTGGCTGCGGCGGGCGTTGTTGCGCGGATTGACCTATTGGAAATAAACACAACCACGCGAAAAGAATCACTACGCAAGCGGCGCCGCTGGATAGTATCCTTTTGTCGCGTAGCGACAGGTTGATTGTAGCCGTGGGTTTCAACCCACGGAAAGGCGCGGATATTTTGCGCGTCGCGTCAGCGACGATTGAATTCAACCGTCGCTGACGCGACGGGGGAGGGATGCCTTGCCACCGTAGGTTGAAACCCACGGCTAAATTCACATCGTCGCTACGCGACGGAAAACCCGACCATTCGCCTGCTTCCATCTCTTCTGAAAAATCGCTCGTCATTTCCCGCTCCCTTCTTTCAGGGCTTTTTCTTCGCGCACAATCTCGACCAGCGCGCGCAAGCCCGCCGTGTAAGAACGCCAGCCCAGCCCCATAATCGAAGCCCGCGCCGCCGGGGTGATGATCGAACCCTGGTGAATAGCGTCGCGCGTACCGAGGTTGGAGATGTGCGTTTCGATCACCGGGAATGGCATCGCTTTGATGACGTCGTGCAACGCGACGCTGTGAAAGCTCAGCCCTGCCGGGTTGATAATCGCGCCCGCCACGTCGTCAATGTGTTTTTGGAACGTGTCCACGATGACGCCTTCGTGATTGGATTGCGCGATGATCAGCTCGACATTCAGTTCCGCCGCCAGTTTCTGCAACTGCTCGTTGATTTGCGGCAACGTCGTCACGCCGTAAATATTCGGCTCGCGCCTTCCGAGCAGGTTTAGATTCGGGCCGTGAACGACGAGGATTTTCAACCGCGCATTTTGGCTGTTTTGGATATTTGATTGAACGTTGGAAGCAAGCAACGGCATACCGAGTAACGCCGCGAGCAGAAGAATTCTGATAGAGGTCATAAGGGTTCTTTCAAGTCAGCGTTTACGGCAAGGCAAACGCAATCACCGTGTCGGCGCTCGATGGGTCTGCGATGAAGCCGCCACCGGTCGCCGTAATCACGACGTATTGTTTGCCGCCTTTGCCGATATACGTGATCGGCGCGGAATGCGCGCCGGCGTCAATTTTCGTTACCCACAATTCCTTCCCGGTCCTGGCGTCGAAGGCGCGGAAGCGGCTGTCATCGGTCGCGCCGATGAAGACCAATCCGCTGGCCGTGGCGAGCGAGCCCCCGAGATTCGGCCTGCCGGTTTTTTGCTTGTCCTCAGGTAATCCTTCTGTAATTCCCAACACCGCTTGCCACACGATTTCGCCGGTATTGACATTGACCGCTACAAGACGGCCCCAGGGCGGTTGCTGGCAAGGCCAGCGCGTATCGGGATTCCAGAATCGTCCGACCGGCCCCAGCGGACTCGTGCGCGACCACGGCGTGCGCCCGCCTTCAGGATTTTTCTTCATCTGCCCAATGCCGCCCAGGTCCTGCGTGTTGATGAACAGGTATCCCAGCTTCGGATCGAACGACATCGGATTCCAGTTGCCCCCGCCGAGCGTCCCGGGGAAGACGACTGAAGGCATGGTGGTGTAATGCGTGTACGGCCCTTCGTTGCGCATGCCGCCGTCGCGATCGAACAAGGCTTCGCAATACTTTCGATGTTCGGGAGTCAGGTCAGCGAGTTCTTCGCGCTTGAAGCTGTTGCGCGCGAGCGGCGCGGGCTTGAGCGGAAAGGGTTGAGTAGGCCAGCTCGCTTCGCCCGGAACGTCAGTTTTTGGAATCGGTCTTTCCTCGACGCCATAAATCGGCTTGCCGTCGCGGCGATCCAGAATGAAGAGCAAACCCATTTTCGTCATCACCGCCACGGCAGGAATCTTTCGGCCTTTGACCGTGGCATCGAACAAAGTCGGCGGCGTGCAAAGATCGTAATCCCACAAGTCGTGATGCACGGTTTGGAAATGCCATTTCATCTTGCCGGTGTTGGCGTCAAGCGCAACCAGCGCGTCGCCGTAAAGGTTCGCGCCTTTGCGGTCGCCGCCGTAATAATCGTATGTCGGCGAACCGAGCGGTAGAAAAACCAGGCCGCGCGCTACGTCAACGGTCATCATGCTCCAGACATTCACGCCGGAACGGTTTTTCCAACTGTCGCCTTCCCATGTCTCGTGTCCCGCTTCCCCGGGACGCGGCACGGTGTGAAACGTCCAGACCAGCTGGCCCGTCCGCGCATCCCACGCGCGCACATCGCCCGAAGAACCGAGCATCGGCGATTCCTGCGTATGCGCGCCGGTGATGACCAAACTCTTGTACATAATCGGCGGAGACGACAGGCCGTAAGGAATCTGATCGTAACCATTCATCACGCCGACTTTCATATCCACGACGCCGCCCGCGCCGAAATCCGTCTCAGGCTGTCCAGTCTTGGCGTCGAGCGCGATCAGTTCGCCGTTGGACGTGCCGAAGAACAGGCGCGGCCCAATTGGCGGTTTTGACTGCGCGTCGCCCGCCCAATATTCCAAACCGCGCGTGGCGGGCGAGCCGCTCTTGAGCGCGTATTCCCACACACACTTGCCCGTTTCGGGTTCGAGCGCGACGACGCGGCGATAAGCCGTCGTCAGATACATCACGCCGTCGACCACGAGCGGCACGGCTTGCGATTCGGGATTGCTGCGGCGACGCGGACCGCGCGCGGGCGGACCCGTTTCGGCATTGGGCGCCTCGGCGTTCGCGGGCTTCATGTGATACGTCCACGCGCGCACGAGTCGCGTGACGTTGCCGGCGTTGATCTGCGCCAACGGCGCGTAACGCTGTCCGCCCGGGTCATTGCCGAACGTCGGCCAGTCGGTTTGTACTTTCTTCTGTCCTTGAACAGACGAAAGAAATAAGCCGGCGGCCCCGATGATGACGAGCGGTGCAAGTCTTCGTTTCAATTCGCCTCCCCTCCGAGAATCGCATCAATGAATTCGAGCGTTTTTTGAGCGTCTGCAGCCTGCAAAGCAGGCTAGGCTCTACCGCCCGCATTCGCGGGCTGAAAACATCGACGGCTCCCATACAAAATCCTGGTAAAGACAATGGGGTTAAACCCACGGCTAAATTCAGCCGTCGCTCCACGACGAAGATTGGTTGGGCGCGCTTGCCTGTTCGTAAGACTTAAGCCGCATGCTATTCGGCAGCGGCGCGGAACGACGCAGCACATCTTCGCCCAGCCATTCCGCCGCGCGGAAGGCTCGGGCGCAGACGCGCTCCATCGGCATTTGCTGGTAATCGTCGTTGAAAACTTCAAAGCTGTAATCGCCCCGATAGCCCAGTTTGTCAAGGCGCGTCACTAACTCGGCGACTTGATCGCTGTGCGCGCCTTCGCCGGGGAAGACGCGGAAGTGGCGCGCCGTGGTGATGCGCTCCTCGACCGAACGAATTTCGTTCCACATAAAATCGGCCAGCTGCACGAGGAAAATCTTTTTTGGGTCGAGCGCGTCCAGCTTATCGAGCGGCGTTTTCGTGGCGAAGATGTGAAACGAATCAATCCCGATGCCGAGATTCGGCGCGTCGGCGCGACAGACAATATCCCAGGCGTCGTGAAATTCGTTGATCGTGCGCCCCCACGACAATCCTTCGTAAGCGATCCTGACGCCGAGCGGCACAGCCAGCATCGCCAGCTTGCGCAAATCACGCGCGAGCGCGTCGCGGTCGTCCGTCGCGTGCGTCGAAGTCGAAGAACAGACCAGCAACACGCGCGAGCCGACCGCCGCGCACATTTCCAGCATGGATTTCGCCACGTCAATTTTGTATTCGTGCAACCGCCCTGACAGCCCCTCGAAATCGCGCAACACCTGAAAGCCCGTCACGCGCAAACCGCTTTTGCGCACGGCTCGGATGGCGGCCTCGACGCCCGCATCGTGGCCCACTACGTCGCGCGCCAGCAACATGATTTGGGAGAATCCGGCGTCGCGCACGGCCTGCAGCTTGGCAGGCAACGGCCCGGTGAGCGTGATCGTATCCATCCCAAAATTGTCAATGCCGCTGCGGCGCTGTTTCATAACTCGTGGCGTTCGTCATGAACAATCTCGAACATCAAGCCGCCCAGATAGGTTTGCGTCAACGCGCCGCGCGCATTTGCCTGTTGGGCGCCGGCGGAGACGAAGCTGACGCCGCGCGCGCGCAAGGCGGCGACGGCGCCCGGCACGTCAGGCACGCCGAAGCCGACGCGCTGCAATAATTCGGCGCCATCCACGGCGCCGATGTCAGAATCGGGGCCAATCAGTTGCAGGTAAAACGAACCACATGGACTGCGCAGGACGCGGCCTTTGGGCAGAATGCCGAAGCGTTCGCCGTCAGGCAGCGGCCGGAAAGCAAAGAGCCGCGTATAAAACTCCGTCCAATCTTCCATTCGATCCTCGCCGATGTATTGCACGACGCCGAAAAAACGCATTCCCGCGAGCGCGGGCGGGTACGGATCGACAGTCGGGATCAGCGTGAAATCCACGTCGTAAATCGAGAAGTCCTGATAACGATCCACGAAATAAATGCGGCTGTCGCCCGCGCCGTGAATCGCGGGGATGTTCAATTCCATCACCTCCACGCGCGTCGGCGCGGCCCACGCGCCCTGTTCGATGACGTGGCGATAGGCGGCCGCCGCCGAGCGCACGCGCAGGGCCAACGCCGAAATCACTGGAGTTTCAGCCGGCTGCGCGGCGCGCGGCAAGGCGCTGACGTGGGCGTTGACGATGATGTTCATCCGGCCTTGATGGTAGAGCGTCACTTCGCGCGAACGATGTCGCGCAATCGGACGAAAGCCCATCATCTCCAGCACCTGCCCCAGCGCCTGCGGCTTGCTGGTCGCGTATTCGATGTACTCGATGCCGTCCAGCCCCAGCGGATTGGCGCCGTCGGCAATGGCTTCGCGATTGGCAGTCATTAGTGGTCGGTTGTTGGTTGTTGGTGGTTGGTGGTTGGCGCCTGGTCGTCAGCGCCGAATCCTCTGATAGAAGAACCGACCACCGACCACCAGGCGCCAACCACCAGTCTTAAAACACGTACTTCAGCGCGAATTGCATAATGCGCGGGTCTTGCGCGCTCAGAATCCTGCCGAAGGTCGCGTTGTTCAGCGCAGTCACCGGCGCATTGGCGTTCAGCCGGTTCGGGACGTTGAAGACTTCCCAGCGGAACTGAATGCTTTGCCCTTCGAGCACACGGAAGCTGCGCGACAGCCCAGTATCGATCTGCAGGCTGCCCGGATTCAGAATCGTGAATGCGCCGAGCGAGCTATACGTTCCCGACGCGGGCGCCCCGAACGCCGAGCGATTCAGATAATGATCCACCGTCCTGTTCGCGTCGTAAGGATCGGCCAGCAGCTGCGCGGCGCGTTGACCGCCGACGCCGGTCAGCGCGTTGTCCACGCCGGTAGTAACAGTTGAATAGTTTCCGCTTTGCGCCCGCACGATGCCCGAAAGCTGCCAGCCCGAAGCAATCAGGTTCAGCGCTCGATTCGCGAATTGCGGCGTTCGCGCGACAAACGAAACGTTTACGACGTGGCGCCGGTCCGAATCGCAATTCGCCCGGTCGGCGCGGCGATTGTTGGGATTTACGTATGTCGGGCCGGTGATTTCTGTCGTCGCCGGATCGCTGATGCAATGCGACAGGGTGTAATTCGCCAGCAGGCTGAAATTATTCGCCAGGCGGCGTTGCGCCGACAGCAGCATTCCGTTGTAGCTCGACGTGCCGCCGTCATCAATCTCCCCGATGGTTCCGTAAAACTGCCCCTGCGCTTGATTCAGCAGGTTAAGCACGCGGCGTTGATTGGTATTGCCCAGCGTCGCGCCCGCGCCGAAGACCGCCGGATTCGCTTCGCGTCCTGTCCACAGGTGCGTGGATTTGTTACCGAGATAGCTGCCCGCAAACAGCCATTCACCTACCTGGCGCTGCACGCTCAGATTCCACTGTTGCAAATAGGTAGGCTTGATGTCGAGCGGCGCGTTGACGTATATGCCGGCCAGCGGAAAGAAGCTGTTCGGTGAGATGTTGGCGAGCGCCGGGAAGGGATTGCCGCCGGGAAAACCTTGATAGGGATTGGTCAATCCGCCCGCCGGATTCGAGAGCGTGATCTGCGCGCCCCAGGGCGGATTGTTCGCAAAGCGCGTGTTGAAGAATAGATGCGGGTTGTCATAGAAAATGCCGTAGGACGCGCGCACCGTCATCTTGCCGTCGCCCTTCGGATCGAAGACCAGTCCCAAACGCGGCGCGAATTGCGCTATGCGCCCGAAGGTCGTGGACTTACCCGGATAGCCTCCGTCGCCGGGGAAGGTCAATCCGGCAGGCGCGTTTTTATAAACGGCGCTTTTGGCGCCTGCGACAAAAGCCGCCTGATCGAAGTGGCTCACCCAGCCGAAGGGATGTTCCATCGGCAGGTAAGGCTCCCAGCGCACGCCGCCATTGATTGTCAGCCGCTGATTCAGCTTCCACGAATCCTGCGCGTAAACGCCGATGTAATTCTGCCGCTGGTTGTCGAAGATCGGATTGCCCTGAATGAAACCGCCGCTCAGAACGCCAGCCATGAAATCGGCCAGCGGCAAGCCCGTCACCTGCCCGTTGAACGTAAATTGCCCATTGGTCGGGCGATTGTTCGAGGTGTTGATGTTGTTGTGAATGAAATTCACGCCCAGGGAGATCTGATGCGAGCCACGAATCAGATCGACGTCTTCGGCTATCTGGTAATTCGTCGAATTGAAATAGCCCGGATTGGTCGCGCCCGCGCCAATCGCAAAGCCGTTGCCCGTGACCGTGAAGCCCGTGAATCCTTCGACCGGGCTGTAGACCTGAATGCCCAGATCGGCGGGCGAAAAGTACGGATCAACTAAGCGCAGGTTGCGCGTGCGGTTGAACGTCGCGCGCGTCGAGAAAATCGTGCTCGCGCTGAGCAGATAGGTGTCGCCCAGCACGAATGAATGCGCGCGATTGAATTGCGAGACGCGGCTCATCGCCAGCACGTTCACGCCGTCAAACGGATTGGGACTGGCGTAATCGGCAAAGAAGTAACGGCCGAACACCGTGTGCTTGTCGTTGATCGTATAGTCAATTTTGCCGATCGCCTGATGCTCGTTGTTGTTGGCCAGAATGCCGTATTGCAGCCTGCCGCAAGAGTCAGTCGGCGTTGGCGTGAATTTCAAAAAGTTCAAGGTCTGCTGATTGATCTTCGACGGGTCGAGCTTGTTGTTGACGAAGGGCGCGGCCAGCGTGCGCGCCACGCCGCCGTTGCAGGCCGCCGAAGCGAAGGCCGTGAAATCACCCGCGCGCATCGCCGCCGTCGGCGCAAAACTGATGGTAGTGCCCGGATTCGATTTCTCTATCTTGCCCTGATAGCCGCCGAAGAAAAACAGCTTGTTCTGTCTGACGGGGCCGCCCAGCGCGCCGCCGAATTGGTTGCGCTTCAGACTGTCGCGTTGCGAGGCGAAGAAGTTCCGCGCGTTGAATTTGTAATTGCGCACGAACTCGAACAAGTCGCCGTGAAATTTATTCGTGCCCGATTTAGTGACGATGTTGACCGCCGACGCCGCATGATGGCCGTAGCGCGCGGGCAGGGCGCTGGTCTCGGCCTTGAATTCCTGCAAGGCGTCGGGGAACGGCATCGGCAGATTCAGGTTATTGAACGGGTCGTTATGCGTGCCGCCGTCCATCACATACGTCATACCGTTCGCCAGTCCGCCCGCGACCGAGATGGTGACGGTCGGATAGTTTTTATTCGTATTCAAATCCGCCGCCGGAGCCGCCGTCGACAAGCCCGAAAGGAAAATCAATTCGGTCGCCACACGCCCGTTGAGCGGCAATTCGACGACGCGTTGCTGGTCAATCACCTGGCCTACGCCGTTGCTGCGCGTTTCTACCAGCGCGGCGTCCGAAGTCACCTGCACTTGGTCCGTCACCGCGCCGACTTTGAGCGTCGCAATGATCGTCGGGTTGACGTTGACCTGCAAGACAATGCCCGTTTGCACGTAGGCGCTGAAGCCCTGCTTCCTGACCTGTAATTGATAAGGCCCGACGGGTAGATTGGGAAAGCTATAGCCGCCGTCGGCGTCGGTCGTGACGGTGCGCGAGGCGCCGGTGGCGGTTTGCGTGACCGTGACTTCCGCGCCCGCGACGGCGCCGCCGCTCTCGTCCAACACCAGGCCGGAAAGCTGCGCGCCTCCGGTGGATTGCGCCAATGCGATCGAAGCGAGCAGGCAGAGTGTGAAAAGAACAGCGACAAGCCGATGGATTGCGGAGATTTTGATACTCATGGTTTTCTCCTATTCGGGTTTGCGGGGTTCAGCCTTAACTGCGCTGACATTTCGAGAGATGCGCATGCGGAATTGACGCGCGTTAGACGGCGCGTCGAATTCGCCACGCATTTTTGATGAGGCCGAAGTATTGCGGGCGGCGGGCAAGCGCGGCTAGAAAGATTTTGCCTTTTTTTACGACGATTTTGCCATTTCCCGGCATTCGCGCGGCGACTTGCCGAAATGTTCCTTGAACCGTTTATCGAAATAGCTCTGATCGGTGAAGCCCACCAGGTTGGAAATTTCAGCAATGCTCAAGCTCTGGTCGCGCAACAACTGGCGAGCTTTGGTCACGCGCAAATGCGTCAGGTAATCCACGAAGGTCATTCCAGCGGCCTGCTTGAAGAAGCGGTTGAAAGTGGATTGGCTCATGCCGACCATCGCCGCCGCCTGCGGGACGGCGATCTTCTCGGCGTAGTTGGTGTTCAGGTAATCCACCAACGCGCCCAGCCGTTGCGCCTGGTCGCGGCGGCGCACGTATTCGGCGCGCGCAAGATCCGACGCGCCGAAATGCTTCGACAATAGGTAGAGGATTTCCGACAGATAAGCCTTGCAGCCGATGCGCGAATACTGGTCGGCGGGGGCGTCGAAATAACAGCGGATCATTTTGCCCAAGGCTTCGTGGACTGCCTCCGACGCCGGATCAGCGGCGCGCAGCACAGGCGAAATCGTTTCGGACAGGCCATAGAACGGCGTCAGATAAGCGTAATCGCAAACAGCCGATCCGAGGTTATAAAACAATTCCGCCCGGAAGTAGATAACCGCCGCCAGGCTCCTGGGGCCGTCAAAACTGAGCGCGCCGTGCAGCTTCAAATTGTCCACCACCAGCAGGTCGCCGCTCTTGAAGTCAATGATTCGCTCGCCCATCTGAAAACTGCCGGAGCCGCTGACGGGACAGAAAAGTTCCAGCCGGTTGTGCCAGGTCAGCCGCTCGCCGGGCGGGAAGGATTCGTATAAGAAGGCTTTGATGGCGAAAGGAAACTCCGGGTCCAGCGGCAGGCGATGATGGCCAAAGGCATCCACCAGATGGTCAATGCCGTAAGGCTCGAAACCCAGCCCCGCGGCGAAGCTGCATACAGAGTTGATTTCCTCGTTCATGGCATTCGGGCGCCAGCGCCGCTCGCCACATCGGCTGTTA
>DATCXQ010000660.1:0-3686 GCA_036565725.1 Blastocatellia bacterium
GGCTCGCCGTCGTAGCCGTTCCAGTCGGAATCCCTGTTAAGTCCCCCGAAGTCGCCTTTGATCTGAGTAGAGAGTGCTCCAAAAGGATTCTCGATCCAGGTCCGTTCGTCGCTGATCAGCGGCATCGATCTAAGGCCGCAGTTGGCAATTCCGACCTGCCCGTCCCCTCCGATTCTGCTGTGTTTCAAGCTCGAGAGGCCCGCGATCGGAACACCTGTTAAATGGACGTAGTTGGAAAAGCCGAAGAAGAACGTCGCCGGGCCAGCGTGCAAGAATAACTGGGCGCGCCGGTCGATGCATTGATTAGCATAGATAACAATCAGGCTGGCGCCTTCGGCAAGGGGGAGCGTAGCGGGGGCCTGGGGGCAGGCGCCATCGCCCCACGGGCACTGGCCATTGGTTATAGCGCTGCGGACTCTGACTCGATAGTCGCCGTTTATCCCTGCCGCGATCTGAGCCGTTACGTCGGCAGCGTATCCCCAGAACGAACCGGCGCCGTTCCAACATGGCTGAGGGGCGGGAGGCAAGGTCACTCCTACTTTATTCGCCCCGACGGCGCAGTCCTGGCCGAACACCGCGTTGGGGAATGGTTGCGCCGCAATCTCGCCCCAGACAAGCAGGGCGCTCAACAACTGCGAGCCGGGCGGCACGCCTCGCAGCCTGATTACTCCATTTCCGGAATTTCTGGTTGCGACGCCGGCTACTGCGTGATCTATCCCGCCCCGTACAGGAAGCACGACATGCTTGAATGAAACGGGGAGCAGACTTGTGGCGGCGGCGGTGGTGGTGGTGTCTGATTTTTGCTCCTCCAGCGCCCTTTTCTCGACCTCATCCGCATCGAGGGCCAAATCCGCGTTCGACTCCGTCGTTGTTTCGGGCCTTTGAACTGTAGTGAAGCCGCCGCTATCCTCTGTTTGTTGCAGGGCGGCTTTAGCGGCAATCGGCGCTTTGGCCGCACGGTCTTCTTGCGCTTCGACCGAACGGTGTCGGACCAGAATCGCAGTGATAACCGCCAAGACAATTAACGACACAATGATAGGCGTTAGTTTGTTGATTCGCATTTTAATCCTTTCTTTTTCTTGTGTTTGTTTGCAGACCCCGCCTGATGGAACCTCCTTGAGCGAGGAATCTGGCTATTGAGACCGAAAAAAAGCGGGGGAGATAATCGAAATCGAGCTAAATCAGAAAGATGGAAGGCAGATTGCGCCAAGTCGTTCTCCTCTTAATGATTTGAGTGTCTAGGGGGAAGTTGGCGCCAGCCTGCGTTCAGTGACGTATTTGGGAAGTCTGATGCGCATCTCCAACGCTTTTTTTTCGGTCTCGTTACCAGCGCGTCATTAACTATTGCCCACGTCAAATCACCACGCTACACTTCGCCCGTGTTTCGTCAGGTCATTCGAAAGAGCAGTCGGAGCTCATACCTCGCCAGGTCGCACACTCTCGGCTGCCATCGGACTTCCCATTTCATTCATCCGTCCACACTGGCAGGCGCTGTTTACGCCTGAAAACCGCCACGTCACAGAACATATTTTTTACCCTGAAGACTGGGAAATGGAGAGAAACCATGACAGCAGATACCTCGCCGCAAGTTTCCGAAGTGACGGGATTGCTGATGGCCTGGGGAGAAGGTAACCGCGACGCGTTGGAGCGGCTGACCCCTATGGTTGACGTCGAACTGCGTCGCATCGCGGAAGCCTACCTGAGCCGGGAAAGGTCCGGCCACATTCTGCAAACCACCGCGCTGGTCAACGAAGCCTGGATTCGATTGATTGACTGGCAGAAGAGCGAGTGGCAAAACCGCGCGCACTTTTTCGGCGTCGCGGCGTCGTTGATGCGCAAGATTCTGGTCACCGAAGCGCGGCGACGCAGGCGGCTCAAACGCGGCGGCGAAGGGCTTCAAGTCTCCCTATCAGAAGCCGATCTGGTCGCCCACGGCAAACCCCTTGACTTGGTTGCGCTCGACGATGCGCTCAATGCTTTAGCGGAGTTCGATGAGCGCAAAAGCCGAATCGTCGAACTGCGGTTTTTCGGCGGCTTGTCGGTCGCCGAGACCGCCGAAGCTCTCAGGATTTCCGAACGTACGGTTGCGCGCGAGTGGGAGCTGGCCAGGTCGTGGTTGTATCGGCAACTGAGCAATGACGGATCGGGGAAATGAAGATCGAAATCTGCAGCCAAAAGCGATGAAGCTGGGAGCCAAACTAATGAACAAAGATCTATGGCGACAGATCGAGAAGATTTTCTATTCGGCGATGGAATTACCGCTCAACGAGCGCGATGAGTTTGTCGGCCAAGCCTGCGCCGGCGATGAAGAATTGCGGCGGGAAGTCCTGGCGTTACTGTCGGCCAATTGTGACGCCATGAGTTTCCTCGATTCTCCCGTCGCCATGCCTACTCATTCAGGGACCCTTTCGCCCACGCTGGCCCCGCCTCAGGCGATATCGAATTCAAATTCGGCGGAAAGCGGAATCCGCGTCGGACATTACCGGTTGCTGCGCGAAATCGGGCGCGGTGGGATGGGCGTGGTCTACGAGGCCGAACAGGAACACCCGCGGCGCCCCGTGGCGCTGAAGGTCATTCGTGGCGGGCGGCCAGTGGATGAGTATCAGGTCAAACTGTTTCGGCGTGAAGCGCAGGCGCTGGCTCGACTTAAACATCCGGGGATCGCGGCCATCTACGAAGCGGGGCGTACTGATGATGGCTGGCATTACCTAGTTATGGAGTTGGTGCGCGGGATTCCCTTGCTCGATTATGTGAAGGGACGCAGGCTCACGGGAATGCAGGCGTCCAGTAACATCAGGCAACGGTTAGAACTATTCCTCAAGATTTGCGAGGCGATCAGCTATGCCCACCAGCGCGGGGTGATTCACCGCGATTTGAAACCCGCCAATATCCTGGTCGCCGACGAGTCCGAGGGGCAGAACCTCGACGGCCCAAGCATGAGCCGAGTCGAGGTTAAGGTGCTCGACTTCGGGCTGGCTCGCATCACGGACGAAGACGGCGCCGGCGCATCGGGCATGAGCCAGGCCGGCGAGGTACGTGGCACGTTGCCTTATATGAGTCCTGAGCAAGTCGGCGGCGATCCCGATCAGATTGACGTGCGCGCCGATGTCTACACGTTGGGAGTGATTCTCTACGAGATGTTGACCGAACGGCTCCCCTATGATTTCGAACGCGCTGCGCTGCCACAAGCCATCCGCATCATCTGCGAGGAGGCGCCGAAACCGCCAAGCCGGAGGTGGAGCGAGTTACGCGACCGTGAGAGTGGGAAGACAGAGAGAATTGATCGAGATGTCGAGACGATCGTGCTCAAGGCTTTGGAGAAAGAACCAGAGCGACGATATCAGAGCGCGGCGGCGCTGGCGGAGGATGTGACACGCTACCTGACCAATCAGCCAATCCAGGCGCGCCCGCCCAGCGCCCTTTATCAATTTCGCAAGCTCGTAGCCCGGCACAAGGCGCCGTTTGCGATGTTGGCGGCGGTGTTTGCGCTGCTGCTGGGATTTGCGATCGCGATGGCGATGCAATCGGCGCGCATTGCCCGTGAGCGTGACAAAGCGGTGGCGGCGGAGCGGGGGGCGGCGGAGCAACGCCTGCGGGCCGAAGACAACCTCAAGAACGCCGAAGAGCAGCGGGCCCTGGCTGAGGAGCAACGGCAGGTGGCCGAACGGCAGCGAACCGAAGCCAAA
>DATCXQ010000670.1:0-15627 GCA_036565725.1 Blastocatellia bacterium
GCCAGCGGCGCAAGGTCGTAGCCTTCGTCAATGAACGGCGCACGGACGCCGCCTGCCGCCAACTTCTGCAAAAGCTGGGTGGCTGCCAGATCACGCGTTATCACACAGATAACTGGCAGCCATACGCCAAGTTACTGCCAACTCGGCGACACCGGACCGGCAAAGAAGTTACGAGTAGGATTGAGTGTCACAGCTTGAATTTCCGGACTCGCCTGAAGCGGCTCCAACGACAAACGATTTGTTACTCGAAATCGGCAGTGATGCATGATGCGGTAATCAAACTCTGCGCGCATAATTCAAACTCTGGCCATCATCATTTTTGATATACGACCCTTCAGATGAATAAATTCGTCACTACGTAGATATTTTCTGAAGAGTAAATTTAATCGTCAGCCGACAAATCCATCTTCGGATACGAACCGTAGTAATTGTTGAACGACGCTTTATCGCCCCCCTGGACTAACTTCCCCAAATCACACACAACAGGATAATACTAACGATTAACAACCTAAATAGTAGCTGTCTTGGTACGCATGCTTCCACTTAACCAGTGATAGCCCAGCCAGGGCGTAGTATTTTGGACTGGATTGATTAATCCTAGTTACTCACGAACTTAAGGCTTCAAGGAGTGTGAGAACTGGCGCTCTCATCAAATCTGCAAGCGATTGGAAGACTGCTTTGCCTTTATGCTTGGCGGTGGCGATGACGGTTTGAGGGCTGGCCTTCAATGACTGCAGTGGATTTAAGCGCTCCCGCAAGAAAATCCCCACAAGCTGCCAGCTCTCAGTAGTTTGCGGGGAGCAATCGAAAGACTTGTTCAAACTTGTATATTAACCTGTGTGGCGGCAACGCATCGTTGCCGATGTGGGATATGTGTCTCATTCACACATATATAAAACGTTACTTGCTATCAGATTGGGTAAGGAAACTGGAGAGAAATGACAATGAAAAAATTATCTACAGGGGCATTCATTACGCTAGCGCTTGCTACTTCATTGACTTTCGGCCTTATGAGCAATCATTCTGCCAAGGCCAAAACCAACCTTAACACAATAACAGCATCTGTGCCATCGGCTGTAAGCCCCAGCGCACAGATATCAGGGGTCACTACCTACTTCATCGGCGCCGGGAACAACGCTCTTTATGTCCTCAGGCCGGGCTCGGACGTCGCTAACAGGATAGGCGTCATCGGCCCTGTAGATGGAACTGTAACGGAAGGAGATTTCCGTACCGCTACCAACCAGCTTTATGTTGTGACGAATACGGGCAATTTCTATACTGTTAACCTGGCCAATGCCCAGGCTACCCGGGTGGCCACGCTCTCACCGAATAATAATACCTCCCGGATGTTGGACATCAATCCAATGGCCGATGCATTTCGGTGGATAGGAACCAATGAACTGAACTACGCTATCGCCAAGGGCGCAAACGGCGTCTTCAACACCGTAGCGGTTCAAACGCCGGTGGCTTATATTCAGGGCGATCCGAATGCGGGCGCGAATCCAAACATCGTGGGCGGCGCCTACGACAACAACCAGAACGGCCTGGCTACGACCACTTTTTATTTCGTTGATTCCGCCACCAACCAGTTCGGAACTATCAATGACAGGACCGCCGCCGGGAGCTCGAATACCGGTGGGGGCCGGTTGCAAACGGTTGGCGCACTCTTCGACCAGCAGGGGCGTGTCAACATAACTCCGAACTCTGGGTTCGACATCGCGACCTTTCCTCAACTCGGCAACCTCAATATAGGATTGTTGGTAACCGACGGCAAGGTGACCACGGTGTTCACCACACAGATCCCCAAGACGATACCGGTAGGTTCTGGTGTTAATCTAGGCGGCTTCAGCCAACCTCTGGTCGGGAGCGATGGTCAAACACGATTCTCAGATGTCATGATTCCGATACAACAATAACGATTACACTCGAACGGCGGCGATCCGCGGGCGCTAACGGGTTGCCGCCGCTTCAATCTATTTACAAATCTCAGTGATCACCCGATTCTGTTTGGATGTGGAAAGGCTGTCCAATGGGCGCTCGGGATCATTCGCCGATTGATACTCCGCGATCTCCGTTTCCGTATAAAGACAATGGCTGACCGATACCCTTGGATGGGGCGTAACTTTCCCACAGGCTGACGACAGAAGGGCATGACGGTTCTGGTGCAAATCTGATGATTATGGATAATCCTCGGCATGATCCAACTTCCTGCTGTGAAGCCTGAACTCTTCAAAGGCCGTCATTTCAATCATCTCCTGATCATTCAGGCCGTACGATGGTATGTCACTTACAAGTTGAGTTATCGCAGGGATGACAAAACAGTATAAATTGCGAATCAATCCGTCATTGAAACGAGACCTTGGCGTATAGCGATTGTGGCAGCTTCGGTGCGATCCGATACTTCTAATTTTTCAATGATGCTGTTCACATGATTTCGGGCCGTGTTGTCGCTGATTCCTAAGGCTCGCCCGATCTCTTTATTGGTAAGGCCTTTTGCCACTAACTGCAACACCTGATGCTCTCGTGGTGTCAGATTCGATCTCGCCATTCGTTCGATAAGCCGTGCCGCGATATCCGCCGGGAAATAGCGTTTTTTCGCGTATATGAGATGGATGGCTTCCAGTAAACGGTCTTGAGGAGTGTCCTTCAAAATGTAGCCCTGCGCGCCAGCCCCGACAGACTGGTAAATATCCTCTTCGGCGTCGAAACTAGTCAAGACAAGGATCCGTGGCGGATCCGGTCGCAGATTGATGGCGCGTATCGCGTCCAGTCCGCTCATGCCAGACATACGCAGATCCATCAAAATTACGTCGGGTGTAATTGTCTCAAGCAGCGCAAGAGCCTCGCGTCCGCTAGAGGCGCTCGCCACCACGTCCATGTCCGGCTGGGTACTGAGCATGCTCTCCAGTCCCGCGCGTACGACGGGGTGGTCGTCGATGATCATGATCCGAATGTTTGCGGTGTCCATCATCTGTCCCTAATAGCAGAAAGCCGGGGACGCTGCCAGAGCCCGAACAGTAGGTGTGACCGGATAGGCGCCTTCACTTCCACCCGAGTACCTGATTCCGGGGCGCTTTTGACTGTCAACGTGGCCGAAATACTTTCCGCCCTCTTGCGCATTCCCAATATACCGAATCCTGTGTAGTGACTGTCAGCGATAAAACCTTGACCGTCGTCTTCGACGGACAGACAAATGGATTCGTGCGTCCGCTGCAGCCTGATGCGGATCGCGCCGGGGGCCGCATGGCGGATTGAATTTGCAATTGCCTCCTGCCCTATCAGATAAAGCGTGTCTTTGATGCGAGGCGGCACGATACGGCTGCCATCGGCGCCATACGCTTCCACCGTTACATTTCCGTTCTTGACCATCCGCTCAGCGCACTCGCGGAGAGCTGGGAGGAGGCCGGTGGGTCCGAGCGATTTCGGACGCAGGTTGGCAATGCTGCGGCGCGCCTCCCCATGGCTGGTCCGCGCCATGGAAATCGCCAGATCGACCTGGCTCTCGAGGAGTTCGGCGCCGTGGGGCAGGCTGTTGCGTATAGCCTGAAGTTGAAAACCGATTCCGGCGAAGCTCTGCGCGAGCGTGTCGTGAATTTCGTTTGCGAGACGTTCGCGCTCGTCAGCAACCTCGCGGAGGCGCCAATGCTTCGCCAGAAGATACAGATGATTGAAGATAAAGATCAGGGTAAGACCCGCCAGACTAGCCAAAATCAAAGTAGAAGGCCGCCACCAGGGCGGCCCGGCCACAACCTCAACATCTTGGGCAGATCGCACGAGTATGACGAACGGATCGGCTCCCTTGTTGAATCGGGCGTCCACAACAGAAACGCCTCTCAGACGAAGCCGGCTCTCTTGGGCGAGCCGCCGGAGCAGTGACCGGCTGCGGCCTGGGGGCAGAATGGCGCGAAACGACTGCGCGCCCGCATCGAGATCCATGGTGATGGCGTCATCGTTCCCCACGGACACCGTTCGGAGGTATCCTTCGACCTGGACGAACCTGCTATCGTATTGCCCCTCCGCGACTTGATTCGCTGTGAGAACCACCGGCGATACAGGCACAGATTCTCTCAGCAGACGGAGTCCGGCCTTACGGATTACGGGACTGAATTTTTCGATATCGACTTCTCCCGTGACTTCCACTTCATCGCCAATCTTGAGCGTCGTTGCGCTGTCGGCTTGGATCTCAACGCCGCCGGTGGAGTCCTGGACGTAGACCGCCGGTCTGATCAGGACCACAGATCCGCGGACCGAGGCCAGAGGCGACCCGAACGGAGGCAGATACAATAAGGAGCGTATAGTGTGAACCGGCGCAGATGGCGCTCGGTCGCCGGCCGGTTGCGTTCTGCCGTGTCGCGCCGTCGCTTGCGGCGGCGCGCGTCGGAACGTAGCGGCAGGAGGAGGAATAGTTGGAGCGGTGGCGCCGGCGGCGGTCGCCGCGACCGAATCGACAGGCGCCACCCTGACATTACGCCAAATACCGCCCGTGCCGTTCGAACGAAGAGCA
Source organism: Blastocatellia bacterium (assembly GCA_036565725.1). GTDB lineage: Bacteria > Acidobacteriota > Blastocatellia > RBC074 > RBC074 > JAJVID01. The sequence goes on from DATCXQ010000670.1 coordinate 4,505, forward strand.
ATGGCGCCTGATCTAAAGCAATCCGGGTCGTTCAGGGGCGCGGTATTGATCTCGCCCATACCTTCAGCTGAGGCGTAGGCAGTGATCTGGCAGCCATCGACTTTTAGTTTGACGTGGTACCAGCGAAATGGACGAACCGGATCGGGTAGGATGACTCTGGCCGCCTCGTGATATGCAAAGTCGAACGCGCCCAAAACGAGGCTATTATCAACGGTTCGGACGCCGAGAAAGTAGCCTTTAAAGGAATTCTCGCCCACTTCGGCCTCACTCACCCGCGCTAAGACTCCCACACTACCCTCGCCCAGGAGTTGGACATCGGCCTCCACGATGTAGTTTTTCCAGTTCCGCGATCCAGTCAGCAGTTTGGCGCCGCGATCATTGGCATCATTGCGCATGGCGCCTTCGACGACTTCCCAGGCGCCGCCCAGCGCGGTCCAGCCATCCTCCTCGTCCGGCGTGAACCGGGCATGGTAAGGAAGACCGTAGCCGGGACTGTTGATATACAAATGCCTTCCGCCAATGATTCCCGCGGTCAAGATGGATAACGCCACCGCAGAAATAATCAGCTTGCGCCGAGAGATCCTTTTCATGAGATCGTCACCGTGGAATACAGGTAAAGAGACTCGCTTCGGTAGAATTGAAATTCTGCTTCGTGATCAGCAGCGGAGGCGTCACAGACATCGGGGGCATAGGCTTTCCGGCCCAGGACGCCGAGAGGAGTTCAACGGCGTCGTAGCCCATGCGATATGTATTTTCAGCTGCGATGGCCGCAATTTCTCCTGAGCCGACATGATCGATAAGATCGGAATCCTGCTCACATCCGACGATACGGATCGCCTTTTGCAGCGACCGGCTCTTGAGGGCTGCATAGGCGCCACGCGTGGAGACGGCGGTAAAACTCAACACGGCCTTCAACTCAGGATGCGCATCCACTATGCCGTTGGTAAGCTCTTCCACGCGCGCGGCGTTGTAAGCCCCGCCTCCACGGCTCACAACGCGGATTTCCGGGAACCGGCTGGCCAGTAAGCGTTCGGCGCCGCGCGCCCTCTGCATAACGCCCGGAGCGAAGGGCGTAAGCCCGACGATCGCAATAGAGCCTTTGCCGCGAATGAGCCTCGCGATTTCGGCGGCGGCGATCTCCCCCATCTTTTCATCGTCATTCACAATGTAACCGAGCTTGTCGCTGGCGGGGAAATCCAGGGGAGCCGAGACGACGACCACGGGCAGTCCCGCCGCGAGCGCGCGCCGCAAAGGCGCCAGGATCGCGCGTGAGTGGTTTGGCGCCAGGACGAGCCCCTGGTAATTGCCGCGGATGACCCTGTCAATCAGCATGACCTGGCCCGCCATATCGTTTTCCGATGTCGGCGCGTTCCAGTAGAGGTGGCACTTCAGTCTTTCCGCCGCCGCCTTGGCGCCGAGATGTTCCACCTCCCAAAGCATGGCGCCGGCGGTCTGCGGAACAAACGCAATGGTCGGAACCGCCGGATGGCGGCGCGACCCTATCAAATATGCCCCACCGCACCTGAAGCCGCCTGCCAGCAGCGATGCCGCCGAACGCGACCGGCAGATGGAAACGCTTGCCCATCTGAATCGCGAATTCCGCGAGCGGCATGCGCTCAATACCGACATCGCCGCGCGGATCGACTCTTATGAGCTTGCGGCTCGCATGCAGCTCAGCGCGCCTGGCGTCGTCGATCTTTCAAAAGAACCAAAGCATATCCTCGATCTCTACGGCGTCGGCGAGAAGCCGACGGACGATTTCGGCCGTCAATTGTTAATGGCCCGGCGCCTGGTTGAGAACGGCGTCCGCTTCGTACAGATATGCCACGCCGGCGGAGGAAATGGGAACTGGGACGCCCACGGCGACATGAAGACGCATGAGCCGCTGTGCAGAGCCGTCGACAAACCTATCGCCGGTTTAATTCAGGATCTGAAGCAGCGCGGCATGCTTCAACGCACGATGGTAGTCTTTACGAGCGAGTTCGGCCGCAGCCCGTGGTCACAAAATACAACGGGCCGCGACCATAATCCGAAAGGGTACAGCTCCTGGTTCGCAGGCGGCGGGATCAAGGGCGGTACGGTCCACGGCGCGACGGACGAGTACGGCTACAAAGCCGTGGAGGACCCGCACTATTACAGCGATCTTCATGCGACGATCCTGAAGCTGATGGGCCTTGATTATAAGAAGATGCAATTCCGAGCGATAGGACGAACGTTCCGTTTAGTGGAGGATGGCCACGGGCCGATTGAACAGATTATCGCCTAGATCTGGCGGACTCCAGGTTTTGCCGGAAGGTCGCGTTGTCTGGCGCGAGCTTCACCGCCTTTTCAAAAGCCGAAATCGCTGCTTGGCGCTCGCCTTGCTCCAGCAACACCTCGCCCAATGCGTTGAATACGGGCGCCTCGGTCGACTGTAGTTTGGCCGCCGTTTCCAGGCTGGCCTTGGCGTCGGTCATACGATTCGCGCTCCGCTCCACTAAGCCCAGCAGATAGTGGTAGAGCCATGTCGACGGGCTAATGCTGATGGCTGCCTGTACATATTCACGCGCGGCGTCGTAGCGCTGCAAGTCAAAGTTCAAACCCGCCAGGCGGAAGAGCAGCGTGGTGTCGCCAGGCCTCACCTCTCTCGCCAGCTCCAGGCGCGCGGCGGCGTTCTCCAGATCGCCCTCTTGCAATAGTGCGCGCGCTTCGTCGATCCAGGCCGCCGCCTTGCGCTTCAATTCCTCGTCGTCATTCTGTTTCTTCGCCAACTCGGAAAACCTCGCCAAAGCCGCCTTGCGCTCGGGCGCTTTGCCCAGCCCGCCCCACGCCCGCGCGAGTTGATAGAAGACCCGGGGATCATTCTCGCCGCCCAGCTTCGACGCCAGTTCCAATTCCGTCCGCGCTTCTTCAAATTGACTCAAACGATTTAGCGCGGAGCCCAGCAAGAAGTGTCCTTCATAAGCTTGTGGCTGCAATCGCACCGCCTTCCGTAACAGCGGCGTCGCGGTCGCGTCATCACCCGCCCGCATCCGCAGATTGCCCAGGCCTGCCAGGGCGGGGAAGTAATCCGCTTGCAATTCCAACGCCCGCCGAAACTCCGTTTCCGCGCTTTTGTGATCGCCATTGGTCGCATAAATCGCCGCCAGGTCCGCGCGGACTTCGGCGGACTGCGGGGTCACTGTCGCCAGCGTTTCCAGCAGCGGCAAAGCCTTGCGGTGCTCGTCGTTCCGTAAGTAAAGATTCGAAGCTGCGCGCAACGCCAAGGGGTTTTTCGGTTCGATCTGCAACGCCTGCAAGAGCGCCGCCAGCGCCTCGCTCTCATTGCCGAGTTCGGCGTAAATGTCGGCGATTGCCAGATACGCCTGCGCCAACTTCGGGTCGCATTGCACCGCCGTGCGAAAGGCGATAAGAGCCTTGTTCAGGTCTTTCCGCTGATATTCCTGAAGCCCGGCGGCGAAGGACTTTCCGCAATCGGGAGCCGTTTGGACTAAAGCAAAAGCCAATAACAAAGCGTTCATTTAGTGCACGGCGTGTTGGCGGTCACACCCTTCCCTTCTGTGATAGTGATGATCTGTCCGGCAGGCAGCGCGCCGACCTTCTCCAATCTTCCCCCCGGCCATCTCACTTCCACCGCGTCGGCCGCGCTTGCAGCCCCCAACCCAAACTGTAAGCGAAAATCGCTCTGTGACATAAATGTCGAGCCGGATCGCACCTCGCCCGTCAGCGTTCGCTCGCCTATCCTCACGCGCGCCACGGCGCCTATGCCGCTACGGTTCGTCTTCTGCCCCACCAGCTTCAGAGTGACTGACTTATGGACTCTCAGCGTGTTGTGCAGCAGGCTCAGGCGTTCGTTCATGTTGCTAATCAAGAGGTCGGGTCGCCCATCATTATCGTAGTCGCCCACAGCAAGGCCGCGCCCCGCATTTTTCTCCATAACCGCCGCGCCTGCTTCTGCCGAGACATCGTTAAACTTTCCATCGGCGCCATTACGATACAGGAGACGCCGCTGTCGATACTCGCCCGTCTTCAAGTTCGGATACACATGGCCGTTTACCATGAAAATGTCCGGCCACCCATCATTATCATAATCGACAAAGCCCACTCCCCAACCTAGAAACTGTGTGTATTTGCTGAGGCCTGCCTGCGCCGTACTCTCTGAAAAACTCCCATCGCGATCGTTGTGATAGAGATTCGGCAGATCGTCAATGAAGTTCGTTTTCACCAGGTCCGGCCATCCGTCGCCGTCGTAATCGGCCGCCGCCGTGCCCATACCGGCCTGCTCGCGACCATCTTCGCTGAGCGCGACTCCACTCTCGAGCGCCGTCTCTTCAAATGTCCCGTCGCGTTTGTTGTGATAGAGCAGACTAGCCTGCGAATCGACTGCCACATAGATGTCGGCCCAACCGTCGCTGTCATAGTCGAGCGTGGTCACCGACAGACCGTAGCGTGGCCCAGGCGTCTCAATGCCGGCCGTCTTCGATACATCCAGGAATCGAAGCTTCCCGGGAGTCGACTCGTTATGCCAAAGCCGGTTCAGCCCCGGTTTCAACCCCTGCGGACCGCAGATCACGTTCTCGTCCTTCCAGCGGCAAGGCCTCGGCCCATCCGGGCGCGGCGTGTTCTTCAAATCGAAGTCCACGTAATTCGCGACCATCAGATCCAGCTTGCCGTCGAGGTCATAATCGACGAAAGCGCAGCCCGTGCCCCAGCGCGACCCCATGCCAGGTGGCGTCACATCCTCAAACGTCCCATTACCGCGGTTGCGATACATCACATCCGCGCCCCAGTAAGTGACGTAGATGTCCACGAAGCCGTCGTTGTCAATGTCGCCCGTGCAAACGCCTTGTCCCCAACCAGCCCTGGCTACACCTGCCTTCTTACTGACGTCCTCAAACGTGCGGTCGCCCTTGTTACGATAGAGGCGATTGACGGGATCTGCGCCCGGTGTAAAGCCGTCGAGCTTCGACGCAGTCACAGCGAAAATATCCAAGAGGCCATCGTTATCGAAATCCAGAAAGGCCACGCCCGTACCCAACATCTCGACAATGTAATTCTTTTGACGCTCTTCCCCGCAAACGAATACGTCCTTCAAGCCCGCCCGCAACGCCTCATCCACGAAAAAGGGCTCGGCGACGGCAGAAGCCGCCAGTGCGATCAAGAACAACATTCTCATTGCGCCGCTTCCTTCGCTTTCAAAAGTCTCGTGTTGTCTATTGCGGAAAACTTACTGCGGAAAGCTATTATTCGCCACGAAAATATCCGGCTGTCATCGCGATCCACATCATGAAACGCGGCGGCAAAACCCTTTCCTGGAGCCTTTGCTATACCCGCCTTTTCGCTCATTACCTCAAGAACAAGAAGAGTCCATACGTTCGACATCGACATTGCCCTTCCTGCCTCGATCACTTTCTGACGGCGTTTGCTTGCTCCCGAAGGCCGCACGTTTCTCCATCCGGTCCTTTTTAGGAGTCATAGATTTTTGTTGTGAATAAAAAAGTGGGCGTGGCCAGGCGACGCGCAGGCACGCTCAAAACGCTTTTTAGATTAAAAGGAGAATAACACATGTCACTCAGAATGGAGAACACTCATCGTTCGAATCACAGCATTTTCCTCCCGCAAAACTTCGGCTCGCCTTTCAACGACGCGGCGGAGCACATCTCAGGTCTCGGCCTGGCGCGGCTAGACTTCGAGCGCTGCGCGGTCGCTATCGATGTGTTTTCTCGCCGCATCATCGGCTGGCGCGTCGCCCGCTCGATGCGAGACAATCAGCTAAAGGAGGAGCCTGGAGAATCAAGTTGACTAAGGAGCAAATTTCATGTCTGCGAGAATACGCACAGCAACCCCAATCGGGGCGGCGACGAAAAACGTTACTCTGGCAGTTGGCGGCTGGCGCCAATCCGAATGAGGGAGTGAACTACTGATATTGCGCGTCGCTATATATCTGTTAGACTCAATTCTTGTCTTGCTCGGCGCTTGCCGAGATCTCCTTTTGATTGACAATTAACTATAAAAAGAAGAGGGGATTGGAAGATGATCGTCTTTCATGCCGCGTTTCATGACGGCCAACTTTGGCTGTGGGGTGAAACGCCGGCGCAACCCGAAATTGCCGGAGGTAAATCCGGCAGTCGTTCTTCAGCAAAGGCGAAATCGCGGCGGGAGAAATCATCGCCATATGACGCCGGCAGTCAGGCTCTGCTGGCTGCTTTGGCGGATATCACATCCGGGCTCAGGATGGGCGAGGATGCGGTTAGCCCTGTCACAGCATGGTTGCCGTCTACCGGCGATCAGCCGCTCGCTTCCAGCCCGCTTATTGCCGAGGCGCCATCGGCGGATGTCAGGCCAGCGCTTGCGCCGTGGAGAGTGACGGCCATTCCTCTGACCAGCGCCGAAGCAGTGGACCTGCTCTGCGGTTGTGTGGATCGCGAGGTTCTGGGGCCGGGAATCATCGTCAGCCGGGATCTGGCGTTCTGGGCCAAAGCGATGCGTTTTGCCGGTTCGCTGGTTGCGCGGCAGCAATTTCTGCCCGATCTGGAACCTGTGGAGGATTTCTATCGTGCGCGATGGAGACCGGTCTTCGCCGGGGCCGATGCTACGCGCCTTTCCACTCTAGCGCGGGCAATGCCGCATGCCTGCCGCGCGTTGACCCCGAGAGGCGCCGGCGGGCCGCCAACAACATCTGCACAGCGCGTACTCGATCAGTTCATCGGGGAGATAGGCGATTACCTCGTGCGTTCCGCCGTCATGGAAGCGGGGTCATCATGGCCGAAAGGAAGAAACGGCAACGTCGCCGAAAGCGCCCATGATCAATGGCTGCAAGCTCTGCGGGGATCGGATGGAGTCATAGATGGCGGACCGCCTGAATTGGCCACGCTGGCCGCTCAGGTGTGTGAATGGCGGCGGCCCATTTCGGTCTCGACCCTCTCGCCGTTCCGTCTCTGTTTTCGCCTGGAAGAACCGCCGGAGGCGGCCGTGGGGAATGGCGAGGCGGTGAGGAAGAGAGGCGTGATTTCCGATCTCGATATCTCGATCAGCCGATCGAATTGGCATGTCCGTTACATATTGCAGTCGGTGGACGATCCCAGCCTGTTGATTGATGTCTCTGACGCATGGAATGCCAAAGGGCGCGCGGCGGCTGCGCTCAAACGCGGTAAGTTCAATCCGCGCGAATTTCTGCTCTCCGCGCTGGGACAGGCTGCCGGGTTGAGCCCGGGGATAGAGCAGAGCCTGAAGAACGCCGCGCCTGGAGGTTATGATCTCGGCTCTTCCGAGGCATACCAGTTTCTGACCGAAAAGGCCTGGCTATTGGAGCAGGCCGGATTCGGGGTTTTACTGCCTGCCTGGTGGACGCGCAAGGGGACGAAGTTGCGCCTCAGTATGCGCGCGAACGTCAAGAGTCCGAAGATGCAGGGCGGCTCAAGGCTGTCGCTTGAAGAGATCATTCAATTTGACTGGGAAGTCGCGCTCGGTGACCAGGTCCTCTCACTCAAGGAACTGGAGGCGCTGGCCAAGCTCAAAGCGCCGCTGGTAAGGATGCGCGGCCAGTGGGTGCAATTGAGCGCCGATGAAATTCAGGCGGCGCTCAATTTCTGGCGCAAGCGCCAGACCGGCAGAGCGACAGCTCGCGAAATCGTGCAGATGGCTCTGGGCAAAGCCAATGCGCCGGGGGGCGTGAAGTTCGAGGGGGTGCAGGCGAAGGGGTGGATCAGCGATCTGCTCGCGCAGTTGGAGGGCCATCGCCCGTTTGCGGAGATGGAGGTTCCGGCGGAGTTCAATGGCACACTGCGGCCATACCAGATCCGGGGTTACTCGTGGCTGGCTTTCCTGAAGCAATGGGAGTTTGGCGCATGTCTGGCGGATGATATGGGACTCGGCAAAACCGCGGAGACGCTCGCGCTGATCGAGCGAGAATGGAGCCGTAACGGACATCATCCGACGCTGATCGTCTGTCCGACCTCGGTCATCAGTAACTGGCAAAAAGAGGCCGAGCGTTTCACGCCGAATCTGCCAGTCATGGCCCATCATGGCGTCGCCCGCGCCAAGGGGCCAGCCTTCAAGAAAGAGGCCTCGCGGCATGCCATGGTGATCTCCAGTTATTCGCTGCTCCAACGCGATGCCGCTATCCTTCAAGAGCTGGATTGGGGCATGGTTGTTCTGGATGAGGCGCAGAATATCAAGAATCCTGAGACCAAGCAGGCGCGCGCGGCGCGTTCGCTCAAGGCCGGCTTTCGCATCGCGCTGACTGGCACGCCCGTCGAAAACAATGTCGGCGATTTGTGGGCGATCATGGAGTTTCTCAATCCGGGCATGCTCGGAAGCCAGACAGAATTCAAACGCGTCTTCTTCGTGCCGATCCAGGTCCAGCGCGATCAGGAAGCGGCGCAGCGGTTGAAGCGGCTGACCGGGCCATTCATCCTGCGGCGTCTCAAGACCGACAAGAAGGTCATTGCCGACCTGCCCGAGAAAATGGAGATGAAGGTCTTCTGTAACCTGACCAAAGAGCAGGCCACACTCTACGCGGCGGTGGTGAAGGAGGCCGACAAGTCGCTCGAAGAGTCCGTAGGGATTAAACGCAAGGGCGTGGTCCTGGCCACGCTCTCCAAACTGAAACAGGTTTGTAACCATCCGGCGCAGTTTCTCGGCGACAACTCGGCGATTCCTGGCCGTTCTGGCAAACTGGCGCGGCTGACGGAGATGCTCGAAGAAGTCCTCTCGTCAGGTGAACGCGCCCTGATCTTCACTCAATTCGCCGAGATGGGCCAGATCATTCAACGCCATCTACAGGAGACCTTCGGGCGTGAGGCGCTCTTCCTGCACGGAGCGGTTGCGAAGAAACAGCGCGATCGGATGGTTGAAAGATTTCAGGCGGCCGGAGGGCCGCCTCTCTTCGTGCTTTCGCTCAAAGCGGGTGGCACGGGGCTGAATTTGACGGCGGCCAGCCACGTCTTTCATTTCGACCGGTGGTGGAATCCCGCGGTCGAGAATCAAGCGACAGACCGGGCCTTTCGCATCGGCCAGTCACGCAATGTACAGGTTCACAAGTTCGTTTGCGGCGGAACGCTCGAAGAGAAGATTGACGAAATGATCGAACATAAAAAAGAGATAGCCGGGAGTATCGTCGGCGCGGGCGAGGCCTGGTTGACCGAACTCTCGGCCGCGCAACTCAGAGAACTCTTCGCGCTCAGAAAAGATGCGGTGGGAGAGTAAGAGAGAAGTGAGGAGAGATGGGATATCGAGATGATTGGGACGATTCGGATGATTCGTATGGCTGGGGCGGTTGGTATCGCAAGCCGAAGCCTCGGATTAAGGCAAGGGGCGGAATCAAGTCGCAGTCCAAACGCGGAGCCTTCGGCGAGAGCTGGTGGGCGAAGCGCTGGATCGCAGTGCTAGAGAGCTTCAATATCGGGGCCCGGCTCGGTCGCGGGCGTTCTTATGCTCGCAGCGGGCAGGTACTTTCAATCGATATCGAAAAGGGCGAGATCGAAGCCGCGGTCCAGGGCTCCCGTCCCAAACCCTACGACATCAAGATCAAGGTGAAGACGATTCCCGCCGCTGACTGGAAGAGAGTGGCGAAAGCCTTGGACAGAGAAGCTATCTTCGCCGCCAAACTGCTGGCTGGCGAGATGCCTCAGGAGATCGAGCAGGTCTTCAAAGATGTTGGGCTTTCGCTCTTTCCCGAAAAGCTTCGCGACCTGGAGACTGACTGTTCATGTCCTGATTGGTCGAACCCGTGCAAGCACATCGCCGCGGTCTATTACCTGATCGGGGAGGAGTTCGATCGCGATCCCTTTCTGATCTTCAAGCTGCGTGGCGCAACCCGCGAAGAGTTGATAAAGATGTTGAGCGCCAGCGCTGCGCCTGGAAAGAATAGCGAGACCGATATAGAAGAGATCGAACTGCCGCCTGATCCTCTGGCCACAGATGCTGCCGTGTTCTGGGGCGGAAGCGATCTGGCCGATGACTTTTTCGGCGAGGTGCGATTGCCGCCGGTCTCTGCGGCGCTGCCCAAACGGCTGGGCAACTTCCCGTTCTGGCGTGGCAGCGAGAGATTTCTTGATGCCATCGAGGCGATCTATGCGCAGGCTTCGCCATATGGATTGGATATTTTTTCACTTCAGGCAGAATTTCAGGACCAATGACAGTGTTTTTGCAAAGACTACCAAATTGCCAAAGAAAACCCGCTTTGTCGAGAATCGATCGTCTGCGGAATCCCCAGTTGGGCGATCCCGTCTAGGAAAGAGGTATTATGAAATCATTACGACAACAATCACCGCAAGAGCTTTGAAGAAGGCTACCGCAGATTCACTAAAGGACATTTCACCGTCGAGCCTAACGGCGAGAATCTGAAACCGCCTCCGGGCGGGGGAGAAGCCGTGCTCGGCGTGATCAGGGATGTGGTCGCCTCTCCGAAGGATGTCAACAACAAGTTCGAGACCCTCTCGCACGACATGCCGATGCTCTTCTCGATCTTGAGTTTTGCAAGGAAAGTCTGAACCGCCGAACGCGAGGGAGGACGATCACCTGGGAGAAGTTCGCGCAGATCGAAGCAAGGTACCCGTTAAAGCTGCCGCGGATCACACAGGCTTGGGGATGGTGAGTCGAACTTGAGGAACCCAGTGCGGGAAATCCGCACGCTGGGGTCTGTGAGGAGTGAGGGGCATCGACACTATGGAGAACCTAAACGGGCACGAAGCTGGAAACGGCGGATATAGCCAAGGAGATACCTGCAAGCGCCGATGGTCCCTCGCCTACTCGGCAGGGCATTGACCGATGAGTGCCCGGCGCGATTGCGCCGTGAGAGTCTGGTCCAGAAAAACTTGAATCATTCCCGATGCTAGCGGATCACATTCTCCCACTTGACAATCACCAAGGCCGAGCGCAAGTCCCTCCAATCCTTGGAGAGCCGGATCCAGAAGAGACGATCACGGGGGCGGAACTGCGAGCGTTGTCCTTTTTCTACTGATTGATTTCCTATCAAACAATCTGTCAATCCGACTGTGCGCGCTCAAGCACGCGGTTGTCCCGACGAATTCTATAGGTTGCCCCGAAATAAATAGCGACTAAATCAAGCCACGTGCGATTGGTACAGTACCGCGCGCGTAAGCAAGCGGCGCATCACGCGGTCAACCGCTTGCTTACGCGCG
>DATCXQ010000676.1:0-21686 GCA_036565725.1 Blastocatellia bacterium
GCGCTGGGCAGTGGGCAGTGGGCAGTGGGCGCTATTCACTGCCCACTGCCCACTGCCCACTGCCCGCTCTCATCTCCGCTTCTTTTTCTTGTGTTTCTTCTTGCGAGAGCCGACGCCCGTCAGCTTGCGCACGACCTTCCCCTTCAGGCCGCCGAACATCCCGTCGCCGCCCATCAGTTGCGCCATCATCGTTTTCATTTCGACGTACTGCTTGAGCAATTTATCGACGTCTTTGACCTTATTGCCGCTGCCCATCGCGATGCGGCGGCGGCGCGACGCGCTTATGATCAGATGGTTTTCCCGCTCGGTCAGCGTCATCGAGTTGATGATCGCCTCAGTGCGCCTCATTTCCTTTTCCATCTGCGCCGACATTTCGGGCGTCATCTTCGGCATGCCCTTGAACATGTCGCCGGGCAGCATTTCCAGCAGGCTCGACACCGAGCCGAGCTTCTTCATCTGTTGAAGCTGGTCGCGGAAATCTTCTAGCGTGAAGGCGTTCCGCTCCATCTTATCCTGCAGTTCGAGCGCCTTCTGTTCGTCGACCTCTTCCTGCACTTTTTCGATGAGCGACAGGACGTCGCCCATTCCGAGTATGCGCGAGACGATGCGTTCCGGATAGAAAGGATCGAGCGCATCGTACTTTTCGCCGACGCCGACGAATTTGATCGGCTGGCCCGTGACCTCCTTGATCGAAAGCGCGGCGCCCCCGCGCGCGTCGCCGTCCATCTTGGTCAGGATGACGCCGGTCACGCCGACGCGGTCATGGAACTCCTTCGCGCTCTTGACCGCGTCTTGTCCGGTCATGGCGTCGGCGACGAAGAGCGTTTCGGACGGAAACATTTCGGCCTTGATGCGCCGCAACTCTTCCATCAGCGCGTCGTCGATATGCAAGCGGCCAGCCGTATCGATCATCAGCGTGTCGAAGCCGACCTGCTCGCAGTGCCGCCGCGCCGCGCGGCACAACTCAATCGGGTCGTCAATGCCCTCGCCCGCGAACACCGGAATGTTGATCGCCTTGCCGATGACCGCCAACTGGTCGCGCGCCGCAGGGCGATAGACGTCGACGGAAAGCAGCAGCGGATTGCGGTTCTGATTTTTATAGAGCCATTTCGCTAACTTGCCAGTCGATGTCGTTTTACCGGACCCTTGCAGTCCGACGATCATCACCGAGTTCGGGCGGCGCGAGGTGAATAACAGACGGCTGGATGTGCCGCCGAGCATCTCGACCATCTCGTCATAGACGACCTTGACCACCTGTTGGCCGGGCGAGAGCTGCTGCAAAACCTCTTGCCCGACGGACTTGCTCTTGACCCGTTCGATGAAGTCTTTGACAACCTTGAAATTGACGTCGGCTTCGAGCAGGGCGATGCGAATCTCGCGCATCGCCAGATCGAGGTGCTCCGGCGACAAACGGCTCTCGCCGCGCAGGTCCTTTAGAACTTTCTTGAGCTTGTCTGATAACGCCTCGAACATAGGTCAATCACATAGAGAGCGATCTTTTAGCGCATGCAAAACGAAGAGAATACGGACGCAATGAGCAGGTGTCAAGGCGACAATCTCAAGCGAGACTTCGCAAATGAAAGGGATAAAAAACGCGAGGGCGAAGATAGAGAGGAAATCCGCCTGGCGAGTGTCGGTCACGCGCAATTTCAAACGCTTTGATTTATCGAATATATCTTATCAACGATCAAGACGGCGATCGGCGGGTAGACCATGGCGTACAAAACCGCGTGGGCGATTATGGTGTTGTCCAGCGGTTTCGGAGAGAAACTTTCAAGCAATAGTCTGATCAGAACGCCAGCCCCGACCGAGAACAAATAACCGATGATTACAAATGCTACCGCGTCACTGCGCTTAAAACGCTTGTTTGGCTTCCTGGCCGGGCGCGTCACTGAAACCCTCGGCTGGCGATAGGTGTAATATTCGAAATGCTCCTTGAAGTTGAGGTAGAGATGCCGGACTCCAAAGACAAACAGCAGAGCCAGAATCATGAACCACAAAGCTTTCGATAAATCACTTATCTCGCTGGGCGGCCCGAGCAGTCCGGCTGTAATCGCCGCGAAGAAAGTCGAGACAAACAGAGTGACGGTAGTATAGACGGCCTTGCCGCGCGCGCGCGCCTCTTCGCGCTCGCGCCTCAGCCACTCATTTACTATGTGGTCGGCGCGCTCCTGGTAATGCGCGCGGCGCGCGGCGCGCGCGGCCGCGGAGTCAGACTGTCGCGCGTAAGTAGCCGATGAAACAGCCCCCGTCCGGTCGTAAGTTCTGCGACGTTCGGAGTCGATCAGCGTGTGATAAGCCTCATTGATCTGAGCGAATTTCGACTGGGCTGTTGGGTCAGAGTTGACGTCAGGGTGATATTTGCGCGCCAACCGGCGGTAAGCGGATTTGATTTCATTGGAAGTGGCCGTGCGGTTGACGCCCAGCACGGTATACAGATCCCCCATCTCCGATTTGCCCCCTCGTTTGCGTGCGGCGTTATTTTACGCCTTCCTCAACCAGTTTCAAGGCTGGGATCCCAACGGTTTATTCGCGAATATCGCTTTCGATCGCCTTGATCGTTTCATTCGATATTCGCTTGCTCAGTGGAGGATTCCTAAAGTCTTCCGCGGATAACCGAAAGGACGCTCAAAGCCGATTCATCGGACCACGCCCTCTACAGGACTACTGGCGCTAGCATATAAGCGCTTTGTCATACGCCCGGCGAGGTAGGCCAGCCTTCCTGATTGCACGGCGAGTTTCATAGCTTCGGCCATCTCCCCGGGGTTCCGGGATTCGGCGATCGCCGTGTTCATCAGGACGCCGTCCACCCCCAGTTCCATGGCGAAGCAAGCGTCGGAGGCCGTGCCTACGCCGGCGTCGACGATGATCGGGACCTCTGTGATCTGCTCGCGCATGATCCGCAGATTGTTCGGGTTCTGAACGCCGAGGCCGGAGCCGATCGGCGCGGCCAGAGGCATCACCGCCGCCGCGCCCGCGTCAATCAGCTTCTTTGCCATGATCAGATCGTCGTTGAAATAAGGCAGCGCGGTGAAGCCCTCTTTGACCAATATCTTCGTGGCTTCGAGCGTGGCCTCGTTGTCGGGAAAAAGCGTCTTCTGATCGCCGATCACCTCGACCTTGATCCAGTCCGACAAGCCGACTTCGCGCGCCAGCCGGGCCGTCCGCACGGCTTCGTCTACCGTGTAGCAGCCGGCCGTGTTCGGCAGGATAGAGAACCTCTTAAGGTCGATGAAATCGAGCAGGGACGGCTGCGAACGGTCCGTAATGTTGACGCGGCGCACGGCGACGGTGATCATCTCTGCGCCGCTGCGATCGAACGCGGCCGCCATCTCATCATTGTCGCGGTATTTTCCGGTTCCTATGATCAGGCGCGAATCGAACTCGCGCCCGGCGATGATGAGTTTATCGTTCATATTGCGCCACAGAGCCACAGAGCCACAGAGGAAGAGAGAAAAAGAGATTGCCTAGAAAGCTTCTTTTCTCTTTCCGCTCTGTGTCTCTGTGTCTCTGTGGCCATTCTTTCATCCTAAAGTTTGCCGGCCTGATTCGTCAAAAGATCGTCACCTTCACGGACAGGTATTTCCTCGGATTCTGGCGGAAATCGTAAAGCAGTTTCGTCACCTCGGCCGAGAGATTGTTCGCGTTGTTATAAAGGCGCCCGTCTTTGAGTATCATTCCCATTGTGCCTTCGCCCTTCTCCATGCGCGCCACGATGAGGTTCAGCCTCTCGATTGTGTCGCGCGCGTCGGTGTAAATTTTATCATCGTTGATAAACTTGCCGACCGTGCCCTCGCCGCGCTCGATCTTGGTGACCATGTTCTCCAGCCGGCCCGACGTCTGATCCAATCTGGCGATGAGCGAACTGGCGTCGTTGTAGAGCTTGTCATCCTTGAGGAACTTGCCGATGGAACCTTTGCCGGAGCGAAGTTGGTTTTCGACCTGGTCGGTGATGCTTCGCAGTTGGGAGATGGTGTCGGTCGCCTGTTTGTAAAACGTCGGGTCGCTGACAAGTTGGCCCATAGTCCCCTTGCCGCCCTTGATCTCTTGCATGAGGCTCTCGGCCTGGCGCACGGCGCTGTCGAGATTTAAATAGAACGACTCGTCGTAGAGGAACTTCCCGGCCGATCCCTTGCCGGACTTCATATTCCCGGTCATGTCTCTGATGTCGGACGCTATCACGTTGAGGTGGCCCACCGCCGTCTGCGCGGCGTTGATGATGTCGCCGACGCTCTTTTGGGCTTCGCTGGGGATGTAGTCGCCGTCCTGTATCGGCTTGCCCGCGCTGGTGCCCGGGGTGATGTCAATGACGTTGTCGCCCAGCACTCCGGCGCTCTTAAGCACGGCCATCGAATCGCTGCGGATGCGCTCGACCGCCGGACTATCGCCAAGCTTGCCGTCGATCTCCATGACGATCTGTATGTTGCTCTGCGAATCAGGGGAGTTCGGAATCTTACCGAAATTGATCTCCTTGACGCTGCCCACCTTCTTGCCAGAAAGACGCACCTCAGCGCCTTTGCGCAATCCGTCGACGCTCGCCATCTGAGTCCTGACGGTGGTGGTCTTGCCGATGCCTGGCAATTTGATGTCGCCGCTGACGGCGAAGATGACGAGGATCAGAATGGCCAGCGCCGAAAGAACCAGAATCCCCACGCGTAATTCCGAAAAACTCGCTTGCTTACGTTGAGCCATAAAATGCCTCCAAAATTACTGTCTGGGAATGCGACTTATGGGACGCATAAGATTTATGGGACTCGTGAGTCCCATAAATCTTATGCGTCCCATTAAGCCCCGATAGCCCTAGACCGCTCATTGTCGAGGAACTTGCGAATGTAAGGGTCGCGCGAATTGCGCATCTCCTCATCGCTCCCGTTAAATATGACGTTTCCATCCTTCAGCATGATGAATTTGGTATTTACCAGGCACATCTTGTCGCCTTCGTGCTCGAAGATCAGGTTGCCGTAATCGTCGCGCACGACGTATTCGTTGGCCAACACTTCGATGTCCTGCAGCCGGTGCGTGACGAAGATCGAAGAGACCTCTTCAAGGTCGCGCAGCTTCAGGGCCAGCTCGCAGATCGTGCGGGCGGTGATCGGGTCGAGGCCGGCGGTCGGCTCGTCATACAGGATGATCTTCGGGCTCCCGACCAGCGCCCGCGCGATGCCCACGCGCCGGCGCATGCCCCCCGAAAGCTCGTTCGGCATCTTGTCCGCCGCCTCCTCCAGGTCGACGAACCGCAGCATGCGCATGACAATCGGCTCGATCTCGGACTCGCGCGCCTTCTGTTCGCGCAGGCGGTAGGCGACGTTGTCGTAAACCGAGAGACTGTCGAATAACGCGCCTTCCTGAAATACCATCCCGATCTTCTGCCGTATCGCCATCAGCCGCTCTTCGGTGTAATCGGTGATGTCCTCACCGTCTATCAGAATGCCGCCAGAATCGGGTTTGATCAACCCCAGGGCCAGTCGCAGCAGTGTGGACTTCCCCGTGCCGCTCCCTCCCATCACGACCTTAGACTCGCCGTAGCGCACGTTGAAGCTGACTTTGTCCAAAACCGCGCGGCCGTCGAACGCGAGTGAAACGTCTTTGAATTCGATGGCGTGAAAGTTATTCGTCATAAGCGAGACCGCGGCTACAGAAGCAACGAGAGGATCAATTTCGAGAGCAGGAAATCGACAAAGATGATCAGGATCGAAGCGATGACGACCGATTGAGTGGTCGAACGCCCAACGCCGACAGTGCCACCCGTAGTGCTCAATCCTTTGTAACAACCGATGATCGCGATGATGAATCCGAAGACGGTCGGCTTGATCAACCCTCCCAGGATTTCGTTGTAGGTCACAGCCTCTTTCGCCGAAGAGATGTAGACCGACGACGCCTGCCCTTGAAACGACATCGCCGCCAGCATCCCGCCCATGGTGCCGGTCATGTCGCAGACGACCGTCAGCGCGGGCGCCATCGTCACCAACGCGACGATGCGCGGCGTGACCAGTTTTTTGATCGGGTCGGCGCCGAGGGCGCGCATGGCGTCGATCTGCTCGCTGACGAGCATGGAGCCGAGTTCGGCCGCGATGCCCGACCCGACGCGGCCCGCCAGCATCAGACAGGTCAGCACCGGCCCGAGCTCGCGGATCAGACTGGTCGCCACGAGCTGACCCGAAACGTTCTGCACGCCGAATTTCTGAAGCGTGTTGCCCGTGTTGAGCGACAGCACGGCCCCGGTGAAGAACCCCGTCAGCAGAATGATCGTCAAACTGCCGTAGCCCAGGATGTCCATTTGGCGGACAATCTCGCGCACATAATAAGGCGACCGGAAAATCCCGCGCACCACGCGCCAGATGAGCAAGGTGATCTCTTGTACTTGAATGATTCCGCTGATGATCAGATTCATTTGGATTCGCGTTCAGTAATCGAAATCGGCGCCGTGAGAAACGCGCCGCTGAACGAACGGATTATGATGCTGTTTTTGCTTTCGTAGGTCAAGGCAAACCTGATTCCGTGAGCGCTCATGAATGAAGAGGCGCTCATCGATCTTCCCGCCGCTGCGGAAACAACCTGGCCTGATCCGTCAAGCGCTGAGCCTTGGGCATCTCTTCGACGGCCCGAAGCGCCTGTTCGTCGCTCTCGATCAAAAACCGCTCGCCGGCCTCCACGCCGTAAGCGGCGGTGATCACCTCGGCGCGAATGCGGCGGCGGGCGTATTCCATGTTTCGGTTGAGTTGATCTTCAGACGCCTGCAACTCGCGGCGCTCGCGTATGAAAGAGCGAAAGGCGGCGATTACCTGATCGGTCAGATGATACTCATTGCCCCGGAGTTGATAACCGTACTCCGTTCGCTTCACCACGAATTCGCCCAACCCCGCGATCTGCCCTGCGACCAGCAACCTCGCGAACTCGAAGCAGGCGTCCCGCAGACTAATGTTCTGGTCGGGGGTCTTGACGGCCACGTCCGGCGTGATGCCTCCGGCGTTGCGCTTGCCGTTCGGCGCCCCAGATTGCGACTTGGATTGCGACTTGGATTGCGACTTGGATTGCGATTTCGACGGGCGCTTCGCAGCCGGCTCTTCGCCGCGGCCGGCGGCGAAGTAGTCGTAGATGCCGACGCCGCTGTAAGGCCGTTGAATCGAACGCCCGCTGGGCGTGTAGTATTTCGCGGTCGTCAAGGTCAACCCCGTTTTCCACCTCAACGAATAGACCGTCTGCACTAAACCTTTACCGAAGCTCTCCTCGCCGACCAGCCGCGCGCGACGCCAGTCCTGCATCGCCGCCGCGACTATCTCCGAAGCCGACGCCGTTTCCCCGTTGATCAATAACACCAGCGGCATGGTTTCCGGACTTTGATTATCCGAACGGCGGACCTGGGTCGGATAGCGCCCCTCGCGCCCGCGCACCGAGACAATCTCAAGCCCCTTCGGCAAGAACATCTCGGCCACCCGGACACCCTGCTCCAACAGCCCGCCGGGATTGCGCCGCAGGTCCAGAATCAACGAATTCATCCCCTCCGTTTTGAGTTGCGAGACCGCGCCGCGCAACTCCTCGGTGGTCTCCTGATTGAATCCGCCGGTCAGGCCGACGTAACCGATTCCGGGTCGCATCATGAAGCAGTTCCGCACTGACGGGAACGGCACCTCGTCGCGAGTGATCTCCATAGTCAGCGGCTCCGGGGCGCCGGCCCGCTCGATGGTGAGGCTGACTTCGGCCCCGCGTTCGCCGCGCACGCGTTTCAAAGCGTCCGACTGCGTCCAGTCCTTGGTGGAATTGCCGTCGACCGCGATGATCGCGTCGCCGTAGCGCAATCCCGCGCGCTCGGCCGGCATTCCCTGACTGACGCCGAGCACGTAGAGCCGCCCGTTGCGCTGATTGATCGTCACGCCTATGCCGTAGAAATGGCTGCTCTGCTCGTCCTGCATCTCACTGAATTCGCGCCTGCCATAAAATCCCGAGTGCGGGTCGAGAGAATGAAGCATCCCCAACACCGCCCCACGGGTCAGCCGCTCTTTGTCGGGAGCGACGGCGTAATTGCCTTCAATGAACTCGATCGCCTTGGCGAAATCTCGCACGGCCGGGTTCTCCGCCATTCCGTCACTGGGCCTGGTAAGGGCCGCCGGGTCATAACATAGTCCGCCGATTCCCGCGGAGAAGGCGAGAACCAGAGCCGCAACCACCGAAGTCGCCGATCGCGGCCGTTTCTTACTGCGGATGATCGCGGATTGAAGCTTCAAGACCATTCCCGAGAGTCTTCGAGGCCGATTTGCAGAACTCCCGTTCCGATCAGATTGGGCGGATTGTCTTGCTTCAGTGTCCATGTCACTTCCTCACAGCGATCAAAAAAGCGAGGGCTGTTCGACGAGCGATTCAGGCTCAACGACCGTTTGCCCGATCAACCGTTTGAAGAGATTAGCCGATACCGGCGAATGCCCTTGATAGTGGTTATTGAAATACCCGTAGATGGTTCCGACCCCTCCGCGCAATATTTCAAACGCCGCCGCCCATTCAGCCATCTCGCGGTTCCGATCGATCTGTATGCGCGAGAACTCGGTCAACACCCGCGGCCCCATCCAGCGCACGTAGGAGAAATCCGTCCCCGAACGCCCCTTCATGCGTTCAGCCAAACGGATCGAGACTTCCCGCGGAATCCATTTGCTGTCCACCAGCGCGAGCGCGACCCCATGCGAGTCCAATAAGCCCAGCGTGCGCTCACAAAATTCCTCGCCGAGCCAGGAATCGTCGCGGAACTCGACCGCGAATCGCATCCTCGAGGGCAGCAGCGGAATGAAACTCTCCAGCGCGTTCCACGAGCGCGGCGAAAAATCGGGCGGCAATTGTATTAAAACCGCTCCTAGCTTTTCTTCCAGACCGCGCGCCCGCTCACAAAACCGTTCAAGAACCTCCTCACACTCACACAGCCGTTGAAGATGAGTTATCTCCTGCGGCAGCTTCAGCGCATAGACAAATCCTTGTGGCGCGCGCCTGCGCCATGCGACGATCGAAGCCTCGGACGGGATCGCATAAAAGGTCGAATCAATCTCGACCGTGTCGAAGACCCGCGCGTATAAATCGAAGAAATCCGCCGCCTTTGCGCCGCGCGGATAGAACGGCCCCACCCAGTCCTCGTAGTTCCATCCCTGCGTTCCGATGCGAATTTCACTCACTACGCAATCCCCGATAACGCTCAATCTGTGATGTTCAGCGCCGTAATTCCCGCCTGGGATCGAAAGCAATCATATACGATCCAAACCGCTCAACCAACCAGCTTCCTGTCATCGCAATCCTGCGCGTCGAGGCGTTCGTCAAACTCGAATCAGGTGGGCGATCCGCCGATAAAGCTTCGCGCCCATCCCGCGCACGATGACTACGTCCTGCGGGCGCTTGAACGGACCATGCCTGCGGCGATGTTCGACGATGCGCGAGGCGAGGGCGGGGCCCACGCCCGGCAATCGTTGCAATTCTTCGACTGAGGCGGTGTTGATGTTGATGCGCTCTTCGTTCTGAGGAAGGAAAATTGAAGCCGCGGCGAACGGCGGCGCCAAGGCGAGCGTAAGGCTGAAGAGGAAGCCCGCGATGATCGTCGCGCAGTCAAGGTTCATGTAACGTGTGCGAGATGGGTAGGCCACAGAAATTAAGGGTATGAACGATCGTCGTTTCGGCCATTAGCCGAAACGACGATCGAAGCTTCTTCAGCAAACCACGTTTCGTGACTTGACGGCTCTCTACTCTTCAACTTGATATACATTCCCCTTCCACACGACCACGACGTTCTGACCGAGCGCGAAGTATTCGGCGAGTTTCGGCTCCTTGGCTATCAGGTTGAAGTATTCGTCGCTGGCGAATTTCAACTTAACGACGGGCAATTTGGCCTCGGCTTTGAATTCGATGTCGTTCCAAACCCCGTCGCGCAGGTAGAAGTTCTTGCCGGCCACATTGCGATTATTACTCAACGAAGACAAAGCCCCAGCGAGATTTTCGGCATTGCGCAATTCTTCTTTGTTCTTGCTGAAGGCCACCGCTTCATTGCCCGCGACACCCGCCGGGACAGGCGCTTCCACGGGAGGCGGCGGGGGGGTAGGCTCCGGGGCCGATCGCCGGCCCTTCGCGCGCCCTCCTACTGATGAGCGATCAGATCTTGTATCCGATCCGAAGACGTCCTCGGGGCTAAAAGCGCTCAACTGTCGTCTCATCTCCGGTTCCAGAACGAGGTACGACGTATAGGGCGTGACGATTCCGTAGCGCGTCCCGAGTTCGACGATCTCGTCGCGCAGCTCTTTCGATTCGCCGTTCAAACGAATCTGATCGAGCAGATGGCCGACGCGCCGCATCGCCCACAGGTGCGGCAGGAATTCGTTGTCGCTTTGCTTTTCGGGGAACTGCAGGTCGTCGTACATGAAGCGGCGCTCGCGGCCGTTGACCTTGCCGGTGAGCGTCAATCGATTTGCGGAGGGGCGCGGACGATA
This sequence comes from Blastocatellia bacterium, assembly GCA_036565725.1. Classification (GTDB taxonomy): domain Bacteria; phylum Acidobacteriota; class Blastocatellia; order RBC074; family RBC074; genus JAJVID01. The sequence goes on from DATCXQ010000676.1 coordinate 10,452, forward strand.
ACGCCCCACCAGAACGAGCTGCGCCCCATGAAAGATGTCCGGCGTCGCGCGAGGGTAGACCAGGTCGGTCTCGACTCCTCCCCAATCGATCTTCAGGTCGCTCAAGACCGGATTGTTGACCTTGGCGAAGAAGTTCGAGACTTTGACCTCGATGTCCTCTTTCGGTTCGATGTAGGCCACCGCCCCGCGATTTTCGTTAGCCAGCGCGTCGAGCAACACGGTGTTGACGTCGTAACCTACGCCGAAGGTGAACAGTCGCGTGTTGGCCTTATTGGCCTGTTTGACGTTCGCCATGATGCCGCCTGCTTTAGTCTCGCCGACGGTCGGCTGGCCGTCTGTCATGAGCACGACCATCTGCGGGCGGTCGCCAGGTTGGATCTGTTTGAACGCGGCCATCAATGCGTCGTTGATGTTCGTGCCCCCTGTCGCACGCATCCTCTCGATGAACTCGCGCGCCTGCTTCTTGCCATCGTCGCCGGCGGTTATGAGGCTCTCGCTCATCAAACGCTCTTCGCCGGCGAACGAAATGATGTTGAACCTGTCGCGCGGGTTGAGCGAGCCGACGCCGAGACGCAGTGCGGCCTTGGCCTTGTCCAGCTTGCCCTCTTCGGCCATCGAGCCGGAAGTGTCCAGCACGAAGATCACGTCTTTCGCCGAGACCTCGCGGTCGTCAAGCCCGGCCTTCGGCGAAACGAGCAGCAGGAAGAAGCCGTCCTTGCCCGGATCGCGATAGGTCAGCAGAGACATTCCGAAGTCCTGATCCGAGAGGGTGTAAAAAAGTTGAAAATCGGCCTGGGCGCCGCCTCGCGTCTCGAAACTCAAACGCGCCTTGCGCTCGCCGTCCCGCTTGATGTCAATATCATGCGAAGGCGAATAGATTCCCTTGATCGCCGCTTTTGAAGAGATTACGACGGAGGCGGAGATCTGTCCTAACGAAGAGCCGCCGCCCGGCCTCACTTGCCGGTTCTCCGGTTCGGACTCTCTTCGCGGCCACGGCAAGGGACCGGGCCTCGGCGGCTGAACCCAGAATCCCTGCGACTGCCAGCCCGTTCCGAGCGGATAGCGATATGCCACCGTCCCGCCCTCGTTGTGAAGGACCTGGCTGTAAGTCAATTCGATCTTCTTATCGCTGTGCGGTTGGATCGGAAAGACGCTGGCCTGAAAAAGGTTCTTGCCGGCATATTCGAGCAGCGCAGGGTCGCGCCGCGACCGCACGATGTCATTGTAAATCCGCCTCGCCTCGTCGCGGGACCGAACCTCGCCGACCAGTCGCTTGTCGCCGTCCCACATCGCGAACTCCGTGATCGATACGTTGTCGGGCAATGGGAAGAAGTAGACGCCTTCGAGCAGAAAGGGCGTGTCGTTTTCAAACACCTGCTCGACATGCGTGACCGCGACCTGATCCGTGATTTTGGCGGTGAACCGTATGCTTTTTACCTTAAGCGGACGTTGCGGGATTTCCATAGGCGGCGGGCAATGAACTACAGGACGAGGACACGGACCAGGAATGATGATTCCCTGCGCCTGCGCCGCCAGAGTGAGCAAAAACACCCCGATCAAAGCCGTAAACAAATGATCTGCCTTCACATTTACCTCCTTAGAAAAGGTAGGGCAAACTGCCTGGGAGCGCCGCCCATCCTTGCCTGCATGCTTCGGTCAGTCGGTCATTGCCGGAAACCACGCAGGCATCCTTGCTTGCGCTTCCAGGCGCTCTACCCTCGCGCCACGATTTTCATTCTTCCAGGGCGTCGCAACGGCGCCGGCCTTTAGGTTGCGGGAGTTCACCAACCTAAAGCTGGACTCCATGCCATTCTTAGAACGCAGACGCAATTCGTGGTTGCATGAATACTACTCACACACCGTTCGACGGAAGACACGGGCGGAATTTTATAGTCTCCGTTTGCCGTAAACTTCTTAAACGGAAGAATTTTCCACAAGCAATTGAAAAACTATGTAATATATGCGCTCAGACAAAAAATCAAATGTATTCTTTTGAGATACTAAGCCTCTTGAAACTCTCTCTGGGGCCGGTCAATCAAGTATGTAACTCTTTTTGAATCTGTCACATCGCCAGGGCGCTGTGACCTTTCAAATCGCTGGTATAAGTCTTGCTCATACTCCGGCCGCAGTGGGAACATTCACCAATGTGTTTGACTGGAAATAACCACACCGGAAGGAGTAATTTAATGAAGAAGAACTTGATTGGTCTACTATTGTTGCTCGGTCTGGCGCTCGGTATGAGCTTGCCTGCCGCCGCGCAGGGGACCCAGAGCGATTCGGGCCGCCTGAGCCGCATTCCCGCCGGGCAAAAGCAGAAGCTCAGGGGCGTCATCGTTAAACGTGAAGCCGACAGCTTCATTCTTCGCGATCTGAACGGCGTTGATGTTCAGGTCAACCTGAGCAACATCACCAAAGTCGAAGAGAAAAAAGGCAATCCGTTCCGCCGCGCCAAAGATTACGGCACGACCTCGCTGTTGCGCGGACTTTCGATTGAAGTCGAAGGCCGTGGCGAGGCTTCGGGCGCGCTGCTAGCCGACAAAATCAGGATGAGAGATTACGAGTTGGTGGCGGCGCAAACAACCAACGCCCTCGTAGTTCCTGTCGAAGGGCGCGTCGGCGAGGCCGAGAATCGACTCTCGCAGGCCGAGGCTAACGCCCAGCGGCTGTCGGGCCAACTCGAAGAATTGTCCGCCGTCGCCAATACAGCTCGTGGCGGCGCGAAGGCCGCTCAGGAGACGGCTGACCAGGCTGTCGCCGCCGTCGAAACGACCAACAAGCGCATTGACGGCATCCTTACTGGCCTCGATGAATATGAGGCGAAGCGCGGCATCACCGTAAACTTCAACGCCGGCAGCTCCAAACTCACTCCCGAATCGATGGCTAGCCTCGACGAGATCGCCGTTCAAGCCAAGAGCGAAAAGGCCTATGTCATCGAGATCACAGGCTACGCCTCGTCCGAAGGCGGGCAGGAATTAAACAAGCGTCTGAGCCAGCAGCGCGCCGACGCCGTGGTTCGTTACCTGGCTGACAACCACATGATCCCGCTGCGCCGCATCGTCACGCCGCACGGTTACGGCACGCTCCACCCGGTGGCCGATAATACGACGCGCGAAGGCCGCAAGGAGAATCGCCGGGTCGAAGTCAAGATCCTGGTCAATCGTACCCTCGGGGGCGCCCCGAATTCGACTGGCGCGGGACAATAAGTCGCCACGCCTCAATTAATCGGCAATCCATAGTGACGAGTGGTAAGCTCTAATGAGGGACTTACCACTCGTTGTCGTTTTGGGCCAATTCAGATATTGTTTCCTTATCGTGGGATCCCCCCAAAGTTAACGGACGGCAAAGAAAGCAGGCGAAAGACTTATGAATTGGATTCGAAATTTCAGGCGTTTGAAATCTCTGGCCGTTTTTTCGATCGCTTCCGGCCTCATACTGGCAATGACTGCGGCCGGACAATCTACGCGCGAGCGGCGAATCAATGACGAGCCTCAACAGCAGCGGCCTGAACCACCCAAGCAGGGGCAATCCCAGGAGGCTAAACAGGACCCGCAGAAGCCTAAACCGACGCCAGAACCCGAAGCGGAGATCATTCGCATCAACACCAATCTAGTCGCGGTTCCAGTCTCGGTCACGGACGTCGAGGGGAATCCGGTCCGCAATCTGAAGACGGAAGATTTTCAGCTGGAAGAAGAGGGGGTTCAACAAACAGTTCAATCTCTGGGCGAGCCGGGCAAGACACCGATCGAATTGGCGCTGCTCTTTGACGTTTCGCGCAGCGTCCGCAACCGCTTCGATTTCGAGCGCGAGACGGCGGGCAGATTTCTTAAAGAGGTTCTCAAACCCGGCGACGCCGTCACCGTCTTTTCAATCGGCTCGGCGCCGAAACTCTCCGTCCAGCGCACCGAAAACGTCGATAGCGCCATCGCCGCCACAACCGCCATTCTCCCGGATGAACCTTCCACGGCATTTTTCGACACCGTGGTCAGGGCTTCGCATTATATGAACGACAGTTCCAATCCCGGCGTCCGTCGCGTCATGGTGGTCCTTTCCGACGGCGAAGACACCAACAGCGAACGCTTTCGACTTGGCGACGCCACGCGCGAATTGCAGCGCGCCGACGCCCTCTTTTACGCCATCAATCCGAGCGGCCCTTCGATCCGCCTCAACAAGATCAGCACAAAAGCGCACGATGGCATGATCGTGTTGGCGAATGAGACCGGTGGGGTGGCCTTCCTGCCCGACAAGATCGAAGACTTGACCAAAGTCTTCAACCAGATCACGTCTGAGTTGCAGGCGCAATACCTGCTCGGTTACGACTCTTCCGCTGAGAAAAACGACGGCAAATTCCGCCGCATTACGGTTCGAGTTCCCAAACGCCCCGAACTTCGCATCCGCGCCAGAACGGGCTACTACGCGCCTAAAGACTGAGTGAGGAGAATGCGGAATGCGGAATGCGGAATGCGGAGTGTGTAAGAGGAAGAATAACGAATTGTTAAGGCACGCGTTCCTGCCGATTCCGCATTCCGCATTCCGCATTCCGCATTTCCCTTACTGATCACTTCCTCGCGAGATAGAACATCCTGCCGTCGCTGATCGTGAAGCCGAACTCGCGCCGGGCGTCGTAAGTCTTGACGCGGCTGAAGCCGCACTCGACCAGGGCCGCGACCACGTCGTCCGGGGAGTAATAGCGCTGGAACAGCGTAAGGTCGGAGCGCCGCCAGGACGCGTCTTCCAGCCTGAACATCGTCACATCATAGCGCTTCAATTTCTCTTCGGGCTTGTAATTCGCGCGCACCACGCAGACGTGGTCGTCCTCGACCATGTCCAGCGAACCGGCCAACACCTCCGATTCGTCTTCCAGGTTCAGGTCGAAGAGAAATACCCCATCATCCTCCATCGAATCGTGAACATTGCGGAAGACCGTCTTCAATTCTTCAAGCTCCATGATGTGATTGAGGCTGTCGAAGGCCGAGATGGCGGCTTGGAATTTATGCGGCAGACGGAAATCCCGCGCGTCTGCCCGAATGAATTCGGCGCCTGGCGCGTTCGCGCGGGCGAATTCCAACATCGCTTCGGAACCGTCAACGCCGGTGACCTGGTACCCGAGTTCGGTCAGCCCAATAGCAATCTGCCCCGCGCCGCAGCACAGGTCGAGAATTCGGCAACCGTCCGGCAGATGCGGAAAAAGAATGACGTTGAATATTGCTAGCGCGGGGCGGCTGTATTCTCCGCCCCAGTATTTGTTATAGAACCACGCGAAGCGGTCGTATTCGGAGTAGATTTTTTCCGGCGACATCGCTAGAAGTTTACCCAGAATCAGGCTAAATCGAAACTGGCGATATTATGGCGGTTAGCAAATGAGTATGTGATACTGTGGCGCGAGTTGTTTACTCGCGCATGTTTCCTGATTGTATATCGTCACAAACAGGGCGATTAAACAAATCGCCACACACCGTACACGCTTTTGCTAATCGGTCTAGAGCGATTTTCATATAAGCGTTCTATTGGCGTCTTCTTTGACGCAAACACCAATATCAAATGACAAATGAACAATGACAAATGGAACTATTCGTCTACTTCGCGATTTACCGAAAGTAGAGCGGGCGTAAGCAGGCGGTCGTCCCATCAGTCAGCCGCGCAGCAATCGCTCGCGGTACTGATCGTCTTAGGCTAAACTGCGCTGCGATTTCACACCACAGGGAGGGCGTCATGAATTTACAGGGAAAAGTCATAGTTGTCACAGGCGGCGCGAACGGCATAGGACGCGCGCTGTGCAGACGCTTTGCGGCCGAAGGCGCGCGCGGCGTCGTGGTTTCCGACATCGATTTCGACGCGGCGCGGGCAGTCGCGGATGAGATCAACGGCCTCGCCGTCAAGACCGACGTCGCCAGCGAAGGCGACGTCATAGCCTTGGTCGCAAAGGCCAACGAAGCCTTCGGCCCCATTGACCTCTTCTGCTCGAATGCGGGCATCGGGGGCGTTCCGGGGTTCGAAGAGGTCTCGAACGAGGACTGGCGGCGGATTTGGGAAATCAACGTGATGGCGCACATTTACGCCGCGCGCGCCGCATTGCCGCAAATGATCGAGCGCGGCTCGGGCTACCTGCTCAACACCGCGTCGGCGGCGGGTTTGCTTACGCAGATCGGGTCGGCTCCTTATTCGGTGACTAAACATGCCGCCGTATCCTTCGCCGAATGGCTGGCTATCACGTATGGCGACCGCGGGATTAAGGTCTCCTGCCTCTGTCCGCAAGGCGTGAAGACCAACCTGCTGATGGCCGGCGCGCTCGCAGGCTCAGCCGGTTTCCTGCTCGAGGGCGCGATCGAACCGGAGGACGCCGCCGAAGCCGTCGTCCTGGGTTTGGCCGAAGAGAAGTTCCTGATCCTGCCGCACCCGGAGGTCGCCGAATATTTCCGGCGCAAGGCGAACGATTATGAGCGATGGCTGCGCGGCATGCGGCGGTTGCAGGATCAAGTTAATTCAGCGCAAGTCCCATAAGTCCTATAGGCCCTATAAGTCCTATACAGGAACGGAGAGAAAAATGGGATACCTTGTTTTAGTCCGGCATGGACAGGCTCGCTCGTTCGAGAAGGATGGCGACCGGCTCTCGCCGTTGGGTGAAGAGCAGGCGAAAGCGCTAGCCGGATATTGGGTTCGGCAGGGCGTGAATTTCGACGAGGTATATTCGGGCGCGCTCGTCCGGCAGCGGCGCACAGCGGAAATCGCCGAAGAGTGTTTCGTCAAATCGGGTTTGGCCTGGCCTCGGCTCCAAACCATGCCGGAATTGAATGAGTACGACGCGATTGGGATCATCAATAATATGATCCCCTCGTTGGCCGAACGCGACACCGCGTTTCGGGCGCTAGCCGAGGCGTTCGAACGCAACAGAGACGCGCCGGAACGCAATCGCCATTTCCAGAGGATGTTCGAGGCCGTGACCTCGGTCTGGCTCGGCGGGGAATTCGAGGTCGAAGGCGTCGAGTCATGGCGATCATTCCAATCGCGCGTTCGCGCGGCCATCCAGCGTATCACCTCGGCCGAGAGCCGTGGCCGCCGCGTGGCCGTTTTCACTTCAGGCGGGGTGATCGGGCTGGCCGTGCAGAATGTTTTGAACGCGCCGGAGCGTTCGGCGTTAGAAATAAACTGGCGGGTGCGCAACTGCTCGCTGACCGAATTCACGTTCAGCCGCGACCGGATATCGCTCGATTCGTTCAACGCGATACCGCATCTGGACGCCCCGGCTTTGCAGACCTATCGGTGACGGGTACAGCGCCGCCCGAAATTATTGGGGTTCATAGCGGCGCGGCTGGCGCCGCTATGAATAGGATGGTTATAATCGGCTGTGGAAATTCCCCCTGAAGGAGATTGGTTATGGTAGCTTCAAGCAAATCCAGAAATACCAGCTATGGGGTCGGCGATGAGGTCTCTTACGTCTTCGGCTCCGGGATCGCGTACGGCGAGATCGTGCGGCTGCTGGAAGGCGGCGCGGCGGTCGAAATACTTTTTGAAGACGGGCGGCGCGAAATCAAAAAATCGAGGGATGGGGCGTTGCGGCTCCTCCGCCGCGCTTCGGGCGCAAGCGAACTGGAAGAGAGACGTTCAGACCGCGATAAGTTGCGCGACAATGAGATCAGCGAGGTCTTTCGCAGCGACCAGAAGAAACGCTGGTAACGAGGATAAAAGATCGAGGATGGAAGATCGAGGATCGAGATTCGATGCGATTCTCGATCCTCGATTCTCAACCATTTAGGAGGCAAATGATGAAAAGACTGCTCTCAATCGCAATATTCGCCGTGATGCTCATCAGCCTCGGCGTTACCGCGAACGCTCAGGACGAGAATAAGAATCCAGAAGAGAACAAAAACCCGGACAACGTCACCATTCCCGAAGGCAAGCTGGCCAAGCTCTCACTCCAGACCCGTCTAAGCTCGAAACTCAGCGAAATCGATGATGAGGTCACTGCCGTTCTGTACGAACCTGTGCGCGGAGAAGACGGGCGCGTGATCATCGCTCGCGGGACGGAATTCATCGGGCGCGTCACTCAGGTGCAGGCCGCGAAGCGACCTCAAAAAGAGGCCACGATAACTGTCGTCTTCAACACGATGCGAATGCCATACGGAACCGAGAAGGTTTCAGTGACTATTGTCGCCATTGACGATTACGTCAACGACGCCAAGCTGAAATCCAAGAACGACGAGGGCAAAGTCGGCGGCGGACATTCAGGCGGACGCACAGCGAGGAATGCGGGCGTCGGCGGCGGGCTTGGCTCGCTCGGCGGAATAATCGCGGCCGGGGCGGGCGCCGGTCTCCCCGGTCTGGCGGGCGGCATCGGGGCGGGCGTGGTAGGCGGCGTGCTGATGACAAAAGGCAACGACATCAAACTCGAACCCGGCACGATCCTGAGAATCAAATTCGAACGCCCGGTCTCGCTCCCGGCCTTTGAAACCGAGCGCTGATATGCGAATCGCGCTTGACGCCATTCCATTGGCTGCGGCAAAAACAGGGGTCGGGCATTACACGGACGCGCTCGCGGGTGGGTTGGCGCGCGTCCATCCCGACCATCAATACGACCTGCTATCCCCCTTCGAATTCGATCTCGATTACAACGGCGACAGGCCGAAGAACCTGAACAGACAATTCATCCCGGTCCGCTCGATCTTTCGCAAATGGTGGTTGGTGGGATTGCCATCGCTGCTCAGGATTTATCATGTGGACGTTTTTCACGGCACGAATTATTGCGTCCCGCTCTTCGCGCCCTGCCCGACGGTCGTCACTATTCACGACCTGTCGCTCTACACGCAATCGCACACGCACGAAAAGGCGAATGTCAGCCGAGGCAAACGCCGCATGCCGATCATGGCGCGCCGGGCGCGCATGATCATCGCGCCTAGCGAATGGACGAGGCGGGAGATCGTCGAACAGTTGGGCATCAGACCTGAAAAGATTCGGGTGGTTTACGAGGCGGCGCGGGAAGGAATGAAACCCATGCCGCCTCACCTCTGCCAGAGCGCCCTCGACAAATATCAGATACGCCGCCCATATCTGCTTTACGTCGGAACGATCGAACCTCGGAAGAACCTGCTGACGCTCATCCGCGCTTACGATGAATTGCTGCGGACGACGACGCGCCGCCCGCAACTGGCATTGTGCGGCGGGCGCGGGTGGCTGTGCGACGAGGTCTTTAAGCTTGTCGAAGATCTAAAGTTGCAGGACCAGATCCGCTTCACCGGATACGTCGATGACGCCGACCTGCCCGCGCTCTATTCGGCCGCCGAAGCGTTCGTCTATCCGTCATTTTACGAAGGGTTCGGGCTGCCGCCCCTCGAAGCGATGGCCTGTGCGGCGCCGGTGATCACGAGCGACGTTTCGAGCCTGCCCGAAGTGGTGGGCAAAGCCGGACTGACTCACGCCCCAAATGACCCCCGCGCGCTGACCGAGGCGATGGCGAAATTGCTCGGAGACGAAACGGCGCGTGAACATTTCAGACGCGAGGGACTGAAACAGGCCGCGAAATTTTCGTGGGAGCGAGCCGCGCGCGAAACACAATCAATCTATAATGAGGTTTTGAAGAAAGGGTGATTGGTAGTTAGTGGTTGGAGGTTGGTCGCCCCTGAGGCCCCGACCACCGACTACCGACCGCCAACCGCCGATCACGTATGGGTCGAATTACATCCATCGCGCACAACTTGCGCCTTATCTTCTCGCGTAAGCTCACCGACCGGATTGGCGAAACCGAAAACCGTCTGATCGAACGCGCTGACAGATACGAAAAGGCCGTCGACCTGAGGCTCGACGAGCGATTCGAAGCGGTCGAGCGCCGCCTCGACGAGCGACTCGAAACGGTCGAGCGCCGCCTCGACGAACGCATGGAGGCGCATGAACGACGCACGGACAATTACCTGTTGCAGAGTCGCGTTGAGATCATTGACCGCGCCGACGTGATGTTGCAGATCTTCGAACAGCGGCTGGACCGGCAGCGGCGCGAAATCCAGGCCATGCGCGAAGCGCTGGCCGCCCGCGACGCCGGCGCGAAAAACAGCGACGGTTCGTCCGACTCCGAAGCTCGACCGGCCCCCAACGTCTCCGCGCCGAACGGCGCCCAATCCCCTGCCGATCAGATTCTCTCTTTCCGCAGGCTGGCCGAAAACGCCGGCTGGCCTGTGAAACAGAAACTCCAATCCAACAATGCTGGCAATGCGGGCGGCTCCATGCTCTACCAACGCATCCTCGACTGGAAAAAGGAGTCGCAGGACGGATTGAACGATTTTTCAGCCGACGAGCAGGAGATGGTCGATTACATTCTCAGCTTCATCAGCGACCCTGGCGACCGCGCATACGCGATGCAGCACATGCGCCGTTTCATCGGGACGCTGCAACGCATCCCCCCGCCGCAGAGTTCGTCGGACCGGCTGCTGGAACTCGGCTCGCTAATGCACCTCGCGCCCGCGATCAAAAAGTTTTGCGGCTACCAGGAAGTGTGCGGCGCCGATTTCTGGGAGTCGGACGAGAAGTTGGTTTACGAGACGGTGGCGCAGAAGAGCGGCGCCGATGCTCATACCTTCGAGCTGCGAAACTTCAACGTCGAACGCGACCCGTTCCCCTGGCCCGACAACCATTTTCGCGTCGCGCTCTGCTGCGAGATCCTGGAACATTTGCAGAGCGATCCAATGCATATGCTCTGGGAACTCAACCGGACTCTGGCGCCGGACGGCTTTCTGCTGCTGACGACGCCGAACATCGTCAGCGCGCGTTCGATCGAAGGGCTGCTGGTCGGATGCGCGCCTTACCTGCTCTCACAATACAACCGCAAGACTCCCATCGACCAACACAACCGCGAATACGCCCCTTACGAGGTCGGAGTGGCGCTGGCCGCCGCGGGCTTCACCGTCGTGGAGCTTGAAACCGAGGACGTGTGGATGCGCTCGAACCCTGCGATCATCGAGTTGCTCAAAGAGGTCAACCTGCCGACTGAAAATCGCGGCGACAACATATTCGCGCTGGCGCGCAAAACCGGCGCGCCGGTCGAGCGCTACCCTAAGGAACTCTACGTTGACTGATAGGAAAGAAAATGAGAGGGACGGGGCGACGGGGGGACAGGGGGACGAGGCGACAAGGAAACAGGGCGACGAGGAGACGAGGAGCAATACACAACCAATTCCCATCGAATGGGAGGACGATGAGATTGCGAGCGGCGATCTCGTTTCTTCCCATCTCCCCGTCGCCCCGTCGCCCCGT
>DATCXQ010000720.1:0-3991 GCA_036565725.1 Blastocatellia bacterium
AGCCCATAAGCGCCGACTTAAGGCGTAAGCTCTTTGAAATCAGTTGCGGAGGATGGTTTCAGTTTGGCATTAGTAGTTCGTGACAACAACAAAAACCAAACCGTCTCCATCCCCAGACCCAAATACCATCTTCGCCGAATTGCTGCAATATCTGCCGCTGGAAACAGCGGACTTGGCGCGTGAGTTCAAGGCTTTCGCCAGGGCGCGCAAAATCAAAACCGTGGCAGAACTGCTGCGCGCTGTCTTGCTCTATGCCGGACTGGATCACTCGGAACGCGAAGTCGCCGCCAACCTGACCTTGGTTAATCCTGCCATCAGGACGATCAGCGATGAGGCCGTCAGCAAGCGCCTCCGAGCCTGTCAGCCCTGGTTGGAAGCTTTGCTGCCCAGATTGCTTGAGCGTGACGAGTTGCCCGCTTTGCCTTCGGGGCTGAGCTTGTTGGTGGTTGATGCCACTGACATCACCGCGCCCGGTGAGACGAAAACCACTTGGCGGTCGCATCTGATGTTGAATCTGGTCAGCTTGCAACTGGTCTGCGTCCATATCACTGACCGACGCACGGGCGAAACGCTCTACAACTTCACTTTTCAACCGGGTGAAGTGGTGATGGCCGATCGCGGCTACAGCCACCGCAAGGGCGTGGCGCATTTGCTGAAATGCGGCGGCCAGGTGATCGTTCGTTACAACTCGCACCAACTCCCGGTCGAGGGTCGAGATGGGAAGCCGTTGGATGTTGCCGCAGCGTTGGCCGATTGTGAGCCGGGCGAGCAGCGCACGATTGAAGCGCAATTCACCGCCCCCTCGGGCAAAACTTACCCGGTCTGGATTCACGCTCAGCGGTTGACTGGCGAAGCGGCCGAAGCGGCGCGGCGGCGCTGCCGGCGTGGAGGACAGAAATGCGGCTACACGCCCAGGCAAACGACGCTCTTGCTGGCCGAGTTCGTGATGGTGATGACGAGCATCTCGCCGGAGGTCCTGAGCGCAGAGACTGTGCTGGCCTTGTACCGGGGGCGCTGGCAAGTCGAATTGCTGATCAAGCGATACAAAAGCCTGCTCCATCTGGATCAATTGCGCGCGCGCGCAGGCTCTGTGCTGGGTAAGGTCTGGATGCTGGGCAAACTTATTTACGCCGCCTTGGTCGAGCGGCGCGCCAGGAGGCGTTGTGGGCCTGAGTGGACGCGCCTGGACGAAGAGCGAAGCGGGACTTGGTGGAGAGTCTGGAAAATGATTCAACGAGAGATTGCGCCGTTGATTACGCTTGAGCAATGCTGGGTTGAAGAGTCCTGGCCAGCGGCGCTGCTTGTGCTGGCTGAGCGACGACGCAAACGCCGCCTGCAATCGCTCCCAGCGGAGGTCGTCATATGATTGCACCGACCTACACAAGCGGCTAACAAAGCTTTGAAAATGACGGCGTAAAGTCATGGTATCAATTCATTTATGCATAAGTTGGCGCTTGTGGGCTGAAGCCGGTACTCTAAACACTCTCTCCCGACGTTTGTAGTTAAACCGGATAACGCTAACGCTAAACACAAGAAAACTTAGTTTCCAGAGCATTGATTATCAAACCTGAAGGAGTTTCGATCATGAGAAGACTTGCCGCTGCTCTCATCTGCTGTTTTGGCTGTGGCTTGATCTGGCTGAATAACGCTAAATCCCAGGGCCGAGGCGGCGCGGACTGGATGACGAGCAATGGGGATGCGCAACGTTCATCCTGGGTCAGGACGGACGCGAAGATTTCCAAAGAGAACATGCGGAAACCTGGCTTCCAGTTCCTGTGGAAGATGAAGCTCAAGAACCAGCCTAGACAATTGAACTCGTTGACGGCGCCAGCGACTCTCGAGCGATTGATCGGATACAGGGGATTCCGGATGCTGGGATTCGTTGGGGGCAGTTCAGACAGTATCTTTGTGATTGACACGGACCTGGGACGCATGGAGTGGGAGAAGCGCTTGACCTCAATTGCTCCGCCACATGCCGGCACGCTCGCTTGCCCTGGCGGAATGACGGCTGGTGTGGCGCGTCCGACTCTCGCCGCGCTGCCATCATTGGCGGGCGCCGGCGGTGGTTCCGGGCGCAGTACCCCGGCGAAAGGCGCAGTTGGCGCCCCGGGCAAAGGGGCGGTCACGTTGGCAATGGTTCGACCGGCTCCGCCAAGCCCGGCGCCTGGTCAACCTCCCGCTAATCCTGCGCGCCCTAATCCCGCTAATCCGCCGGGCGGCCAGTTTGGTCGCGGCGCGCCTAATCTCGTCTACGCTCTGTCGGGCGCCGGAATGCTGCACATTATGCACGTGTCGAATGGCGCCGATTACAAACCGCCGTTAAAATTCCTGCCCCCGAACGCCAACGCGCATGGCTTGATCGTCATTGATAACGTCGCGTATGTTGTCACTGATGGCGGTTGTGGAGAGGCGCCGAATGGCGTCTGGGCGCTCGATATCGCTTCCGGGCAAGTCACGACGTGGAAAGCCGACATTGCAGGTTTAGTCGGTTCCGCTTTCGGCGTGGAAGGGACGCTCTATGTGACGACAAGGGGCGGAGGGGAATTGCCCAACTCGCTGGTGGCGCTAGATCCAAAGACTCTCAAGGTGAAGGGCTGCTATCCTGCTGGCAATCAGGAGTTCTCTTCTTCACCGGTAGTTTTCGAGCATAAAGGAAAAATTCTGATCGCCGCGACCACCAAGGATGGGCGCGTCCATTTACTGGACAGCGCCAATCTGGGAGGCGAAAGCCGGACGGCGCTTTACACGACGCCGGCCTTGTCAAAAGCAGAGGCTACGGCGCCGGGCGCGCTGGCGAGTTGGCAGGACCGAAGCGGCGCGCGCTGGATACTTGCGGCGACTGCGGGCTCGCAGGCCGCCGATCTCGGATTCGCGGCCACGAACGGCCGTGTGACGAATGGCGCGGTCGTCGCCTGGAAGCTCGTTGAGCAAAACGGCGCGCTGACGCTGCAACCGGCCTGGGCCTCGCGCGATCTGGTCTCGCCGCTTCCGCCCACGATCATCAACGGCGTGGTCTTTGTAACCTCCGGCGGCGAGTTCCGTACTAACGACAGTAGGATGACCGCGGCGGAACGGGCGAGGCGTTCGTCGCGCGCGGTCCTCTACGCGCTCGACGGCGAGACTGGCAAAGAGCTTTGGAGCAGCGGAACGGCGATCACGTCGTTCACGCGCGGCGCGTCGCTGTCGGGCGGCGTGGGCCAGATTTATCTGACGACATACGACGGCGTGATCTACGCTTTCGGTTTCCCGATGGAGCATTGATTTGATGAGATCGGTTGTGACCTCTTCGCGTATTTACCTTATACGGGTTTTCAAACGGATTAAGACAGTTAGCCGCAGAGCGCACAGAGAGCACAGAGGGAGCGATGGTGGAGTTAATGATTTCTCTGTGTCCTCTGTGACCTCTGTGGCTATTCATCCATATGAAAACCATTGTGGTAGCGGTCGTATGTGGCGTTTCGCTTTGTTCAGTGTCTTCGTCGCGCTTTTCGCGGGCGGCGAGTGGGTAAGATCTGCGGCCGGCCCTGACAGGCCGCTGCCGGACGGGCCGGGCAAAGAAGAGACTCAGAAACTCTGCTCGCGATGCCACGACATGGATAAGTCGGTCTCTATCTCTCAGGATCGCGCGGGATGGCGGCGGACCATTGAAAAGATGTTGGCCTTCGGCGCAAAAGCCTCGGATCGGGAATTCAACGCCGTGCTCGATTATCTAACCACGAACTTCCCGGCCGATGACGTCCCGAAGATCAACGTAAATAAAGCTGCGGCGATTGAGTTCGAGAGTGGATTGTCGCTCCGTCGCTCGCAAGCCGCGGCGATCATTCGCTACCGCGAGAAGAACGGCCCCTTCAAAACAATCGAGGACCTGAAAAAAGTTCCCGGTGTGGATGTTGAAACGATCGAGGCGAAGAAAGATCGCCTGATATTTTAAATCGATTACAGTACCGCGCGCGTAAGCAAGCGGCTGTGCGTGAGATCAGCCGCTTGCTTA
>DATCXQ010000726.1:0-5195 GCA_036565725.1 Blastocatellia bacterium
CGACGCGATATACAAGTTGGGTCTGGCCTACGCGAGCGTGGCCAAGTTCCAGGAATCGGCCAACACGTTCCAGAAGTTCCTCGACAAGGCCCCCGCAACCGACGCCCGCGTTCCCGAGGTCAAGGCCGTGTTGAAAGACCTGATCGTCGGCAACAACTTGCAGCCGCCGAAATCGGAGCCTTCGAGAGGCAGGACGCCCGCTAGGAAGAAACCGTAATTTCGCGATCCATATGATAATGGCGCAGCGCCGCGCGCAAGCGGCTGAGCGGCTAACCGATGAATCGGCCGCTCGGCTGCTTGCGCGCGGCGCTGTCAGTAAATCGCGAAAATGAGCAAACCATCCAAGGGATACTGAACTCCTTTAAACTTTCCAGCATTTCTCCACCCTCCGTTCCTCTTTCTTAGCTTCTCGATCCTCACGGACAGAGATTGTTGTGAGTTCGTCATTACATTCAACCGTCTTTTCTTCGCATCCTTCAACCGTCGCTCCGCGACTCGCGGATTTCTCTTACGTGTGACACCGGTGTTGAAACGCCGGCCTAAACTCAACCGTCGCTCCGCGACGAAGAATAAATCCGTATACTGACCTGATAACCGCTCTAAAGTCCGCGCCACCATTCTCCCGGGGGCGCTGTCACGCGCAGGACGCAAGTTTTTCTCAAGGGGTCCAACGATAATACGTGGCATCTGGCGCGGAATGCGGCGGTCTGGCGAGTGATTTCCGGGCTGGAAGCGGAAATTCTTATCTGACCGCCGCCGGACGTGCGGGAGACGCTTTCGACACCGCAACCGGCCGTGTCGCGCAAATGCGCGTATGACGGCTAAGGAGGAATTCAGTGACCGAACCAGAGAGAATCAAAAACATCGGGAGAAAAATCAACTTTGCGGGGCTAAATCCATTTTGGGATTGGACATATCAGAAAGAGAGGCGATCTATGCGACAGTATGCGCTCACATCCACAGGAAGCTTCGCGGCCTCCAAAGCGACGCCGGGTTATATGACTAACCTGAAAACTATCGAAGTGGCCGCTTCACTTCTCACCGCCTCCGGCAGGCTCAAAAAATACAGTGAGGAGGCTGGCGCGGGAATCAACCCCGAGACGATTTTCGATCTCAGACAGAGTTTGATCGGGATGTTTTTGATGGTGAATAAATTGAAAAGCTTCAGCGAAAACCTGTCGGCGACGGCCGTAATCCATCAGCAGGTCATATTCGCGCTGGTATTGACCGGAAATTGGCCGGAAGATGAGAGCCTTGACGAAGTGCGCGGCGAGTTGCGCAAGATGGCCGATGGCCTTGCATTCGCCACGGGTGGAGATGTAAACGACTGTTAAGCCTGAATTCGCCGGCCGCGGAGGAGGCCGTTGATTCGATAGTCCGCCCCGCGTATCCCCGGCTCCCTACTAAGACTGCTTGCAGGGCAGTTTTTAGATCAGTGCGCGCGTTAATAGAACGCGGATGACGCTGAGAGAGCGGATTGGCGCTGACCCTTTTTGGATTTATCCGTGACGCTCCGCGCCCGTCCGTGTCATCCGCGTTCTATTGATACGTTCCTTGCCGTAAACACCCCGATTCCGTATACGCAATTGAGAACCGACTTAAAGCCGTCGCTCCAGACTCCCGGATGCGGCGCCGCGCTACGCCTTGAGACCATTGCTCGCTTTCCACATATATAGTTCATATTCAGTCACACAACGGCAGATGCGGTTAAACCATTGTCTCTGCTCACGCCTTGCACTATAGTTCCGCACACCAATCGAAGTGGTTTAAGACAGTCGCTCACAATCCGAAAAATCTATGAAGCAAAACTCCACAATTTATGACGTGTGTGTGGTCGGCACGGGCGCGGCTGGCGGGGTCGTGGCTATGCAGCTCGCGCAGAGCGGAGCCTCGGTCGTAGCGCTCGAAGCCGGCAAATGGGTCGATCCCGCGAAGGATTTCTACAGCCACACGATGCCCTACGAGGCGCCGAAGAACGGCTTCGGTTGGGACCCGCGTCGCCATCTCAGAGTCGATCCCGCGAAGGAGCCTTTCTCCAAAGAGGCCAATATTGGCATCGACTATTTCGTGACGAAGGCGGTCGGCGGCAAGACGCTGCTCTGGGCCGGCTTGAGCTGGCGCAACAGCCCGTTCGACTTCGCCAGTTGGCCGGTCAAGTACGAGGAACTCGCGCCGTATTACGACCGGATGGAGAAACTGATGGGGGTAACGGGCAATTACGACCATCACCCGAACGTGCCTGACGGAGTCTTCCTCAAAGCTCTGCCGTGGAACTGCGCGGCTTATGAGGTTAAGAAAGGCTGCGAGAAGCTCGACCCCAAGCGATACCGGATGATCGCCGCGCGCAAGGCCATTCTGACTGAGCGGAACTGGTCGAAGCGCCCGCCCTGTCATTTCTGCGGCCATTGCATGCGCGGTTGCGACACCGAGTCGAAATTCACTTCGGCCAACACCTCGATCCCGGAGGCGATGAAGACCGGCAAGCTGAAACTGATCCTCTTCGCCAACGCCGCCGAGGTCACCGTCAGCAAAGACGGCAGGAAGGCCACGGGCGTGCGCTATTACGACGCGCGGACGTTGAAGAGCTACGAGGTTAAGGCGCGTTACGTCGTGTTGGCGTGCGGGCCGATCGAATCGGCGCGCCTGTTGTTGATGTCGAAGTCGTCTCGCTTCCCCACGGGCCTGGCCAATTCGAGCGGGCTGGTCGGCAAGAACCTGATCAGCCACACGACCGCGTCGGCGGGAGGCTACCTGAAGTCGCTCAAAGGCCGCGAAGTGATTCACGACGACGGGACCGAGAGCAGCCACGCATACATCGCGTCGTTCTACTGGGAGAAGCCGCATCCCGATTTTCCGAAGGGCTATCACATCATCGTCGATTCGGGCACGAGGCTCGGCGTCGGTTATCCGGGCTTCGCTCACGACCCCACCGGCTTCGGTCCGGACTTTAAGCGTGAAGTCCGCAAGCGATTCCCCGCCCTGATCAACCTCTATTCGCAGAACGGGATGATCCCTTCGCCCGAGCGTTATGTCGAACTGGACCCGAAGGTGAAGGACAAATACGGACTGCCCGCGCCTAAAATTCATTTCAATCTCACGACCGAAGACCGCGCGATCTTCAAAGACGCGACCGAAAAGATTTCCGAGATCATCGAGGCCTCGGGCGGAGTGATCTCTTACACGCAGCCGCGGCCCGGCGTGGACAGCGTGCATTTCGTGGGAACCTGCAAGATGGGTAATGACCCGAAGACGTCAGTGCTGACGCCGTTCCTGCGAACGCACGACGTCGAGAATCTTTACGTCGCCGACGGGAGCGGCTTCATTGACTATTCGGAGAAGAACCCGACGCTGACGGTGATGGCGCTGGCTTCGCGCTCGGCGGATCACATTCACGAACAACTAAGGTTAGGCTAGCTGGGTTGGCGCCAAATTCCATTACGTCATTGGAAACTATGTTATTTGGTATTTTCTCTATAAGCGCGTCTTAGAATCTTGTCTTTGAGCCTGCGAAGCAGGCGAAAGCATAAAGCCTGGGGCGTAAGCCCAGGAGAGCGTTAAGTAGAGCATTTACAGCCCACGAAGTGGGCGACAGCCGAGGAGTCTGCCGCCCGTTTCACGGGCTTGATAGCTCTAAACCTGACCCAGGGTTTCGCCTTCGGCTCCACCCTGGGCTTTATGCTGCCGCCCGCTTCGCAGGCTTGGAAAAACACCAAAAATCTTAGCTTCCAGAGTATTGAGCGTGTGGCAATGACCATCAATCAACAATCTGCCGGACAAAAATATGAGAAGACGAGAGTTCATCAAACAAACGACGGCGGCGGTTTCGACCACAGCCGTTTCAGCTAAGCGCATCATCGGGGCGAATGATCGCGTCTTGATCGGGTTGATCGGCTGCGGCGGGCGCGGGATGGACGTCGCGCAATTGATGCGGAAGGTTTCGGGCGTCGAATACGGCGCGGTTTGCGACGTTTACACGCCGAACGCCGAACGCGCGAAACAACAGCTCAACGCGGCCGCGCGGCTCTTCGGCGATTTCAGAAGACTGCTCGAACTGAAAGAGATAGACGCGGTACACATCGCCGCGCCCGATCACTGGCACGCAATTCCGACGGTCATGGCCTGCGAGGCGGGCAAAGACGTTTACGTCGAGAAGCCGTTGGCGCACAACGTCAAGGAGGGGCGCGCAATGGTCGCGGCGGCTCGAAAACACAAGCGCATAGTGCAAGCGGGCACGCAGCATCGCTCCGCCCCGCATTACCGCGAAGTCGAGCGCATCATCAAATCGGGCGAACTCGGCGAAGTGCGCCTGGTGCGCGTTTGGAACTACAGCAACCTGACGCCCGACGGCATCGGGCGCGAACCCGACGGGGCGCCGCCCGAAGGTCTCGATTGGGATCTCTATCTAGGCCCCGCGCCGAAAGTCCCGTTCAACCGCGCCCGATTCCTCGGATCATTCCGCTGGTTCTGGGATTACGCCGGAGGCACGCTCACTGATTTCGGCACGCACCGCTTCGACACAGTGCATCAGGTGATGGGCGTCGAGGCCCCCCGCAGCGTCAGCGCGACCGGCGGCAGATTTACGTTGAAGGATGCGGGCGAGATGCCGGACGTGTTGCAGGCGACATACGAATACGCGGGCTTCATCCTCAGCTACGAAGCCTGCAATCTGAATGCGCACGGCCTCGGCGGCCGCACGCCGGAGATGAGCTATTACCAGATGCGCGGCAAGGACGACCGCCCGCACGGCGAGGCTTATTACGGCACGAATGGAGCGCTTTTCGCCGACCGCATCGGATTCGAGATCTATCCGGAGCCGACCAGGGCCGCGCGCACCGCTCGCGAAAGAACCAGCCCCGTCGTAAGTTACCGGATGGAGGCGAAGCGCGCGCAATCGAAAGACGCCACAGACCTGCACGTCGCCAATTTCATCGAATGCGTGCGCTCGCGTAAAACGCCGAACGCCGACGTCGAGACCGGCCACCGCTCGACCATCGTCCCCCACCTCGGTAACATCGCGTACAAAACGAAACGAAAACTCGTGTGGGACGCGGCGAAAGAAGATTTCGTCAATGACGCGTCCGCGTCGAAACTGCTCGGGCGCAAAGCGCGCAAGCCTTGGGATCTGATTTAAAGCGATTTGCAATCGCGTGTACGGTAGGGGCAGACCTGTGGGTCTGCCCCGGATTGAGTATGCG
>DATCXQ010000737.1:0-16015 GCA_036565725.1 Blastocatellia bacterium
CTGCCCCGGCCGGGAAGTGTGCGAACAAGCCGGGGCAGACACATAGGTCTGCCCCTACGTTGTTGCAATTAATTCTCAAAGACCATTAGTCGTTACTGCGCAGTAACGACTAATGTCGTTACTACGTGGCTATTTTCTGAGGAGCAAGTATGTACATGTATGGTGGAAGAATCTCGGAGTGGTCCCCGACAGTTTCGGATTACTCGCCGCCTCTCGCTGAATCCGTCGATCAGTTCCACGGAATACCGTGTGTTTACGGAAAGTGGTGCGGGCCTGGCTTTAGCGGGCCGGGCGCGCCTGTTGACGATGTTGATCAGTGCTGCCAGGCGCATGACCACTGTTACGCCAGCCGCGGCTACCTTGCCTGTAGCTGCAACCGGAAATTGTTGTCATGTATCGCCCCGAAAAGAGACATGAATACTCCCAAGGGAAAGGCGGCATGGGCGGTTTGGGGAGCCTTCAGAGGTCTTCCTTGTAACCCGCTGTCCGGCCTCGCCGGTAATCTTGCGGAAGCGCCTGCGGGGCAAAGTCAATTGGTCAGGGTAGCGAACACTCTCGTGGCCCCTTATCGCAGCGTCTGCCGAATCGTCACCCGCGACTTTGGCAAACCCGATAACGCATATTCAGTCGGAACCGGCTTTCTTGTTAGCCCTTATCATGTTCTTACATGCGCGCACAACATCTACCCGATCCAGGCGCCGCGAACCAAATCCATCGACGTCATCATCTCCCAGAACGGACCGGATGAAAACGCCAGGCGCTTCCGGGCTAACGGCTGGGCGGTGAGGCAGGGGTGGGGCTGGGGTAGAGATTGCCGCGCGTCGGGCGAAGACTATGGAATAATCCGCCTTGCCACCGCTGCTTCGAACGATTTTCTCCAACTCCAGCCGTTCAATCCTGCCATCTTGACCGGCAAGACCGCACAACTCGCGGGTTATCCCAGCACGGCCCAGGAGCCTCGGGCGCGGTTTATGCATCAAAGCGCAGGCTACATCTCCGGCGCGTTTGTGGTCGATGGTTGCGACAAAGACAGGCAAGGAGGAGAGCGGATTAGGGGGCGCCTTCTCCCCTCGATTCTCACAACGACAAGCCTCATCCTTCATGGGCTCGCAACCGCTCCATCGATAAGCGGGAGCCCAATATGGATCGAGGAAGGGGGGACGCGGACGATTGTCGGCATTCACGAAAGGCGCATCAGTGACGATCAGAGCGGGCGCAGGGTCGGCGCCGCCGTGCTCATCAATGACGCCGTCCGCGCCCAGGTCGGACAGTGGATGAACACTGCGCTCCCGCCGCTCCGCCGTTAGGAATCAGGTTGCATTCGCTTTCCGGCTCACTCCCGGTTGTCCGGATTCAGTCAGCCTTAGCAGGTGAGGTGATGACCAGTGTGAAAGAATAAGCTGCGAGGAATGTATGGAAATTGCCAGGCGTCAATCTATTCTGATCATTGAACCGAACGCGCAGCTTCGCGAAGAGATCGTCAACTTTCTTCTCTCCGCGGGGTATGAAGATGTGACTGCGACCGATAGTCTATATGCGGCTCTTGATAAAATCCGCCAATCGGAGTATGAGGTAACCGTTGCGGACGCCGGCAGGGCCCTAACCACCGAGCTACAATTCGCAGCAGACTTGGCCAGTCTGAAGCCAGGCGCGAAAATCATTTTTATGATTAACGCAGAAGACCAGCAATCGTGGGATCAGGTCGCCGCGCAGTCGGTTGGGGTCCGGTTTCTGATCAAGACCGACTTTGCGCGAAATTTGTTGTACTTACTGGAAGAAGGCGCACAGCCATAACGGCCAATATAAAATGTCATCATCCATATAAAAAAATCGCGCGGATGGTAATTCTGAATAGCGTTCAGCCACTTATCTTCAGGAGATCAATTTGCCAACGGCCCTCTGATACTAGGGAAACAATTATGAAATCCGCAGCCTCCGAAGCCATTGTTTCTGCCAGCGATCACGAGATTTTCAAAGTCTTGATGGAGAACGTGAGCGATGCCGTCTTTGTCATCGAGCCTCGCACGTTGCGCGTCCTCGACGCGAACAGGGAAGCCGCAGCCCGCCTCGGATATTCGACCGAAGAGATATCGGCGGCCAGGGCGGACCACATATTCCCCGAATGCGCGGACCTCTTGCGAGACTCCGCCGACGGCGATGCGTCGGTCACGCAGAATAGGCTGTTGGCGAAAGACGGTCGGTCGGTCGCTTGCGCATTGACCGTTCGGCAAATCAGGGGCCTCACGCGTCCGGTGGCGCTCCTGATCGCCCGCGAAATTGAGCGGGACGCCTGCCCCGAGCGCCGGTCTGTCGCCGAGGGCGCGGTTGGCGCATGCCGAGTTGACCTGATCGAAACCAACTTCAATTTTCCCAGCATCATCGGGCAAAGCGCTCAAATACGCGAGGTCTGCCGCTTGATCGGCCTGGTTGCGCAGACCGAAGCTACGGTTCTGATTCAGGGCGAAAGCGGGACCGGGAAAGAGTTGGTCGCCCAGGCCGTCCATTTTCACAGCCGCCGCTGCGGCCGGCCTCTGATCAAAGTCAATTGCGCCGCGCTGACCGAAACGCTGCTCGAAAGTGAACTGTTCGGGCACAAGAAGGGCGCTTTCACCGGCGCGATACAGGACCGCAAAGGCCGCTTCAAACTGGCTGACGGCGGAACGATCATCCTCGACGAGATCGACAGCCTCTCGCTGCCCGGCCAGGCGAAATTGCTGCGCGTGCTGCAGGAAAAAGAATTCGAGCCGGTCGGCGATTCGACCACCATGCGAGTCGATGTGCGCGTCGTCGCCATCACTAACGCCGACTTGACCAGATCCATCGACGAAGGCCGGTTCCGCGAAGATTTGTATTACCGGCTCAACGCCTTCCCGATCCGCCTGCCGCCACTGAGAGAGAGGCGCGAAGACATTTCATTGCTCGTCCGCCATTTTCTGCAGGGCTATTCGTCGTCGCTGAGAAAACAGATCGTCGACATCGACGTCGACGCGCTATCTTTGATCATGGATTACGCATGGCCGGGAAACGTGAGGGAATTGGAGAATACGGTCGAATACGCCGTCATTCTTGAGAAGGGGCGCCTCCTCGGCGTCGGCAGCCTGCCCGACAAACTCAGGCGGGAGCCGGAGCCTGACCGCTCCTTGAAAAGACGCCTCGAGATCGCCGAGAGACAGATCATCCTGGAAGCCCTGCTCGCGACCAAAGGTGTGAAGAACCGAGCGGCCACCCTACTCGGAATCGACCGCCGCAATTTCAGCTATTTCCTCAATAAACACGGCATCGGTTGAATGCGGAATGCGGAATGCGGAATGCGGAATGCGGATTTATGAGTCTATTCAACCACAGACTCGAAATTGAGACTTATTCCGCATTCCGCATTCCGCATTCAACTGCGCCTGTTCTCGGTCAAAAACGACATGGCCTCAATGCGCGTGCGTTCGTCTTTTCTGAAGACGCCGCGCACCGCCGATGTGATGGTCGTCGCGCCGGCCTTTTTAACTCCACGCATCGTCATGCACAGATGAATCGCCTCTATCACGACCATCACGCCTTTCGGCTGCAGATCGCCTTGATAGAGCAGTTCGGCGACCTGCGTGGTCAATCGCTCTTGCACCTGTGGGCGCCGCGAATAGACGTCGACGATGCGCGCCAGCTTCGACAACCCGACGATGCGCCCGTCTTTCGGAATATAGGCGATGTGCGCGACGCCGGTGAATGGAAGCAGATGGTGCTCGCACAGAGACGCGATAGGAATGTCTTTGACCATCACTATCTCGTCGTGCGTTTCAGCCGGAATGACTTTGATCTCGCTGGCAGGGTCCTCGTGCAATCCGCCACAGACCTCAGCATACATCTCCGCCACGCGGCGGGGCGTGTCGAGAACGCCGGGGCGCGCCAGGTCTTCGCCGATCCCCTCCAGGATCATTCGCACGCCGGCCTCGATCTTCTCCAAATCCATTCTTTGATTTGCGCTCATCAGGCTTTCCGCTCTCTATTTTTGATGATCGGGAGTAATAGGCATTATCGGCGGCGGATTGGCGGTTTGTGAAGGGGTTGATAGGCGAAGAGGGGCCAGGATTGGGAAATGGCGTTACTAATCATTCGTCGTTGCAGGTGATACGAGGGCAGGCTAACTATAGTTTTGTAGCCTGCCCTCGGTCCGCGCCACCTTGTGACGTGGCTCCGCCTATCATTTACCGAAGCGTAGCGGTACTTTCACCAACAGCGGCGCGCCGCTTTTGACGTTTACCTGGTAGAGCGTCTGCGGCATTGCGTCGTTCTGAGTCAAGGAGCGCGAGCCGTCCTGCCCGGCCTGTTTCTCGGCTTTGGTGTAAGGCTTGCCGGCGCCGCCGACCAGTTCGAAGCGCTCGAACGCGCCCTCCCATTGCGACTCCCACTGCGCGACCATTTGCGGGTTGAGTTTCACCGGGCCTGTACCCGGCTTGACGTCCTTGAGCGGCTCCGGCGTGACCAGTATGGTCAAGACCTCGCCCGCGTAATCGGGTCGCATCGGATCCAAACGGAACACCGAAGAGCGCCCGGGCAGTTCGATCAATTTGCCGGCTGCCACCGAATTGGCGCCGTCGTTATTATTAAGTGACGGAAAGATCAGGTAAGGATCGCTGACCGCGCCGCCCGTGTATTGCTCACGATCGATGACGTAGAGGTATCCGTCTCGCGGCGATTCGACGCCCAGCCGCACGCGCTCGCCCGAGACGAATACGGTGTCGGCTTCGACGCGCTCCGGCGTCCATTCCACCTCTTTGCTCGATCCTTCTTCCAGCAACAGCCGCGCTTCCCGGTCGTCGGCTGTGCGCGAGGGGCGCAACCGCCAGATGGTGAGGCCGATCACCTCGCCCTCGGCAGGTTCGGTCGGCTTGTTTTGCGCCGCCGTATTTTGAGCGGGCGAACTTTGTGAGGCTTGATTCGGCGTGGCAGGTTTATTCGTTTTGACGCGCTTATAGGCGGTCGTTTTGCCGGCGGGGGCCGTGGTCTTTGCCTCGGCCCGCTTCTTGAGGAACGCGCCGTCCCACAACCGCCGCGGCGCGTCCTCGCCCTGCGCGCGAGCGATTGAGACGCCGATCAAACAGAGACCGACCGCCGCAATCAACAACATGATCGTCCAGGGATTTTTCGTTTTGGCTGACATAATCTTGGTTTTGGCTGACATAATCTTCCTTTCAATGTGTAAAAACCGCTCGGCAACAGCGGCGCAAACTTGCTACGAACTGTGCAGCTCGCCCCCCACGCCTTCAGATGCTAAAAAGCCACTCGGCGATGGTAGGCAATTGTAACGTAAACTGTCCAGCTAAAGTTTCTACACAAATTGTTGCGCTGGAGGCGCAGCGGAGATTAGCTGACGGCGCCGCCCGAGCGCAACCACCGGAAGGAGGCTTCGGAGGGGCGACGGACTAATCCTGGTCCGTCGCCCCTCCTTGGCTGGGGGAGATTTTTAATCCCATCCGGTGGTTCCTCCACCGGATAATGTCCGTCGTCCCTCCGGGACGAAGATTAGTCCTGGGCATTTGTAGAAACCTTGGCTGGACAGCTCTGCGCTGCTCTCGCCGATGAGTCCCGCCTACGGCTTTGCGACGACGAACGGGCGCGCTTCCAACTCGCGCCGGTAAAATACGCGCGGTCTTTGAATGCCGCGCTGTGAGGGGGCTTTAGCCTTCGCGTCGTTCCCGGCGAAATCGAGCAGCAGGCGCGTCTGCATCTCGCGCTCCTGCATCTGCGGCACGCGCTCCTCGGCGTAATTGAACCATTCGCGGGCCAGAGCCAGACCGTCTTTCGGGTCTCTGTCGGCCCGCCCCCCCTTCAACCCGTCCTCGATCAAGGCGAAGGTCAGATAGCCATGGCCTAGTTCCGCCGCTTCGAGCGCCGCCTGGTAGCTCTGCGCGGCGGTCAGAATGTACATGCCTTTTTCGTAAGCCAGTTGGGCCAGCCCGGTCGAATTCATCGGGCCTCGGCGTTTCTCTTCGGCTTCGAGCGCCTGACCCGAGTTGCACGCGTCGAGCACGAAGAGCATTCGCCCGGCGTCGACGCCTTCGAGCGCCGCTTCGAGTTCCAGGTCGGAGACGCCGCGCGAGAGGATCGTTCGCACGGCCCGGGCGTCGAGCGCGTCGCGCGCTCCCGTGTAACCGAGGTCGTGCGGGATCAGGTAGAACCGCGCCCCCTGCGCCGCGCCGTGCCCGGCGAAGAAGATCAACACGGCGTCTTCGGGCTGCGTCGGCTGAATCTTCGACAGGACGGGCGGCGCGCCGGCGGGCAAGACCGCTTGAGAATTCGACAGGCGCTTGAGCGCCAGCAATATGTTCGCCTTCGTCGCCTCGCGGTCGAGCAGCGGGATGACCTCGACGCGCTCGTATTCCTGCAACTTCGTCTGCTGCGCGCGAATCTCTTCGGCGAACGAGGTGGCGTCGGCGACGGCGTATTTCAGGTTGTATTGCGGGTTGGCGTATTGATTGACCCCGCATGCGATGACGTAAGCCACGCCCTTGCGCCGCAGCGACTCATCGCCCGTGACGGTCAACACTGCGTCGGAGCTTTTGACGTTGTCATTGTTGAAGGCGTAAGCGACCAGGCGGTTCTCTCCGGCGACTATCGGGACCTCGGCTTCGAGCGTCGCCTGCTTCTGACCCTTCAACGCGTCGCCGCGCCAGAATTTGACCAGCGTGCCGTTGCGGAACAACCGCACGTCGCGCGCGCCTGCGGGAGTCGCCTGATTGTCCGAAGCGGGCTCGCTGATCTCGACCTTCACCTTGATCGTGCGGCCGGGCGCATCGTCGGCGCGATAGAGGTTCAAGCCCGGTTGCCGGCGGTCTTTCTGTTCCACGTTACGCGCCGCCTTCGGACGTTTGCCAGAAGCGATGTCGGATAGGAGGCCGGGATAGAAGAATTCGTCGAAGAAGATTTCGACCGGCGCGGTGTCGAAGATGTTGTTCGGGTTGAATCGCCAGAGTATCTGCCCCCAGGCGCCCGGCGTCCCGTCGAACAAGCCGTCGGGCGTCACCACCAGCCAATCGGCGCCGCCGTTGAGCGTGACGAGCGTCGCCAGCGACTCGCCACTTTTTACGTCCCACAAACGCGCGCTGCCGTCGTCGCTGCCCGAAACCAGCAGCTTCCCGTCGGGGCTGAAGGCCAACGTATTAACGTTCAGCGAATGGCCGTTGAGCGTCATGATCTCGCGCCCCGTAGCCGTATCCCACAGCTTGACCAGAGCGTCGTATCCGGACGAAGCCAGCAATCGGGAGTCGGGGCTGAAGGCCGTGGCGCGAATATTTGCCGTGTGCCCTGTCATCGTTCGCAATTCGCGTCCAGTCGCCGCATCCCACAACTTGATCGAAGGACTGAGAAAGCCGGAGTAGTTCTCGATGGCGGCGGGGTCAGTGAAGTTTAGACCGGCGGGCGCTTCTGGCTGGGAAGACGCGATCAGACGTCCGTCGGCGCTCCACGCCACGCTGTCAACCCATAAGCTTCGAGGGAGAGGGAGCGTAAAAATCTCACGCCCGCTGGCCACTTCATTGATTTTGATTGACGCTCCTCCAGTGGCCGAAGCGAGCAGGCTGCCGTCGTTGTTGAACGCAAACGCGGATCCGGAATT
This sequence comes from Blastocatellia bacterium, assembly GCA_036565725.1. Taxonomy (GTDB): domain Bacteria; phylum Acidobacteriota; class Blastocatellia; order RBC074; family RBC074; genus JAJVID01. The sequence continues at coordinate 7,604 of DATCXQ010000737.1, forward strand.
GCCAGCCTGAAACCCCGGCTTGCCCTGCAGCGAACGTGGCTCGCTTGCGGCGTTCACGTCCCAGAGCTTGACGCTGACGCGCGGCTGAAAAGGCGCCGCAAATGAGGGAACTCCCGGTGTGATGTTGCCCATCGCCTCCATTACCTTGCCAATGTCCCCGCTCTCGGCGGCCTTTAATAACTTATCACCTTCCTTCTGCATCTGCTCTGCCATCTTCTGCATCTGCTTCGGATCCATGTTTTTGCCGCCCATCATCTGCGCCAGCATCTCCTCCTGCTGCTTCTTTAAATCTTTCATCTGATCTTTGGCCGCTTTCTTAGCCGCCTTCGCGTCTTTTTTCGAATTGCCGGTTGGCGCTGGATCGAGCGGAGTGTCTGGAACCGGCGCCTGGGGAAATTGAGGAAAGCCTTGCGCGGATTGAGGCGCATTGGGTTGAGTGGAAGAAGCCGGACCTCCAGGCGGATTGGACGCGGTATTGGCCGCCCCCGAAGCCGATTTGGAATCTGGTTGACGTTCTGCCAACGCTACCCATTTGCCGTCGGGACTGACGCCACCGCCGTCAAATTTCTTGCCCTGCGAGAGAGGGAAGCTTTTAAGTTCGCGCCCGGTACGCGTCTCCCACAGCTTGATCTCATTTTCGCCGCTCTGGGCCGCGATTAACTGCCCGCCCGCGCTGAAGACGCTGGGTGCGTGATTCAGATTGTCCTTGTTAAGCGCAACCGGCGGCCTTGTAATTGTGCGCAGGGCGGCGCCCGTGTTGAGTTCCCAGACGCTGACCGCGGTCGCGCCGCTGACCGCAAGCGCGCGCCCGTCGCCGCCGAACGCCGCGCTTTCGACCGGAATGGCAATTCCGCTCAAAGTCCGCGCCAGAATGACTCGCCCCGTGATCGCGGCGATTGACACGTCCCAGATTTTGATCGTGCTGTCGATGCTGACCGTCGCCAGCAATTTTCCATCGGCGCTGAAATTTACCGCGATGACTTCACCGGCGTGGCCGATGATCGTCGCCAGATTGCGTCTCGTGGGCAGATCAATGAGCTTGATCGTGTTACCGCTCGCGAGGGCGCATTGCTGGCCGGCCCCGCCGAAAGCGAGGGTGTTTATCATTCCGAACTCAAATATTGAATCGCCCGCTCCGGAGTTTTGCGCGCCGGCGTCAAGGGAAGTCAATTCGCGTCCGCCCGACACGTCCCAAACTCTGATAATATTTGCGCGACCGGTTATGCGCTCCTGCCCGCGTAAATATTCCCGCGATGTATCGTGGAAGGCGACGGCCACGGCGCGCCCGTCGGGACTGAACCTGATGGAGCGCACAGGAGCCGTATAAGGGGGAATCGTCCCCATCGTTAACTTCTGTTTCTGTTCCGAGATTTTGATCGTCTGAATTACGCGCCCAGTGGCCGCGTCGCGCAGCGTCAACGTGTCCGACCGCGCGCCACTCCGTTCTGACTTGATATTCGTCGCCAGCGTCCTTCCATCGGGGCTGAGAGCGAAGGCCACTAACTGTTCTCCATTGTCGTCGTCCGGCTTCAGCTCCTGAAGCTTTTGTCCCGAGCCGACGTCCCATACGGACAGCGTAGATCTGGTCACCGACGTAGTGGCCGCCAGTAAACGGGCGTCGGCGCTGAAAAAGACCAGGCCGAAATCCTTGCCCTGATTCAAATCCGCGCTGCGAATCTGACGCCCCGTGCGCGTATCCCATTGTTTGAGCGTTCCAGCGCTGACGGAAAACAGCGACGAGCTGTCAGGACTGAATGCAAAGGCCGAATTGATTGCGTAGGTCGACGCGGCGCGCGCGCCCAGGTTGATCGCGATCAACTCGCGCCACGACGCGACCTCCCATAGTTTGATCGAGCCGGCCATAAAATCCATCGAGGCCAGCAATTGCCCGTCCGGACTGAAAATGGCGTTGTACGCCGGAGCGGTGACGCCGGTCTGCAAAACCAGTTCGGGACGCGCGGCGCGGGGCCCTGAGGTCGCCGTTTTGTCGGCGTTCGTCTTCGTGTCTTCCTGCGTGAGGATCCGCTGCTGCGGCGTTTGCTGTGGCTGCTGCGCATAGCCCGACGGAGGCGAGGCGAGCGCGAAGATCAGCAGCGAAGTAAGGATGCGAATGTGGCTGTGTGATTTGAAATTAAATCTGGTGTTTGGCATGGCCTTTACTGAGAAAGTGGAGGATGGAAGCGTAGGATTTACGCCGCCGCCCTTAGTTGGCCGGATTTTTCAATCCTTTCGGCTACTATTTCTTGTGCCGTCAAAAAAGCTGCGTTAAAGTCGCCGTGTTCAGGCAATTTAAGTGAAGAGCTTGCAAATTGCAGTCGTTTAGAATCAAACGGCATGGTCTGCTCTCCGAGTAGCGGAGCCGTGAGATTAGCTCGGCGTTTCAACGCTGGCTAAGTATTGGCAAAAGAATCCAACCGTCGAATAACGACGGTTGGATTCAGGCATCACAATTTATGACGCAAGAGGGATGATTAGCGGCGCCGGCGTTAATACTCTTTGGGAATAGATGCGCCTGACGCCTTGCTAACTTTTTACTCTCGCCACTTCGGCTGAGGACGACTCCTGTAAACAACTCTCGCAATGGCGTTAACGGAACCTGAGCGCATTATTTTTGTAAAGACCATAAACGCCGGCCTAGGCGCCCCGCCGCTTTGCAGCAGGTTGGGTAGCCGTATCATCTTGCAGTCCAATCATGTTCGAATCGGCGGGAAAAGGCTTGAGGTTTTTCCGGAATATTTTTGACTTTTTTTTGACTTTATGGAGAAGGTAGAGAATAAAGGATTTGTCTATGAATTCGGGAAGTTTGTTCTTGACCCGAAGGGAAAGACTTTATTCTCCGATGGAAAGCCAATTCACCTTCCCGCAAAGGAATTCGAGACCCTTTTGCTGCTTGTGGAGAATAACCGCAAGGCATTGTCAAAGGAAGAAATGATGGGGGCTCTCTGGCGGGATTCATTCGTCGAGGAAAGTAACCTTGCAAAGCAGATTTCTCGCCTACGGAAAATTCTCAATTCGGATGGAGAACAATTTATTGAAACCCTGCCGAAGCACGGCTATCGCTTCTCAGCCGATCTGCGGCTTACAATTCCCGTAGCGGAGGAACCGCCCATCTTAGAGCGCCGCCCACAGGAAGGCTTAAGCTTTTTGCATTTAAGCCGGGAAACTGCGTCGCCGACTGAAAAAATAAAATCGATCGCCGTCTTGCCTCTAAAGCCGTTGACCGCTGAGGAGCGTAATAAAGTTCTCGGCCTGGGTTTAGCGGACGCGCTTATAACCAAACTCGGAAGTTTGAAACAAATCGTTGTGCGCCCCACGAGCGCCGTTGCGCGGTATACCGACGCGCCGGCAGACTCCATAGAAATAGGCAGGAAGTTAGGCGTCGATGCCGTGCTCGAAGGCACTATACAAGAGTCGGAAGGCCGATTGCGCATCAATGCCCGATTGATAAGAACGGACAGCGGCATGCAGTTCTGGGCGGAAAAATTCGACGAACCGACGAATGAGATATTCGCTTTGCAGGACGCTCTTTCCAACAAGATCGCCAAAACGCTGGCTTTTGAATTAACCCACGCAGAAAACAAACTGTTCGTACGACGCGGAACCGACAACACCGAAGCCTACGAAAAATATCTTCGCGGACGGTTCCACCAAAGCCAGAACACACCGAGCAGCTTGAATCGGAGCATAGAGTTTTATGAACAGGCAATTGCTCTCGATCCGAATTTCGCCGAGGCTTACGCCGATATCGCTGACGCGCATATCATCCTGTTTAATTTCGGCGCTCGTCCGGCCGAGGAGACGATACTGCAGGCTCGTGAATCGGTAAATCGCGCGTTACAGCTCGATCCGGATTTGTCGCGCGCCCATATGTCGCATGCTCTTATCCAGTTTCTGATCGATCATAACTGGGCCGAAGCCGAAAAGAGTCTTGAGCGGGCAATTGCGCTGAATCCGAATAATGCTGACGCATACCACCGTTATGCTTATTTCCTAATGCAAATGGGCAGATTTGATGAGTCTTTGCAAAAAGCTGAGAAGGCGTGCGAACTCAATCCGTTTTCAAACATCGTTCAAAACAACATCGGTATGACTTATCTTTGCGCCAGGCGGTATCCCCAGGCCATCAGCCAGTTGGAGAAAACAGCGGCTGAAAATCCGCATTTTTCCCTTCCAAGGCGGCTGCTCAGCATTGCGTACGAAGCTGTTGGCGACATGGAAAAGGCCTTCGAAGCGGATCTCAAGGCCCTGGAGATAGAAGGCGGCAAAGAATTAGCGGCAAAGTTGCGCGAGCAGAGAGATGCGATTGGAATCAGCGCCGCGAACCGATTCTGGCTCGACGAGGCGATCAGGGCAAAAGAGACAGTCCGTATTTCTTCGACTGGAGAAACACAGGGCAGAAATGTTCCAGCTTTCTTTGTCGCATCCCGGGCTGCGGTCGTTAAAGATCGGGAACAAACACTTCGCTGGCTTGAGCGATCATTGCAGGAGGGAGATCCCACACTTGCCGGCATCAGGTTTTTTGCCAGGTACGACTTTGTCCGCGACGACCCGAGATTTCAGGCTGTCGTACGGAAAACGAATTATCAATAGTGTTCCAGTTTGACGAGCTTGACCAGAATGTCGCCATTAATCTTGACCGTTGTCTGCTTGGTCGTATCGTCGAGCGTGAGCTGAGGCTGCGTCGCCGAATGTGTGGCCAGGAACTTGCGCAGGCTCTCTACCTGAGCGGCGTCTTTGATTTCTCCTTTATCAGTAGTATTGACCCAGCTTTTGAGGTTTTCCAACTCGGTCAGTTCGCCAGCTGCCCAGATCAGCCAGAGTTTTTCCGCCCCTCGCTCTTTGTCGAAGACGAACCCGCGGTCGTGATCGGGAATGCGGAAAGTCTGTCCCGCCGAGAGTAGCGCCGAACCCTGATTGGCGGTCGGAGTGGGGAACAGAGTGTTGAAACTCGTAGCCTGGCCTGCGACCGACGGGCTTTCGTTGATGAGGTAGAGATAGCCGCGCTGCGGGCTGATAAATGAGATGTGTATTTGGTCGCCTGGCGTGAAGAGTATTTCCCCGGGGAGCTGAAACGGGGCGTCGTTAGGATAAAGCTCCGGGTCTTTACGCACAGTGATCCAATATCTGAACGTTCGTTCGGCCCCGGGCGCCACCGGGCTTGGCGTCGCCGTTAATGGAGTCGGAGACGGAGTAACGTTCGTGTTCAACCAGGCGTAAAGCCGCGGAACCCCGACGACGCCTGCAGCCGCGGCGACGCCGATGGCAATGATCAGTCCGGCGACGATCGGGAATTTGCCGCCCTTGGGCTTCGCGCTGGCTTTCCGGCCGTCTTTGATAGGCGTGGTCTCGCTTCGCGGCGATTTCGGCGCGGAAGTCCGGGCGCCGACGTTTGGGACCGTCTCCCTCGCGTGAATCGGATTTTCGATCGTTTCGATCGGGTCGATCTGCGTCGCCAGCGGCTCGCCAGCGGCGTGAGCGGAACCGGGAACCGGCGCCGGAACGGCTATGGTCGCGCGGGCGTCGGAAGCGCTGATTTTTCCCACCAGGGCCTGGGCCAAATCCTCGGTGAAGATGCGCGAGTTCTGGGGACGGCGTCCCGGGTCGAACGAGAGCGCGTTGAGAAGCAGTATCTGCGCAGCTTCCGGCAGGTCGGGGCGAAACGTGCGCGGCGTGACGAAGCTTTCGCCCTTCTGGAGCCGCATCAATTCCTGCAAGACCAGAAATTGGGTCGGCCCCTCCGGATTGAAAGGCAGCCGTCCGGTCACCATTTCATAAACGATGATCGCCAGAGCGTAGACGTCGGTCGCCGGCGAGGCCGTCTGTGACAGCAACTGCTCGGGCGCGATGTACTGCCGCGAGCCGGCGACGACGGCCACCTCTGTTTCATTGCCCGCCTGCGGATTGACGACCTTCGCAATGCCGAAATCGATCAGCTTGACCTGCTCGTCGCCGCCGCTCAACTGTTCTAGCATGATGTTTTCCGGCTTGAGGTCCCGGTGAAAAACGCCTTGCTGGTGCGCCGCGTGTAGCGCGCTCCCGGTTTGCCGCGCCAGATGCGCAATATAAGCCAGGTCCAACTGTCCATGGCCCATTACGTCGCGCAGAGGCCGCCCCTTGATGAACTCCATCACGAAGAATGGACGTCCGTCGTCCGAAAGGTCGCGGTCAATGACGCGCACGACGCCGGGATGGTTAATGCGGGTCAGGGCTTCGGCCTCTTGCGAGAATTTCCCGATCAGCCAACTGTTCCGCCCGGCGTCTTCGAGCAGAAATTTAATTACTACCGGCATCCCGTGCAATCGCTCGTCGCGCGCCAGAAACACCACGCCGACCCCGCCGCGCCCGAGCTCGCGCTCGATCATGTACCGCCCTTTGAGTTTGCCGCCCGGCGCCGGCGATAGAGAAGGTGATTGGTTGTGGTCGCCTGACATGAGTTCCCCTGAGAATTATCCGCGCCGCGCGACTAATGGATTCCGGCCACGCTTGAGGTTTTCAATCGCGCGCGCGCGAAGTATCGGTAAAAAATTGACGCCGCGCAAGCCTCTCAAATAGAATTTACAGGTCCCGCCCACCACGGAACTGGCTGCGGTAAACGCAGGTTTAATGAGGCAAATTAATTATGGAAACCTTGACTCTCGCGCCCGAACGAAGAAGCACTGGCAATATTGCCGAAAACCCGCTGCTCAACCGCGAGCTCAGTTGGATAGAGTTCAACAGCCGCGTGCTCGACGAGGCGCTCGACCCGTCGCAGCCGCTGCTGGAACGGCTGAAATTCCTCTCGATCTTTTCGACCAACCTCGACGAGTTTTTTATGGTCCGCGTTTCGGGCCTTCAGGAGCAACTCGACGCCAACCCGCTGCTGCTCTCCCCCGACGGGCTTTCGGCGGCCACTCAGTTGAGGCTCATCGCGGAACGCCTGCGCCCGCTGCTCGAAGTGCAGATGCGCTGCCTGCTCAAACAGATTCTGCCGGGCCTGGAACAGTACAACGTGCGGATCCTCCCGTACGGCAGGTTGAACAAGGTTCAGCGCGGGGAACTGCGCGACTTTTTCTACGAGCGCGTTTTTCCCATCCTCACGCCACTGTCCGTAGACCCGAGCCACCCATTCCCCTACATCTCGAACATCAGCATGAACCTGGGGATACTGGTCGTGCCGGAGAATCCGGAAGAGGGCGAGCATGAGGCCCGCTTCGCTCGCGTCAAGTTGCCGCTTTCGCCGAACGTCCCCAGGCTGATTCCGGTCACCGGCGAGGGCTATTGCTTCACGATGCTCGAGGAAGTGATGTCGGCGCACATCGATTCGCTCTTCCCGGGAATGCGCATCATCGAATGCCAGCCCTTCCGCATCACGCGCGACGCCGACATCGAGATCGAAGAGGACGAGGCCGGCGACCTGCTCAAGACGGTCGAGCAGCAGGTGCGCAACCGACGCTTCGGCTTCGGCGTGCGGCTGGAGATCGCCGCCGGAATGAGCCCGCACATGGTCAAGCTCCTACGCCATTCGCTGGAGATGGAAGAGCAGGATGTTTACACGGTTGACGGCCCCTTGAACATCCCCGACCTCATGGCGCTCTATAAGCTCGACCTGCCGCAGTTGAAAGACGAGCCTTTCTCGCCGACCACGCCGGCGGCGCTGCGCTCGGGAGAAAACATCTTCGACGCCATACGCCATCAGGACATCCTGCTTCACCACCCTTACGAGTCGTTCGCGCCTGTGGTCGAATTCCTGCGACAGGCCGCGCGCGACCCGAACGTGCTGGCGATCAAACAGACGCTCTACCGCGTGGGCAAGGATTCGCCCATAGTCGAATCGCTGATCGAAGCCGCCGAGAACGGCAAACAGGTCGCGGTGCTGGTCGAACTCAAGGCGCGCTTCGACGAAGAGGCGAACATCCAGTGGGCGAAGCGACTTGAAAAAGCCGGCGTCCACGTCATCTACGGTCTGGTCGGGTTGAAGACCCACGCCAAGATCGCCCTCGTCGTGCGCCAGGAGAAGAACAAGCTGCGCCGCTACGTCCACCTCGGCACGGGCAACTACAACCCGGTCACGGCGCGCATCTACACTGACCTCGGACTCTTCACCGCCGACGAGGATTTCGGCAAAGACGTTTCTGAACTGTTCAACTACCTGACCGGATACTCGCGCCAGGAGCAGTACCGCAAGCTGCTGGTCGCTCCGGTCAACCTGCGCAAATCGATCACCGAGATGATTCGCCGCGAAGTCACGCACCTCCAGGCCGGGCGGCCCGCCGGAATAGTCGCCAAGTTTAACAGCATGACCGACACATCGATGATCGAGGAGATGTACGCGGCCTCGCGCGAGGGCGTACCCATCGACTTGATCGTCCGCGGCATCTGCTGCCTGCGCCCCGGCTGGCCCGGCCGCAGCGAGACGATCCGCGTCGGCAGCAT
>DATCXQ010000747.1:0-6552 GCA_036565725.1 Blastocatellia bacterium
CGGCGGCGCGCCGTTTCAACAGCGGGTCTGGGCCGAGTTGCGCAATATTCCCTACGGTTCGACGATCAGTTACGGCGAGTTTGCGCGGCGGATCGGCGCCCCGAAAGCCCCGCGCGCGGTCGGCGCGGCAAACGGCAGCAACCCTATCTCGATCATCATTCCCTGTCATCGCTTAATCGGGTCGAACGGCAAGCTGACCGGCTACGGCGGCGGCATCGAGCGCAAGAAATTCCTGATTGAGTTTGAATCTGAGACTTTGGCAATGCGGAATGCGGAATGCGGAATGCGGAATGCGGATTCGCAGTGGTCAAACGGCCAGATGAAATAACGACACCGATAGAGAGTGAAAATCAATCCGCATTCCGCATTCCCCGATCACTTACCTTTACGGATCATCTGCAACAGGCGATCCGCGTGGTTACGCGCGATCAGTGGGACGCCCTCGTCCAGCTTGATGTTTTTCAGGATCGGGTCGAAGCGGTGCGGGTCGGCGACGCGCTTGGATTTCAGCTCGTTTTCGAGCATGCGCAATTGCGCGGGCGCCGAGATCGGGTCGTTCGCGATCACGGCTTCGAGTTCGAAGATTCTGGTCTCCTGGGTGACGATGTTGCGGAAGATGTCGCTCAGCCGGTTCATGCTCTGGTTTTCGGTGTAGTTGAATTTGACCGTCCGCTCTTTCCCCTCGCGCGAGTAACCGATCGTCATATTCCCGAGGTGCGAAAAGTCTTTCTTATGCTGGTAGTCTTCATCGCTCGCCAGAAAATTCATGTCGTCGAGGATCAGTTGAATCTGCGAGAGCACCTCCGGGGATAACGAGAGTTTATTGACGACCTCGTCGGCGTCCTTGCGCTTGAAGCGGAACTTGCCCTGCCCTGAGCCGTCGAATTCGAGTTCCTGAACCGGCGTCGTAAAGCGCGGGTTCTCAAAGAGGTAGCGGTAATGCGAGCCGGAGGTCAAGCCACGCTCGGCGCCGGTCAGCGACTGGTTGAGTTCAATGGTTGTTTGTGACAACGCCTGAGTGTTGAAGGCGCCGAGTAGAAAAACGACGAAGAGCGCCGATATAAACTTTCGCATAATAAAACTACACGGGACTTATAAAACTTATAGGACTTACAGGGCCTGTAGGATTTCTACGACGCATATATCCTATAGGTCCCTATAAGTCCTATAAGGACTACCACATTCTGACTCGGTCAGTTCGACTCTCCCCCAGTTTGCTGTTCGGTCTTCTTTTTGCCGAAAGGCTCAGAGATGAAGCCCTGCGCCGCGGCCTGCGCGTTGTCGTAATTGTTGCCGTTGCTGATCGCCTTGTTGTATTCGGCGATGGCGCGTTCGCGCTGGCCGATGGCGTCCCAGGAGTTGCCGCGATAGATGTACGACCAGACCTCCACCCAATTTGGTCTAAGGTTCCCGTTCAAGGCCTGATCGAAGGCGTCGAGCGCCTTGTTCCAGTTGCGCTGAGTCATGTAAACCGATCCGAGGTTGTACCAGGCCCATGAATTCCCACGATTGAGTTTGATTGCGGCCTGGAATTGCTGCTCGGCCTCGATATACTCCTGTTCGCGGAAATGCTCGATGCCGCGGCGGACGATCACTCCCTGGCGCAACTCCTCGGAGCTGCGCATGATTTTCGCGTCGGGGTCGACGATCACCTCGATCGGCTTGCTATTGGTCAGGATGTCGAAATCCGCTGAAGGGCCTTTCATCATCAACGTCTGTCGCTCGGATCCGGCCTCGGTCCGGAGCGTTATGTCGACGGGCATCTCGAAGGAGTCCAGGTCCTGTTTGACGGTCCCGGGGACGCGGAAGCCGTCCTTGGTGCGGAGCATTCTATAATCGGAGCGGAATTCCGGCACGCCGGTCGACTCGACCCACTGACCGAAGAAGAAACGCAGGTCGCGCCCGGCTGTCTTTGTGGCGAGGGTCTCGAAATCGTCGAGCTTGACGTTCTTCCCTTCATTTTTAGCGAAATAATCGCGCAGCATCTTGTCGAACTTCTCTTCGCCGATCACCTGGCGCAGCATGTTGAAGACAAGCGCTCCTTTGTTAAAGACCACCGACCGGTAAGGCGCGGTCTGGTCGTCAAGGTCTTTGGGCGCGTTGCGGATCGAAGCCGATTGCTCGAAGGCCAGCGCCTTCTCCAGCTGGGCCTGAACGGTCTGCAGATAGAGCGTCTCGTTCTCGTTGTCCTTGACGTAAAGCAGTGTGCTGAATTCGGCCAAACCGTGCCACAGCCAGGCGTCGTCGAAGGACTTCAACCCGACCGCCTGCCCCCACCATTGATACGCCACTTCGCGCGCCAGTCTTTCGTCAATCCCCGAAGTCAGCGCGCGCGGCGAAATGAAGATGGTTCCCGGGCCGGAATAGGTATCGAGCGTCTCTTCGTCTGTTTCGGCGATGATCAGACGGTTGCCGAAGGCGTAACGGCCGAACTTCGACGAATAGTATTCCAGGTGTTTGCTGATGACGTCTATAGCGTGATCGGCCCATCTTTCGTCGCCGGCTTTGACATAGAAATCGACCGTGAATCCGCCACGGTTCGTGGTGCGCAAGATATATTTGGCCGCCGCGAGACTGCCCGGCAGGACTGGTTTCGTGCAGGCGAAGGCAAAGGTCGTAAACTCTTCTTTGGTCTTCTGATCTTCTTTCGCCTTCTGCTCTTCTTTCGTCTTCTGCTCGATCACGGGGACGGGAACGACCGGCTGCTCGCTGTAACCGGCGACAAGCACGCCTTTCGGGACTTTGACGTTGATCGCATAAGTGGCGCGGTCGGCGACGTATTCATGAAACGGGAACCATCGCGCGGCGTAGAAAAGATAGGAGCCCTGGTCGCCGACGTGAGCCAGGCGCGCGTTCGAAATCGGCCCGCCCTGCGGCGATTCGAGAGCGCCTTCGTATTCGAACGCCAGCGTCAGGGGCTGTTTGGCGGGAACCACGGCGCCCAGATCGATGCGGACGTTCATGTTTTCGCGGTTGTCCTGGATGAATTGCAGGCCGTCTGGAGTGGGCTGCGCGGTCGGATCTTTCGCCTTCGGCGGAGACGGTTTGGGACTCTGCGCGCGGGCGCCAGGCGTGGCGGCGCCGGGCGTCGTCGTAGCTGACTCGTCCACGCGCGTGATGCGACTGATCGTTAGCGACCCGTTCATTTCAAAGATAACCGACCTGGTCTCAGACTGCGGAACGAACCGCACCTCGGCCCGAGCCTTCAGCAATTGAGACGCCGGAATCAGTTCGGCGTCAATCTTGTAATGCTGAACGTCGATATCTGTCGCGCCCTTCTGAGCGTCCGCCCTGAAAATATGGCCGCTCATGGCCAGCGCAAAGGCCAGCGCCATAAACACCCCAAGCGAAAATATTTTTCTCATTGTATTTGTCCCCAATTCATTTCTTCTTCAAGCAGTCTAGCTAGTTCTTAAACCGCGCACATTGTCTTCAGATTTGCGTGAATTATAACACTACCACACGCTTTTGAAAGATTAGCCAGCCGGATTATCTTCGCTACTCGATCATTAGGAGTTGAACGGCATATGAGAGCCGTCTTGCAATGCGGAATGCGGATTTATTGAGTCCGAGAATTCTACTTTATTGTATAGCCTCTTGATTGAGACAGTTCACCCACTAGCATTCCGCATTCCGCATTCCGCATTCCGCATTCCGCATTCCTAGGCAATCTGTCCAGGTCCCAGAATTACAGCGCTGTAGGCTACCGCCACTTTTGCGCCTCTGTTTGCGTAGGAGTGTTTCTGATCGCCGCGAAACACGACCACATCGCCCGGAGATAGTTCATATTTGTCCCCTGAAACAACCAGTTCCACCTGACCTGACTCACAGGCCAGATATTCCCTTGTCCCGAGGCGATGCGGATTCCCGGCCATTTGTGACCCGGGCGGCAGTTCCATCCGGTCGAGTTCCAATCCCTGCAGATAATCCGGCAAAAGTTTCCTGATGAACACGCCTCCGCGCTGCTTACGTGGAATGGAATCGGCCCGATAGAGTTTAGCCTGGGCCTTCGGCGGGCTGATCAGTTCTTCCACCGGGACCTGTAGCGCGGCGGCCACTTTGGCCAGCACCGCGACCGTCGGATTGGCGGCGCCAGATTCCAGGTTGGACCAGGTGGGCCGCGGCACGCCCGAAAGCCTCGCGAGCTGTTCCTGGGTCAGGTTCCGGCTCTGCCGTAGCTGCCGGAGGTTCTGCGCAATATAGCCCGCAATCATGTTATCCGTCATAGCCATCCAATTATCATTCGGCTAATAGATTGTCAATCGAGACGATATATCAGCAGGAGGCGCGTATGATGTTCGTAGTCCCGCCTTCAGGCGGAAGCGTTAGGCCTTCCGGAATGGATCTGCGACAAACGCTTCCGCCTGAAGGCGGGACTACGAACTGGAAGGAGGGAGTCACATATGTTCGATTTCAATGGAAAATCAGTCCTCATCACCGGCGGGAGCCGGGGATTGGGGCGAGCCCTGGCGCGGAGGCTTTCGGCCGAGGGCGCGAAAGTCGCGCTGGTCGCCCGCCATCAGGAAGAACTTGATGAGGTAGTCAGGGAGATCAGGAAGCAGGGCGGGACCGCCTTCGGAATCGTTGCGGACGTAGGCGACAAGGAGAGCGTCTATCCGATTGTGGGACAGGCGGCGGCCCTCGCCGGGCCGGTAGACGTCCTGATCAACAACGCGAGCGCGCTCGGCCCCGTTCCCTTGCAGCTTATTCCCGACACCGATTGCGAGGACTTCGAGCGGGCGCTGCAGGTCAACACTATCGGCCCATTCCGGCTCATCAAGGCTGTCGTCGGTTCGATGATTCTGCGAAAAACCGGGGTGATCGTTAACATCTCGTCCGACGCGGCGGTCGAGGCCTATCCGTCCTGGGGCGTATACGGCGCTTCCAAGGCCGCTCTCGATCATCTGACCCGGATCGCGGCGGCTGAGATGGCGGACGCCGGAGCGCGTTTCTTCAGCGTGGATCCGGGCGAAATGGCCACGCTGATGCACGCCCAGGCTCTGCCCGACGCCGATCCGGCCGGCCTACAGTCGCCCGACACGGTCGCGGAAAAAATTGTGACGATGATTCGCGAGTCCGATCGAATTGCGAACGGGTCGAGGCTGATCGCCTCGGAATGGAGGCCTTTATGAAAGCAGCGCGCGCGCCTCGCGCCGATAAAACGAACGTAAAACTGCTCGTCGTCAAGGATGGCGAAATCGAGGACAGTTCGATAGAGCGGCTACCGGATCATCTGCGATCGGGAGATTTGCTGGTGGTCAATGATGCGGCCACGCTGCCGGCCTCGCTGCCGGCGCGGGACGCAAGGAACAATCGAGTGGAGCTTCGCCTGACGAAGCAGTTGGACGAGCGGGTCTGGCAGGCTGCGGTGTTCGGCGCCGGGGATTGGCGCACGCCGACCGAAGACAGGCCATCGCCGCCTCGCTTCGCGCAAGGCGAAGAGATATTGATCGCCCCGGACTTCCGGGCCAGAGTCCGAGGCGAAGATCAATTGTCAGGAAGACTGCTCGATCTCGAATTCAATCTTTCAGGCGAAGCGTTGTGGCGGAGTCTGTATCAGCACGGAAAGCCCGTGCAATATTCGTACCTCGAGGACGAACTTAAACTCTGGTCCGTGCAGAACGTCTACAGCAGCCGCCCCTGGGCGGTCGAGATGCCCAGCGCGGGACATGCGCTCAGTTGGCGACTCATGTTGAGACTCATCAGAAAGGGCGTACAGATTGTGCCGCTCACTCACGGCGCGGGATTGTCATCAACCGGCGATGTGAGGATCGACCATGCGCTGCCGCTCGCCGAAAGATTTGAGATCCCCCTGAGCACGATGGAAGCGGTCAGGCGTACCAGCGTCGGCGCCGGTCGCGTCATCGCAGTCGGCACGTCGGTCGTCCGCGCCCTCGAAAGCGCTGACCAGGGTCCGAGCGGATTTACTACACTGAAACTCGGCCCCGACTATGAGCGCAAGATCGTGAACGGCCTGTTGACCGGCACACACGACGTTTCCGAAAGTCATTACAAATTGCTTCAGGCTTTCCTTCCTGAAAACATCCTGGCGCTGGTCAGCCGGCATTTGGAGCGACAGGATTACCTCACGCATGAGTTCGGCGACTTGTGCTTGGTTCTTGCCGAATGACTTTTCCGGAGGGGAGCGTTCAGAGTACCGACTTTATCCATTTTGACTTTGAAAAGTAATCGCCTGTGAGCTTTGTTTTCAACGTTTGGGAATTATGTGAAGTCTGCTTTCCAGTTTGACTCCACATCTTCCTCCGCCGCATCGCGGCGCCTTGAATTTAGCCGTGGGTTTATTGTCTTTGAGAAATAAATGCTACAACCGTCTTCCCGGTCGCGGAGCGACCACGTGATCCTAGCCCGGCTTTTCAAAGCCGGGGAGAGCCGTTACGTAGTTGTTTGAGTCGCGGAGCGACGATTGATACAGATGATCGGTATCAACCGTCGCTCCGCGACTGAAAACGGATATGCGTTAGTCGACCCGGCTTTGAAAAGCCGGGCTAGGATCACGTGGTCGCTCCGCGACCGGGAAGACGGTTGTAGCAT
>DATCXQ010000783.1:0-11319 GCA_036565725.1 Blastocatellia bacterium
GGCTCGCCCGACGCCTACTCCTACTCCTACTCCTACTCCCACTCCTACTCTGGCGGCCAAGCCATTGCCTGCGCCAGACGGCGAACCGGAGAAAGTCGAGAAGGCCAGCCCGAGCGAATCGATGCAGCCGCAGTCTCAACAACAGGCGCCGCAGCAGCAGACAACGCCGCAACAACCATCGACGCAGCCACAGACGCCGCAGCAACAGGCGACGCCGCAGCAGATGGCTCCGCAGCAACCATCAACGACGCCTCAACCAAAGCCCCAACAACCAACGGCGAGGCCGCAGTCGCCCGCGCGCGACCCGCAGCAGCCGCTGCGCGAATTGCAGCAGGCGAAACTTTTGCGCGCCATCTTCAGCGAGAAGCAGTTGCAGGAAGTGATGGTCGATTTCTGGTTCAACCACTTCAACGTCTTCGGCCAGAAGGACGCCGCCCGCTGGCTGCTGACCTCGTATGAGCGCGACGTGATCCGCCCGCACGCGCTCGGCAGATTCAAAGACTTGCTCACTGCGGTGGCGCAAAGCCCGGCGATGCTCTATTACCTCGACAACTTCATGAGCCAGATGGAGCAGCCCGCTCCGCCGCCGAAGTTCGACGCCGACGGCAATCCGTTGCCGCAGCCCCGCCGTCCGGGGCTGAATGAAAATTACGCGCGCGAATTGATGGAATTGCACACACTCGGAGTCGACGGCGGTTACACGCAGAAAGACGTGATCGAGGTCGCGCGATGCTTCACCGGTTGGACCATAGGGCCGCGCGGCAACATGGCTTTCACCTTCCGGCCGCGCATTCACGACCGCGGCGAAAAGACTGTGCTCGGAACCCGCATCGCCTCCGGCGGCGGGATCGAAGACGGGTTGCGCGCGCTCGACGTCCTGTCGAAGCATCCGTCGACGGCGAAATTCGTCTCGCGCAAACTCTGCCAGCGTTTCGTCGCCGACGAGCCGCCTGCGGCCCTCGTAGACCGCGTGGCCGCAAGGTTCACAGAGACCGGCGGAGACATCCGCGAAGCAGTGCGCGCCGTCCTGACCTCGCCGGAATTCTTCTCGCCGAAGCATTACCGCAACAAGATCAAATCGCCGCTCGACCTGGTGGCTTCGATGGTCCGCGCGACCGGGGCCTCGACGAACGGCGCGCCGCCGCTGATTCAGGCCGTGGCGCGAATGGGCGCGCCGCTCTACCTCTGCCAGCCGCCGACCGGCTACGGAGAAAATTCCTCCGAATGGCTGTCGAGCGCGACGCTGCTCGAAAGAATGAACTTCGCGGTCGCGCTTACCGGCAATCGGGTCAACGGCTCGCGCGTGGAAGTTTTGCGCTTCGAGCCGCCAGGAGCGACGAACGATCTGGACAGGATCATCGATCATCTCGTAGCCGCATTGGTTCACAGCGAAGTCTCGTCGGAGACGCGCGAAAACCTGGCGCGGGCCCTGAGCGAAACGCGGGCGAAACCGACTCCGGCGAAATTTGACGGCCGTTCTCCGCAGAAAAACAATGAAATGGTTGCGGTTATGGCGTTGATCCTCGGCTCGCGCGAGTTTCAGGTGAAATGAAATGCTCCTAGACAGCGACGCGCTCGAACTATCCGGCGTCGTGGCCAATTCGGCGATGAATCGTGAGCGCGTCTGCGTCGGTAAGAACAGCTACGCCCGCGAGATTTCATTCGACCCGCTCGACTTTTTGACATCTCGCCTTGAGACTCAGGGGCAGGCGGCCTGGCTGGATCTCTGTTGCGGTCGGGGTCGTGCGTTGATCGAAGCCGCCGAGCGCTTGGCCCCGTACTCTTTTAACTCGAATCTGAAGTTATTGGGCGTTGACCTAGTGGCAATGTTTGACTCTTTTTCGCCAGCGTTGAGTTTCATTCGTCTGCAGGAGTCCTCGGTGTCATCCTGGCGGCCTTATTGCCTGTTCGAGCTGATTACCTGTGTTCATGGGTTGCACTACGTCGGAGACAAACTCGGGCTGATACAAAACGCCGTATCCTGGCTCAAAGATGACGGCGTTTTTCTGGCCAATCTCGATCCCGACAATATGAAATTTCCGAACGGCGCGAACGCTGGGAATAAGATAATCCGGGATTTGAGAAGAATCGGGCTCGAATACCATGCCAGAAAACACCTGATCGTTTGCGAAGGCAGAAAGAATATTACGCTGAATTACCGATACCTTGGCGCGGATGATGCGGCGGGACCGAATTATACCGGTCAAGCCGCCGTCAATTCGCACTATGACCACCTTGAAATTTGAAACTTTATGCCCCCTTTAGTCATCGCCCACCGAGGCGCATCGGCCTACGAACCCGAGAACACTCTGCGCGCTTTCGAACTCGCCATCCGGCAAGGCGCGCAGATGATCGAACTCGACCTGCACATCACCTGCGACAACCACGTCGTGGTCATCCACGACCCGACGCTCAATCACACGACGAACCTGACGGGGCGCGTCGACCGTTTGACGCTTGCCGAAGTCAGGCGCGCCGACGCCGGCAAAGGCGAGCGCGTTCCGACGCTCGACGAGACTCTCGACCTGACTCTGGGCAAGGTTGGGCTCTACCTGGAGATCAAAGACTCTCGCGCCGCATTGCCGGCGCTGCGGATAATCCGTGAGAGGCGCTGCCAGTCGCAGGTCATGCTGGCCTCGTTCGACATCGAATTAATGCGGGGGCTTGGCGAGGAAGTCCGCGACACGGAACTCGGATTGATATTGGGCAACGCCACGTTTCATCCGATGGTCCGGTGGCGCGAGGCCTTTCCATGGTTGGCGCTCAGGCGCGTCAAACACCAGGTCCTGTGCATGCGGGTCGAGCTTTGCTATGGCTATCTGGCCGCGCGCGCCCGCGCGAACGGCAAGAAGATCTACGTGTGGACGGCTGACGCGGAGAAACAGTTCGCGCGGATGACCTCAATCGGCGTCGACGGAATCGTGACGAACACGCCCGACCGCCTGATCTCTTACATTAAACGGCAATGTCCTTAAAGCCTAGAGCGGGTTGCAAATCAGTGTAGGGGCAGACCTGTGTGTGGGGCCCCGGTGGTTGCCCGTACACCCAATCCAGGGCGGACACACAGGTCCGCCCCGGTGGTTGCCCGTACACCCAATCCAGGGCGGACACACAGGTCCGCCCCTACCGTACACGCAATTGCAAACCGCTCTAAGCGTAGGCGCAAAATAAAATAGACAGGATTCCATCCTGTATTCATGCCATATCTTCATGAATACTTTCCGACATGAAATACTTTCCCGATTTTAGCATTATTTATTGGAGATGGAGTTTGAGCATGGCCAGGGTTTTTGGCCTCAAGGCAAGCCGGTTAAGCAAGGACTATGAATACTTGGCAGAGTCGAGCGAGGCTTTCATTCGCATCATGATGATCCGTCTGACGCCCGCTCGACTAACTTGACGCCGCTTTTAAAACACGCTCTGAAGACAGCCAGAGACTCTTCACCAGCAACAATTCCGTTGGGACGAATTTCGTAGACATCGCCCTGCAATATGACATTACGACATCTCTGAAAGGCTCTTGCAATTGTCACAATCTTAATTGACACTGGGCGAATATCTGGACCAGAAAAGGCTCTGATTGATTCATCAGCCTCGCTCAAGAATAAATCGCCAGACCAGTTTCGCCGCTCTGAACCAGTAACAGGAGATAAATTCGATGCGCCCTCTCAGAAAAACTTGTCTCGTTACCCTGCTTCTCGTTTCTTCGTCGTTTCAGTTCGATCGCTTCATCGCGGCCCAATCTCCACAGGCGCCGCAACAGCGGCAGGAGCCGTCGGGCGCCAAAGCGCCGGCGGGCGAACAGAAACAACCCGATTATTCGCAGGAGGCCTATGTCATCGAGCGGATGGCGACCTCTTACCGGTTCGAAAAAGACGGGACCGGGCAGCGCGAACAAACTTTCCGCGTCAAAGTCCAGAGCGACGCCGGAGTAGAGAGTTTCGGCCAGCTCGTCTTCCCTTACAGCTCCGCCAACGAAAAACTGGACATTGAACACGTCAGCGTCCGCAAACCTGACGGGAGCGAGGTGAAGGCGCAGGCTTCCGCCGTCCAGGACCTGACTGCCCCGATCTCGCGCGAAGCCCCGGTCTACACCGACCTCAGACTGAAGCACGTGACGGTGCCCGGCCTCCGTCCCGGAGACACGCTCGAATACCGTGTAGTCTGGCGGATAACAACGCCGCTGGCGCCGAATCATTTCTGGCTCGAGCACGACTTTCTCAAAGGCGCCTGGATAACGCTCGACGAGCGTCTCGAAATAGACATCCCGCATGGCAGCGCGCCGCAACTGAAGACGGAGGCAGGGCTCGACCCGGTCGTCAAGGAACAGAACGGGCGGCGCGTCTATTCCTGGAAACACGCGAACCTCAAGCGGGAGGACGCGGACAAAGACGACGAGAAGGACGGTGAGAAGAAAAAAGAGGAGCTCGACGGACCGAAACAGCCCCAGATTCAGATGACCACGTTCAAGAGTTGGGACGAGGTCGGGCAGTGGTACGCCTCGCTTCAGCGCGATCGGATTACACCTGA
The DNA here is from genome assembly GCA_036565725.1 of Blastocatellia bacterium. Lineage (GTDB taxonomy): Bacteria > Acidobacteriota > Blastocatellia > RBC074 > RBC074 > JAJVID01. The sequence continues at coordinate 4,531 of DATCXQ010000783.1, forward strand.
CGACAAGATTCGCGCAAAAGTCTTGGAGCAGGCCAAGGGACTCAACGGCGATCTGGAGAAGGTCGAGGCGTTATACAATTACGTGGCGAAGAACTTTCGCTATGTCAGCCTCTCGTTCGGGCAGGGCCGCTATCAGCCGCATCCGGCGACGGAGGTTTTCGCCAACCAGTACGGCGACTGTAAGGACAAGCACACGCTGCTGTCCTCGATGCTGGCGGCGACTGGCGTGCGCGCGTACCCGGCGCTCATCAACTCTTCGCGCAAGCTTGATCCCGACGTGCCTTCCCCCGCCCAATTCGATCATGTGATCACCGCCATTCAGCTCGGCAAAGAAACGCTCTGGGTGGACACGACGGCGGAGGTGGCGCCGTTCCGACTGCTCTCTCCTACGCTGCGTAAGAAGCAGGCTCTGGTGATCCCCGAAAACGCGCCCGCCAGGCTCGAGACTACGCCCGCCGATCCCCCCTTTCTAAACAAGGTCATGGTGGATATCGAAGGCAAGGTCAACGACCTCGGCGAATTGAGCGGGCGCTCGCATTCCACCGTCCGCGGCGACGCGGAGCTTTTCATGCGGATGATGTTCAGAAAGGCGTCGAAGGCCGATTGGAAGCGACTCGGCGTATATTTCTCCTATGACAGCGTATGGGGGAAGGAAGTGACCGACGTAAGGCCGGGCGACCCAGGAGCGACTGAAAAACCCTTCGAGGTGGAATACGATTTCACCAAGTCAAGCTTCCTCGATTGGTCCAGCAAAAAATTCGCTATGAACCTGCCGATTCTATCAATCAGCCCGCCTGACGCCGACCCCGATAAGCGGGAAGACTCAAAGCCGATCGAACTGGGATCGCCGACTGAAATCACCTATCGGTTGAAACTCACCCTGCCGTCCAGATATCGAATACGCCCGCCCGTGCCGGTGACAGTGACGAGGGATTATGCGGAATATCGTTCGAGCTATAAGCTTGAAGGAAACACCATCCTGGCGGAGCGGTCGTTGCGCCTGCTGCAGCGCGAAATTCCCGCCTCCCGTATACAGGATTATATGGCGTTCAAGGCTTCGGCGAACGCCGACGGGGCGCAGACCGTCTCGGTCGAGACGGACGTCGCCGGCGCGCCTTCAATCCCGGAATCCATGAAGGTGGAGGAACTGCTCAAGACCGCCGGCGCGGCCGTGGAGAATGGGAATTACGCGCTGGCGGAAGAACTGCTTAAACGCGCGCTGGCGAAAGAACCGGCGCACAAATTCGCTCGCCGGCAACTGAGCTATGCTCTCTTCGCGCAGCGTAAATACGACGCTGCGGTCGAAGTCCTCAGCGAAATAACCAGGAGCAATCCGTTCGACGATTTTTCTTGCAACCTGATGGGCCAAATATTCCTGCAGCAGCAGAAATATGAAGAGGCAGAAAGGGCGTTTCGCAAGCACATCGAGATCTTGCCGTTGGACAAGTGGGCGCATGGCAATCTGGGCCTCTTGCTGATCGAATGGCGCAAGTACAAAGAGGCGATCCCGGAGCTCGAACAGGCGATCTCTTTGAACCCCGACCAGGAGGATCGTTATCAAATAGGCATAGGACGGGCTTATGTGAACCTCGGCCAGCCGGAGAAAGCGGCCGAGGCTTTCGACCGCGCTATCAAGCTTTCGGCGGAGCCGATGACCTGGAACAACGTCGCCTACTACCTTTCGCTCGGCGATCTGCATCTCGACAAGGCCCAACAGTACGCCGAATCGGCCGTGGCGGCGGTCGCGGCCGAGCTCCGCAATGTCGAGATTGACCGCCTGACGCTGGAAAATCTGACCGACCTGAACAGCCTCGCCTCTTACTGGGACACGCTCGGCTGGGTGCATTTCAAAAAAGGCAATCTGGACCTCGCGGAAAAATACGTCCTGGCGTCATGGGGGCTCGGCCAACACAGCGAGGTAGGCGATCACCTGGGCCAGATCAGCGAAAAGCGCGGTAAAAAAGAGGAGGCCGTTCGCTGGTACGCCCAGGCGGCCGCCGGATACCGCCCCGTGCCCGAAGCGCGCGAGAACCTGACCCGGCTCGCCGGCAAAGATAAAGTGGAGTCGCTCATCAGCAAAGCGAAAGCCGAACTCACCGAACTCCGCGCGATCAAACTCGGGTCGTTGCTCAAAGGCGAAAAGGAGAAGTTGGAGGCGGAGTTTTACGTCGTCGCCGTTCCCGGCGCCGAGCGCTCCGCCCAGGTCACTGGGGCGCGGTTCATTCGCGGCGCCGAGAAGCTGCGCCCGTTGGCGGCGGCGCTCAAAAGCGCCAAATACCCAATGACCTTCCCCGACGAGACGGCGACGAAGCTGATTCGCCGCGGGACACTCACCTGCCAACCCAACAACGGCGAGTGCTCGTTCGTTCTCCTGCCTCCGGAAGAGATCACGTCCGTGGACTAAGCGGATCCATACGGTCTTTGAGAAACAAATGCGATGACGTTGTAGCGGCGGGTTTTCCGCGCCAATCCTGCGGGCGCTACACGCCCGCGTCCGTGGCCGTGACGATTAAGCTCGGAATACGCGCCACTGGGAGGGGAAAATCCGCCCCTACAATGTCGTTCAGTTATCTTTACAAACACCCCATGTCAGGTCGCATATGTCATACGAAAAAAGAAAAAATCGAACGGACGGAGGATGATTGGCGTGAATAATGACGCGCAATATCCGGCAAGTCGCCACGTTCATAAGTCCGGTGAAAAATTTCAGGCGCCGGGCGCCGCCGCAGGTTTTAGCCCATCAGCAATTGGAGGAGAAAAATCATGCTCAGCAGACCGCGCTTAGGTTTCGCAATAGCCATCATCGCCGCCCTGTTCTTTCTGAGCCAGCCCACGTCTCAACTCGCTCAACAGCCGGCGCCGCAGCAAAAGCAGGAGACGAAACAACCTGATTCGCAAACTCCTGACCAGGAGCCCTCCGTTCGCATATCTACTCAACTCGTTCAAATTGACGCCACTGTGACAGACAAGAAAGGCGAGCACGTCGAGGACCTGACCGAGGACGATTTCGAGCTGACTGTAGACGGCAAGAAGCAAAACATTACTTACTTCAGACTCGTCAAACTGCCCGAACCGAAGCGGCCGGAACCCGGCGCGGTCAACGCGCCGAAGCCCGCTATGCCCCCGCCGTCAGCGCCTATGAAGACGATCGCGCCGGAGCAGGTCGCCAGGACGATCGCGTTCGTCGTCGACGACCTTGGACTGTCGTTCGAGAGCATGAATTTCGCGCGGCGCGCGATCAAGAAGTTCCTCGACGAGCAGATGCAGGAAGGCGACCTGGTGGCGATCATTCGCACGGGCCGGGGGCTGGGCGCGTTGCAACAGTTCACATCGGACAAGCGAGTGCTTTACGCGGCAGTCGAGAAGTTGACGTGGAACCCTTACAGCCGCGACATGATCCCGCGCTTCGGCTCGGCGGACGACCCCACGCGCCCGCAGGAGGCGCGCGAGGCGGAAGATCGCTTTGAAGATTTCCGCGAGTCTGTATTCTCGGTCGGCACGCTCGGCGCGTTGAACTTCGTCGTCCGCGGGCTGCGCGAATTGCCGGGTCGCAAGAGCGCCATTCTGATCTCCGACGGACTCCGGCTGTTCGGGCGCAACAGCGACAACAGCATCGTGCTGGATCGAGTGCGCCGCCTTACCGACCTGGCAAACCGTTCGAGCGTCGTCATCTATTCGCTCGACGCCAAAGGATTACAGACGCTCATGCCGACGGCCGCCGACAACCCCGGCGGGATGAGAGGGCCGCAATTCGCCGATAGGTTGTCGCGCATGTCGCAGCAGAATTTCGATTCGCAGGAAGGGCTGGTTTACCTGGCGCGTGAAACCGGCGGGTTCGCCGTCCTCAACAACAACGACATTAACCTCGGAGTTCAACGCGTGTTGAAAGATCAGCAAAGCTATTACCTTCTCGGTTTCGATCCCGAAGACGAGAAGTTCGACAAAAAATATCATTCGATCAAGCTGAAGACGCGCCGTCCCGGACTGCAGACGCGTACGCGGGCCGGATTCATAGGATACCCCGACAGGCCGACGCCGCCGCCCACGCCGCGGACTCGCGAGGCCCAGATATTGTCGGCGCTTTTCTCGCCCTTCGGCGCGCGCGACGTGGCGACGCAAATGACCTCATTCTTCTTCAATTCGCCCAACCCAGGGCCCAAAGAGAAGAACGACCCCGAAGACATATCGTTCGTCCGCTCGTTCTTTCACATCGACGCCTCGAACCTGACCTTCAAAGACGCCGGCGCCGGCGAGAAGGTGTTGAAGCTGGAGATCGCCACTTTCACGTTCAACGAAAACGGCTCGGTGATCGAACAACACGGACGCGCGTTCGAGCTTCGACTAGACCAGGCGCGCTACGCGAGGGCGTTGAAGAGGGGCTTCAACTACACCGACGATTTCGTGGTCAAAAAGCCCGGCGCTTATCAATTCCGCGCTGTCATCCGCGACGCCGAGACCGGGCGGATGGGTTCGGCCGGACAGTTCATTCAGGTTCCCGACCTGAGTAAAAACCGCCTGGAGCTCTCGGGACTGGTTCTCACCTCATTTGCGTCGGAATCCGACAAACAATCGACCAATCCGCCGACAAATCCGCCGACAAATCCGTCAACTGGCGCGTCAACTGGCGCTGAGGATCGCGACGACATACAGCCGACGCCCGGCGTGCGGCGCTTTTCGAGAGATTCGGTGATTGATTACGGCGCGTTTGTTTATAACCACACGCTCGACCCTAAGACCGGAAAGCCTCAATTGACCATGCAGTTGGAGATATACCGCGACGGCAAAGTCCTCCACCAAATGGAGCCGAGACAGATTGACCCGGGCGCGGCGGCGGATCCGAAGCGAATGGACTGCGGCGGAAGGCTCAAACTCACGAGCTTTCCTCCGGGCGATTATATGATGCGCATTGTCGTCACCGATCAACTCACAAAACAAAAATACGCGCGCGCCGAACAGTGGATGGATTTCAGCGTCAGGTGAAAATGTGGCGTTTCTGCCGCCCCCCATCAAAACCGCCACGGCAAAACCGACTCAAATCGTTCTTGGGGCCTCCATCCCACGCTTTTCCTTTCAATCTAATTTGAGCAATTGCGACGGTTTTGGCCTCACCCCCATGAAATATTAGATGGCACATCGGTTGCTCGTCCGCCTGCGGGAACCGATAACAGCTCCGCGCGTGCAGTGTGAGTCACTGTAGTCCTTCCCACCCTACGCGCGCGGCGCTGTAACGGGTTAGCTTTAATACCGCACACATGAAACAACAATTCAATCCATAGGAGAACAAACCATGAGGAAGCTGATTGCCTTAACCTTTACCCTTCTGCTTACGACAGTTTTCGCTTTGGCGCAAACCGCCCAGCCCGAGAAGAAGAAAGAGATGAAGGTGACAAAGACGGCGACGGCGCCTAAATCGGACGCCGATGTCCAGAAATGCATCAGCGATAAGTTCGCCGCTTCAAAGACCCTCACAGGCGCCGCGGCGGCGGTCGCCGGCGGCGAGGCGACCCTGACCGGCGAAGCCAAAAACGCGGGCGCTAAAACCAGCGCGGGAAAGACGGCTCAGGGTTGCGGCGCTAAAAAAGTGACCAACAACATCACTGTGGCGGCGCCCCCGGCCAAGCCTCCGAAGAAATAGTATCCACAGATTTGCGGCGAGGCGCCGAGAGCGTCGGCGCCTGAGCATCGAGAAATTCAGGTCGCTTACGATTCTTCGCGCCACGCCGAAGCGCGAGTCCCAGGATTTTGCCTTAATGCATTTTCGGCTTGAGTGTTCAGCCGCTTGCTTACGGTCGCGGTAGCGGCGCCGCGACCGTAAGCAAGCGGTTTCTGAACATCAAAGTCGAAAAGGCGCCACATCAATCTCGATCATCCTTCCGTCTACCACCGCCTCCCCGACTCGCCACAGAACGATTTTGTATGCGACAATTCACATCTTTTGAGTCCGATTCAGAGAAGTTTATTTAAAACGGGTAGCCGGAGATGAACTCTGATTTTCATCGCATAATCGTAATCGCCGGAACTTCATCCAACACGGGCAAGACGACCTTGCTCTGCGATTTGCTGCGCGAGCTTACGCGCGACGAAAGCTGGGAAGCGATCAAGCTCACGCGCGGTCATTATCGCTCGTGTGGTAAAGACCCGCGCGCATGCTGCGTCAGCCACTTGCTCGGCGATCAGCCCGTGGTCCGTTCTGGCCGCGACGAGACATACGCCGCCGGCAAAGACACCGGGCGTTACTGGGAGGCCGGCGCGAGCGATGTTCATTGGGTGATTACGACCGACAATCAGGTCGAGCAAGGAATCGGCGCGGCCCTGGCGCGCGTGAAGTCCGGTCGCGTTTTGATCGAAGGGACGAGCCTGTTGAAGTTCATTGAGGCCGATTTTGTCGTGATGGTGGCGCGCCCCGATCAGGCGGTCTGGACGAAAATCAAACCTTCGGCGCGGCGCGCTTTATCTGAAGGTCTGGTGGACGCTCTTTATTTTTCCGGTGAAGTCGATGGCGCGGCGCTCAAAGATTCTCTGCCGCAGGAATTGGCGGGCGCGGCGCCGATATACGCCGGCGCGCTGCGACCACTGTTGATAAACCGGATTCGAAAATCCCTGGGATCCCCTGAGAAGGACTTATCAGGCCCATAGGCCTCATTCACGCCACGGTCAGACAGCCATCTATCAATCTCTTCAATTCCGCGACCTCGAATGGCTTGCTAAGGTACTCCGACCCCCCCGCCTCGGCGGCTTGACGACGAACCTCATCGCTATCGTGAGCCGAAAGGATGATGATCGGCAGCC
>DATCXQ010000786.1:0-3090 GCA_036565725.1 Blastocatellia bacterium
ATTTGACGCCTGAATCAATACAGCCGACGTCGATGCCTTTCAGCTTAACTACTACCATCGGGAGGGAGCGTTCATAGCGCCGACTAAAGTCGGTACTCTGAACGCTCTCCCCCGATGGGAGTAGTTAAGCTGAATGGCATCGACGTCGGCTGTTTTGATTCGGGCATCAAATCAACTTGAACTCATTCGCCGCCCGCGTCACGCGCCCTTCGCCTTCCAATTTTTCGAGGTGCGCCAGCACGGACAATTCGGCCAGTTGATGCATGTCTTCCGGCACGTCGGTGTAGACGGCTTTGACGATCTGCGGGATCGCGCTCGCTCCCGCCGCGACGGCGCCGACGATCTGCTCCTCGCGATCGCGGCGGTGGACGATGTATTCTTCGATACGGCCCCGCGCGTCGGCGATCACAGGCCCGTGGCCAGGCATCAGCGCAGTCAATCGTGGCAATTCAAGGTACCGCCGCAAAGAAGCGAGGTAATCGTTCATATTGCCTTCGGGCGGAGCGATGACGACCGTGCCGAAGCCGACGACGCAGTCTCCTGTGAGCAGGCTTCCAGTGCGCTCCTCGTAAAAACTGAGGTGGCCGCGCGCGTGGCCCGGCGTCCACATCGCGCGCAACCGCCAGGTCAATCCGGCCGAAGCTTCGGAGAGTTCGATCACTTCGCCGTCTTCGATGAAGCGGTCAACGCGGACTTCGTCGCCGATGGCTTCGGCGGTCAGGCGGTGGGCGGCGATCGGCAGGTTGAATTTTTCGGCCAGATGCGTCACGCCGCCGATGTGATCTTGATGCAAATGAGTAATGAGGATTTCGCGGAATCGCCTCCCCTGCTCGATGAACCTGGCGACCACGTGGTCGAGCACGGCCTGTTGATCGGGGTAAGGCGAGCCGGGATCGATCACGACCATCTCGTCGCCGCCGACGAGGTAACAATTGGTGTGAGTCGCGGGCGGAAGCGTGGGCGCGCGCAACGGGCAGAGGAATATGCCGTATCGGAACTGGACTCGACGCTCCAAATGATCGCGCTCCTCCTGCGAGACGCTGAGCAGTCGCCCGGCGAAATCCTCGACGCCTTCGGCCAGCGCCTGAATCGCGGAGAAGATCGGCGTGACGATCAAACAATCGCCGTCAATCCACTTTCGCAGCGCCTCCTTCGGACGCAGCCACTCGCCCGCCTCGAGCTCGCCCGGAATGACCTCGGTCTCCTGCCCCTCAGGCAGCCACGCCGCGAAGAACCGCGTGTTGTAACGCCGCGGAGAAGTCGCCGGTGTGACCCAGCGCGGGGCTTCGACCAACAGATTGGCGTCCAGCGCCAAACCTTCGCGTTCGAGCAATTCCTTGAACGAAGCCTGGCCGGAATGCAGTTCATCGCGCATCGCGGCGCGTCTTTCCGCTGAAAGACTCTCGACCCCGCGGGCGATCAACACTCCGGTCTCCTCGAAAATCTCTCGGACGGCGGTGACGCGCATCGTGGCGTCTGGAACGTTTTCGGTGTTGAGAATCGGGACTTCGGCGTCGGCGGCGTCGCGCTGCCCTCCAGGAAACGCGTGGTAATTGGCCATAAAGGCCAGCGTCTTCCCGCGCTTCACCCAGAAGACCTTTGGGTCGTCAGGGTCGCGCAGCAGGATCATCGCCGCCGCATCCTTGGGAGTTGCGGGAGGTTTAACGGGTGAATTGATTGTTTGATTCATGATGGGCGCTTATTTCTGCCCGATAATAAGGGTCGCCTTGATCGAAACGTCGAAATCCATCTTGTGCCATTCCTCGTCAATGATCGTCACCAACTGCTGTCGAACCTGCCGGCGCGTTTCCCCATCCGGGAGAATCGCCAGCCATTCGTCGAGGAAGAACGCTTCGATCAGCGGCGATTCGAAGAACTCATTTCCGTCTTTGAAATCGAACCGCTCCTTGCTGGTCACGTCGCGCACGTTTTTCAGGCCGGCGTCGAGCGCGAGCTGTTCGGCGTCGCTCACCGCCAACCTCTCCGTGATCAGACCTTCGAGCTGCGGCGTGTAATCGAGCAATCCCAGGTTGTATAAGGATTCCCAGTAAATCGAGAAGAACTCGTCGAAACTGCCGCGCGTCGTCAGTTTCAAGACAACTGTCGCGCCATAATTCGCGACCCGCGCCAACTCCTCGAGGAAGGGGCCGATCTCCGAAGGCGGCAGCATCGAGGCGTCGCCAATCACAAGATCGAACTCCCCGTCATTGAATTCGAGTGACTGCAGCGGGTCTTCTCGAAATTCCACGTTCTCGACCTTTTTCACCACGGCCTTACCGCGCGCCAGAATCAGTTTCTCAGAGCTTGGATCAACGCCGACGACCTCGATCTTCGCGCCACCTCTGATCGCCATGTCAATCGCATAGCCGCCGGTGCCGCACCCGGCGTGCAGGAACCGACCTTCCTTCGGCAGTTCGACCTCATCGTCAACCATCTGATCGAAGGCCTCGCACCAGGTGGGCGCGATGTACAAATCGAAGAGAAAAGCTATTTCTTTACTGTCTCTCATTGTGCGGTTATCGCTCTGCATGACAACGTGATAGTAGCCAATCGAACGCGCGGGCTGCAAGAGCCGCCGCCAACGAACCTTTTTGTTGAAATCGGCGCCTCTGAGGTCTATACTCTCGGCCTCCCTTTCCCCTGCGACATCCAGTCCAAAGCAATTCCCTAGGTTTCCCTTGCAACAACAGCATAAGGAGCCGAAGTCATGCCAGAACAGATATGTGCCCCGGTTGGCGCCGAGCGACTCCAACAGAAAAGATCGTTCGCCCCATTGAAGAAAGGGCCAGCCAAAGTCCTCGCCTTTGTCAACCAGAAGGGCGGCGCCGGTAAAACCACCATCACGCAAAATCTGGCCGTCTGTTTCGGCCTCTATCACGACAAAAGGGTACTGTGCGTGGATCTCGACCCTCAGGGGAATCTGGGTCAGGGGCTGGTCCCCGACCCGATCGATACTCCGAAGACGGCCGACCGCATGCTCGTCGTCCCCAAGGTGAACATTCACGAATACATCATCAAGGTTCGCCCCAACATCGACCTCATTCATAACAAGTTCCAGAAAGAGCTGCGCGAGGCGGTGGATCGGCTGCC
>DATCXQ010000795.1:0-11571 GCA_036565725.1 Blastocatellia bacterium
CGTTAAAACGCCGGCCTAAGCTCAACCGTCGCTCCGCGACGAAAAAGCGCCTATCTTGGGAACGCAAAAGATTTGGATTAATGACAATCCTCACGATCGAGCTACCGCCACCTCCCGTACACTGATTTGATAACCGCTCTAGGTTACGCAAGCAGGTTTACCGCGGAGGCGCCGCGGACCGCTGAGGCAACGCAGAGAGGCGGGGTCTAGCTTAATCTCTGCGTCTCATCCGCACTCTTCGGCCCCTCCGTGGTGAACCTGCTTTGTTCACTTGCGTTCAGATTGACGCAAAATTCGACAGGTTCAGCAGTAAAGCCACCCTGGCGCTCAAGCCGCAGATTATTAGGGAGAAGCCGGATCACTTTATGACCTTGACGATAAAGACCCAGGTCAGCAAGTCCGACCGTCCTGGGCTGAAGGTGTCTTTATTTTCTAAGCTTTATGTTGTTTCGCAGGTCATGACGCCACCGGATTTTGGCGACAATGAGTTGCATTTCCTGGTCGATAATAAACCCTTGGAGATTAGCTACCTCACGCTGGGTGATATTCCTTTTGACTTGGAGTCTAAATATTCTTCACGGTTTGGCGTCCACCCAGTTCTCTCCGACTCCGATCTCGACAATAAGCGGCGAGTCAATCTTCGCGGCGTTCTCCATCGCGGCTTTCACAACCTGGCCGGTTTTTTCGACCTCCTGCTTCGGGACCTCGAAGACCAGCTCGTCGTGAACCTGCAGGATCATTCGCGCCTTCAGTTTTTCGCGGCGTAGACTTTCAGCCACGCGCAGCATAGCCAGTTTGACTATGTCGGAGGCGGAACCTTGCATCGGCATATTGACGGCTTCGCGTTCGGCGCGGGCGCGCGCGGCGCCTTTGCCTTCAAGGTCGGGCACAGATCGTTTGCGTCCGAAGATTGAGCGAACCTCGCAGCCGTTTTCGCGCGCGCGGTCGGGCAATTCGTCCATATATTTTTTGACGCCGGCGTAGGTCCGATAGTATTCGTCAATGACCTTCTTCGCCTCGTTGCGCGAAATGCCCACGCGCTGCGCCAGCCCGAACGGGCCGATGACGTAGGCGATCCCGAAGTTGACGATCTTCGCTTTGCGCCGCGCATCCCTCATTTCTTCCGAGGTCTTCGCATTGAAGACCGCGGCGGCGGTGCGAGCGTGAATGTCTTCGCCTTTTCGGAAAGTTTCGAGCATCACCTCGTCTTTCGTCACATGCGCGAGCAGACGCAGTTCGATCTGCGAATAGTCGGCCGAGAGCAGAACGTGCCCGTCCGCGGGGATGAACGCGCGGCGTATGCGGCGGCCCATCTCGGTGCGGATTGGGATGTTTTGAAGATTCGGATTAACCGACGAGAGTCTTCCCGTCGCCGCTATAGTCTGATTGAGCGTGGTGTGGATGCGCCCGTCAGCCGGGTTGATCAACTGTGGGAACGCGTCGACATATGTGCTTTTGAGCTTCGCCAATTCACGGTGCTCGATGATCAGTCGCGGCAATTCGTATTTTTCGGCCAATTCGTCCAACACGTCGCGGCTGGTCGCGATCTTCCCCGTGGCCGTGCGGCGCGAGACCTGGTAATTCAGCTCCTCGAAAATCTCGCCGAGCTGCTGCGGCGAGCCGATGTTGAATTCGCGCTCGGCCAACACGTAAATCTTCTTCGAGAGCTTCTCCAGTTCTTTCTCCATCTCGACCGAAAGCTTTTCCAGAACGCCGGTCGAGACGCGGAACCCGGCTTCTTCCATTTCGTAAAGCAGCGGGACGAGCGGCATCTCGATTTTCCGGTAGACGAAGTCCAGCTTCTCCTGCTGAAAATCGTATTGAATCTTGTCCTCCAGAATCCGCGCGTTCAAGACGTCGGCCAGACGCCCTGTCGCGTCGGCGTATTGGGCGATCGTCGACTCCTCGTCGGTCGTGATCGAATGATCGAGGTATTCGCTCGCCAGTTGCGGCAGTTCGTATTTCGTGCGGTCGGATTCGAGCAGGTAAGCCTGCATCATCGTGTCGTCGGTCACATTTTCCAGTTCGACGCCGAGGCCGTTGAGCAGCCGCGTCGCGCTCTTCAGGTCGTGCGTGGATTTTTCGATCAGGCCATTGCCGAAAACGTCTTTGAGCAGGTTTACAGCCTCTTTGGGGTCGTCGCAGTTCTCGAAATCGAAATATTCGGCCGAACCTGACGAGGTCGAAAACGCCGCCACGCCGAGCTTGCCGGATTCGGTTTCGGACAATGCGAACGCGAACTGCTCGCGGTCGTAAAAGGTTTTGACCAGCTGTCGTAGTTCTTCGACCTTCGTGATGAGGCGGTATGATGACGCGCCGCTGGATTTATTCGCCGCCGCCGCTTCGCCCGGTTTCGCGCCGCCCTTGAACTCCTGTTTCAATTGAGCGAATTCGAGTTCGTTGAACAACTCGTAGGCCAGCTTCTGGTCAGGCTCTTCGACGATCAACGCCTCCAGGTCGAGTTTGATCGGGACGTTGAGATCAATGCGCGCAAGTTCGCGTGAGAAGCGAATCTGATCGGTGTGATCGCGCAGCGATTCGCGATAGGTCTTCTTCTTGACCTGTTCCCAATTTGCGAGCGCGTTATCGATTGTGCCGAACTCCGTGAGCAGCGAGGCCGCGCCTTTTTCGCCGATGCCGGGCGCGCCGGGAATGCCGTCCACGGCGTCGCCCATCAACCCAAGCCAGTCGACGATCTGATCAGGTCGCACGCCGTATTTGGCCTTCACGCCGGCCTCGTTGAGCAGGTTCTCGCCGTTCTTGTCCACTCGAAGCATGAGCACGTCGTCGTCTCGCACCAACTGGCTGAGGTCTTTGTCATTCGTGACGACGACCGTTTGCAGGCCGGCTTCGGTGGCCTGTCTGGCGAGCGCGCCGATGATGTCGTCGGCCTCGTAGCGAGGGATGCGCAGCACGGGCACGCGCAGGGCTTCGCACACGCGGAGGATGTACGGCAGTTGCGCGACCAGGTCTTCGGGCATGTCGGGACGGTGAGCCTTGTAATCGGCGAACTGTTCCTGGCGAAAGGTCATTTCCTTCGAGTCGAGCACGACGCCTAGGTAATCGGGGCGGTGATCCTTCATCAATTTGCGCAGCGTCACCGTGAAGCCGTATGTGGAGTTGGTCGGCAGACCTTTAGAATTCGACAACCCGCGAATTGCGTAATAGGACCGAAAAATGTTTGACATTCCGTCAACCAGGAAGAGGCGTTTTTTGTTTGGCATGGCTCGAATTATCGTTGAGCCGAAGAGAGGGGGTCAAGATGAATGATTTGCGGTTTGGATTGAGCTATCATGAACTATCAATGGGGCGCTCAGTAAAGCTTGACGATCCCGGTTTGAGGACATAGGCTATCGCCTCTTTATATTTGTCAATGTTTGCTTATAGACAAACGATGAGCCTTATTACGCTACAATCCCGCCTTGTTCCATTTTGCCAGGCGACCGAGAGGCGCCGATGTAGCGGCTGTCACAGCTAAAGCTGTCGTTCCATATCCCGACGACAATCTGTCAACTCATAAATTTGTAAGGAGAAAGTCATGGCATTACGCATTGGTGAAGTCGTTCCTGATTTCAGCGCGGAGACTACCGAAGGCCCGATCAACAGCTTCCACGAATGGATCGGCGACGGTTGGGTTATCCTCTTCTCGCACCCGAAGGATTTCACCCCGGTCTGCACCACGGAACTCGGCTATATGGCCAAGCTCAAACCCGAATTCGAGAAGCGCGGCGTCAAGGTCCTTGGCCTTAGCGTCGACCCGGTTGATTCTCACAAGAAGTGGGCTAAGGACATCGAGGAGACGCAGGGCGCGGCGCTCAATTTTCCTGTAATCGCGGATTCCGAGCAGAAGGTCGCGCGGCTCTACGACATGATCCACCCGGAAGTGAGCGACGTCTTCACCGTCCGGACGGTCTACGTCATCGGGCCGGACAAGAAGGTTAAAGCGATGATCACTTACCCGGCGAGCACGGGCCGCAATTTCGACGAAATCCTGCGGGTCGTGGACTCGATCCAACTGACGGCCAAATACAGCGTGGCGACGCCGGTCAACTGGAAACAGGGCGAAGATTGCATCATCGTCCCGGCGCTCTCCGACGAAGCGGCCAAGGAGAAATTCCCCGGCGGTTGGAAGACCCTGAAGCCTTATCTGCGCATTGTTCCGCAGCCAGGCAAGTGAAGAGACGGGGCGACTCACGCGACAAGGCGACGGGGCGACAAGAAAGATCTGATCTCTTCTTGTCGCCCCGTCGCCCCCTCGCCTTGTCACGTAAGTCGTCCTATCACACCGTCTTCGTCACCTTCGACAGTGACCTCGGTTGGTCGGGAGTCAATCCTTTGGCCTCGGCCAGGAGCGCGGCGAAGATTTGGGCGGGAATGATGTATGGGATCGGCGAGAGCGATTCTGCGCCGCGTTCAGGGATTCTGATTTGACGCGTCGCCGATTTGAGCGCGGACGGCTCGCTGGAGATCACAATCGTCTCGGCGCCGAGTCCCTGCAACTTTTCCAACAACTCTTTGGTTCCTTTCAGCGTCGGCCCGGGCGGCGCGAAGACGAAGACCGGGAAGCCAGGGTCAATCATAGCGATCGGGCCGTGCAGGAAATCGGCGCCGGAAAATCTTTCGGCCACCACATAGCAGGTCTCCATCAGCTTGATAGCGAATTCGAAAGCGTTGGCGTAATTCAACCCTCTGCCTACGACGACGCATTGCTCCATAAACGCGTACCTTTCGACAATTTCGGCGATGCGGGGCTGGAGCGTGAGCGAGGCCGCCGCCAGTTCAGGCAGTCGCTCGACTTCGGCCTTGTGGCCGTTTTCGCTCAAGGCGTTGGCGAGCAGGTGAAAGATCAGCAACTGCCCCGTATAGGTCTTGGTGGCGGCCACGCTGCGTTCGCGCCCGGCATGGATCAGGAATGTTTCGTCTGCCAGCTTCGCCATCGAGGATTCGGCCTCGTTCGTGATGGCCAGCGTCGTCGCGCCGCAGCGCTTCGAGTTTTCGAGCGTCAGGTTGATGTCGAGGCCCTCGCCCGATTGCGAAATGCCGACGACCAGCGCGCCGCGCAGGTCCATTCTGGTTTTATAAAGCGTGTGGATCGCCGGCGCCGCGAGCGAGACCGGAATTCCCGTCGTCATCTCGATCACGTAGCGCCCGAAGATCGCGGCGTTGTCGGAACTGCCGCGGGCGACTAGCACGATCAGCCGCGGGCGAGCGGCTTTCAAACCCGCCGCGAAGACCTCGATCTTTTTCGATTCGCGCTTGATCGTCCGCTCGATCGCGGCGGGTTGTTGATGGATTTCATCTAACATCAAAGACATAAAAAATCTCCTGGATCATGAAAATGGGACTTATAGGACTTATGGGACCTATAAAACATATAAGTCCCATAGGTCCCATAAGTCCTATAAGTCCCATTGCCTAGCGTCACAGGGCGCTTTTCACTCTTTCGATGAACCGGGCAAGTTCTCCGCGCAGCAGCCCTTGATTGAGCGTCACGCCGATCGTCTCGGTCGCGCCCTGCAATTCGGCCAGCCTTCGCCCCATCAATTCGAGGTCGACGGCGCCGGCCCGTCGTTGAAACAGCGGTTTGAACACGCCGTCGTCGTAAACCCGCGCCCAGACGCGCAAGCCCTGGCGGGCGCGTTCGTCGTAAAGCAGATTCAGCGCCCGGTCGAACGATTGCTGCGGATTGTAATTGCGCCAGTCCCAGGCGTAATCGGCGGCTGTCGCGATCGGAAGCATCGAAACTCGCGGCCCACGCGCGGCAGTTGCGATGAATCCTCCGGCGTCATCGCCGATCGCCCCGCTCTCGCCCCGCTTCGCGCTTATGAACAACCGCCACGGCTCATCGTCATTGGCCGCGAAATTATCCCAGACGACGGAACGGCCGGCGGGCGCCGGCGCTCCAGAGCCGGGGGGCGAAAGGAAAAATAGAACGTCTTGCGGGATAGCGGCGCCGAGATCTTTCAGGTAATCGCCGCCAGCTTGCGCAGAGGCCGTAACGGCAGGCGCGACGTAAAGCTCGAAATCGGCGCCTGATTGCTTCAACCGCTCGTACACGAGATTGATCAGATGGGCCTGCGCCGAGGCGAGAGTCTTGAATCGCGCGCGATCTTTGCCGTTTTGCAAGCTCGCCGGCGCGTCATCGAAGCAGAGCGCGAAGCCGCGCGCGCCGAGCGCGGCCATCGCTTCCAATTTGCGAACGAGCGCGGCGGCGTCTTCGTCGTCCGAATATGAGATCGAATTCCCCGGCCTGACGGCGTAAACGAACCGCACGAAATTCTCTTCGGCGGCGCGCAGCAATTGTTTGAATTTGTCGAGGTTTTGCTCGGTATAATCTCGGCGCCAGTCGTCGTCTTTCGGGGCGTAGACGTAACGGTTCATCCGCGCGAGACCGAGGAACCGCAGCGTCTCCAAACGATCTTTGTGCGACCAGGGCGAGCCGCTGAAGGCTTCGGCCAGGCCGCGCCGGGCAATAGCGGGCGATTCGCTGATGCGAAAGTCCTCCGCCAGACGCCCTTCTGCGCCGAGCATCTCCAATTTGCTCAGGGCGTAAAAGACCCCCTGATTCGACGGCGAGTTGATGGTCACTCGCCGAATATCCCCTTTTCGAGAGCTTGAGATGGCATAACTCTCCTGCGAACCCTGCCGGCTCTGCTGTGAGGACAACTTGATGGTGATGTCGACCTCTTCGACGTCGCTTTTGAAACGCCCCCAATCAGTCGAGGCGAAGCGCCGCGCGATCCGCTCGTCTATGTTCTCGTTTTCCAGAAACCATCTGGCGCGGCCGGCAATCGGAGACAGTTCCGGGGAATTGATCTGAGCGATGTAGACCGATTGCCTGATCTCGGCCTCGGACGTTTTTCGCGTGGGGATGCGAACATGCAGCCGCTGCATGATCGAGATTTGAAACTGCGCGCGTTCGCCTCCGCTGAGCAGTATCGCGTGGACGTTGCGTAGGAACTGCTCTTTGAAAAGCTCTTCGGCGCTCTGTTTGACGCGCCCGAAGGCGAATGCCTCGGCGCGCTCCTTCGCGATCTCCGGGCCATCCGGCAGACGGTTCGGGTCGGCTTTCAATTCGCCTTTGACGAAATTGTCGAGCGCGGGGCGGACGGCCAGCGCGTAGGCCCAATCGGTCAGATAGCGGCTGAAAAGCAATTCGATATGAGCGCGGTCGAATCGGAGGACGCGGCCAATGTCGTCGCGCATGAATTTGACCGCGTTCAAAAAGGCCGACGCGTGCGTAACGGCGCGAATGATCGCGTCCGTAGAAGCGCCGCCCCGCGAGCCGGGGTCGGACGAGGCGTAAGCGATCAGCTTGTCGAGCAGTTTGCGGCGGCGCAGACCCTCGATCAACTCCTCCTTGCCCTCTTTCGTTTCGGAGAGGTCGAGGACGCCGACCTTCAGGCCGTTTTCGATATTCCGGGCGATCGTATCGACGAAGACGGGGCGGCTGGCGGCCATCGTCCGCGGCGCGTGGACGAAAAGCAGCGCGTCGGCGTCGCGCGAATCGGATTCGACGCCGCCGGCGGCGCTGACCGCCGCGCTGACGTCCTGGCGCAGCGGCGCGACCTGGGGCTCGGCGGAGGAAAAGACCGGGAAGATTTTCGGGGCGAATCCTAACCTGCGATTGAGCATGCGCGAGAGCAGGATCAGCGTCGAGGCTTCGACGCCCGGTTCAATCGCGACTTTGCCGCCCAGTTTCCGGGCGGCGACCTCGCCCGGCAGATTCGAGCGCTGCGCGCCGTCGCCCGAAATCAGTAAGAAGTCGAACGTCGAGTCGGCGACCAGATTCAACGCCGCTTGAAGCGACCGATCCGATGAGCCGGTGGTGGAGGCGTAAATCGCAATCGACGGGCGCCGAGCGCGAATCCATTTGAAGAAGTCCTGTCGCTCGGACTGTGCCGGACCGCCTGCGATCGCGTCGAGCGAGACGATCACGCCGTCGGCTTCGGCGTAATCGACGCCCTTCGCCCATTCGATTAATGCGCCGGCGTCGGTCATGACGCGCGCCGGTGGCGCGATCAGGTCATGGTCGGCGACTCTGGCGAGCATTCGCGGTTGTTGCAGCGATTGGGACCGTTCGTCGCGCGTAATCAGAACAAATTTTCCGGCTAAGTAATCGCGCGCGGCCGGCCGCAAAACCGGGCGGCGCTGACCAAGGGAGTCAGTATATGGGGCGCGATCGGGAGCGGATGCAAAAGAGGAAGCAAAAAAGGCCAAAAGCGCAAGGGAAGTAAAAAGGGAGTGCGGAATGGGGAGTGCGGAATGGGGAGTGGAAAGGAATTTTCTCCTTCCCATTCCACACTCCCCATTCCACACTCCCCGCCCCCTTTTAGCTTCTTCTCCCTTATTCACTTCGACGGTAGCCTCATCGGAAGATCAATTCCTGGGCCTCACTCTGCGCGGCGACGGGGATGACGTCGCGCCGGATTTCAGTCGCTGAAAATCTTCACTGTTGCTCAGTCCTTTTCGATCGGAGCCACGCAGGTATTGGGAGATTTCGCGGCGGGTGTTCGCTGCTCGCTCGCTAGGCGCCGGGTGGCTGGCCAGAATCGAGCCGAAGGCGTTCGGCGAGCTTGCGCTGACTTCCTGAAGTATCTCGAACATCTCGACCATTCCGCCGGTGTTATAACCGGCCGCTTTAAGATCGTAGAGCCCCAGGTAATCGGCCTCACGTTCAGCGTCGCGGCTGTGTTTCATCAGGTAGCCGCCGGCGATCATATTGCCCGCAAGGCCGCCGAGGTTCGCGCCAGCCTGCCCGCCGAGGATGGCGCCGGCGATCGTCGCGAGTCCGGCGAGCGTGCCGTATTTCTGCGATTTTTTGACGTTCTCCAGCCCGTGGCGGCCTGCGATGTGGCCGATTTCGTGGCCGAGCACGCTGGCCAGTTGCGCTTCGCTTTGCGTCGCGGCCAGCAAGCCCGTGTGCACGTAGACGCGCCCGCCGAGCGTCGCAAAGGCGTTGATCGCTTTGTCGTCGACGACGTAGAAGCGCCAGGGAATATTAGGCCTCTCGGAGGCGCGCGCCAGCCGCTGGCCCACCGAATTGACATATTCGTTGATCGAGCGGTCTTCGACCAGGCGGGTCTGTTTTAGAAGCTCCTGGTGAACCTGCTCGGCGAGTTTCAACTCGTCATCCTCGGAAAGATAGCCTTTGTTAGAGTAAGTGCGCTTGCGGTATTTGTCGTAGGGGTTCGACTGGGCGACAACGTTGACAAAGAGCGCGCCGACGATCATGACAGCCAATATCCTCGGCGATCTACGAATACTATTCATCATGATGATTTCATCCTCTCTTCACTTAGCAAAGCGATCGCATGCGGCAGCAGGCGGGCTATGGCTTGAAAATTTTCACGCGCGCCGCGCACGCTGCCGGGCAGATTGACGATCAACGTCCGGCCGCGAGCGCCGCACACCGAACGGGACAGCGCGGCTAGCGGCGTTATCTTCACGCTCTCGGCCCTCATCAATTCGGCCAACCCCGGCGCCTCGCGTTCGATCACGTCGCGGGTGGCTTCCGGCGTAATGTCGCGCGGGCCGAGTCCGGTTCCGCCCGTCGTCAAAATCAGATTAGCCGCGCCGTCGTCGGCGTAATGCCGCAACAGCGCCGCGATCTGTTCGCGCTCGTCGGGAAGAATCTCGGTCGCGACGACCTCCGCTTGGAGCGATTGCAACTCGGAGACTACCGCCGGGCCTGACAAATCTTCGCGCTCCCCGCGCGAGGCCGAATCGCTGATGGTCAATACCACCGCCTTGATTGTCTGGTTATTAGTCACTGACATAGGGGTAGCGGAAGTTTAATGGGTCGGGGCGGGTGATTCAACATGCCGATTGATTTTTGACGAGCCCGGTAAAAGGGAACGCGGATACGGAGGATTTTCACAGATTGTTTTCAATCTTTGATATGCATTAATCCGCCGCATCCACGTCCTCCGCGTTCCATTACCCAATGCCTACTGACGTTCGATTTCAGAGAGTCTGTTGAGAGTGACGTCGGAGCGCAGACTTTCGATCATTCGTCGCGTGACGATGAACAGCGGCTGTGGCAAATCATCGAGGTCGTACCAATCCCAGCCATCGCACTTTTCCGGCTCCGCCAACTGCGGCTCGCCGGTGGGCGCTTCGCAAACGAAATCGACATCGATGTAATGCCGCTCGCCGTCTTCGCGTTTAAAAACGTAATTGCCTATCGAGAGCAATTTTAAATCGGCGATCTCCAGCCCGGTCTCTTCGCTGACCTCTCGCCGGGCGGCCTGTTCAAAGCTCTCGCCGAACTCGATGTGCCCGCCCGGGGCGGCGTAATAACCTTCGCCATGCGACCCGCGCCGGCGTCCCAACAACACGCGCCCGCGCCGCATCACCAGAACGCCCATTCCGACTTGTGGTCTTCGATCTGTCATATCAATCGAACCGGCAGAGATTGGCGCCATAGCCAACCACGGGGAGCACGGGGATCAAGGGGAAAGGCAAGGCGGATCAGCCTCCCCGTGATTGATCTGTGTATCCCAATCTCGTCTATTTTGATTTAGCCCAGGCGATCACGCGCTCGTAGAGCTTCTCGTATTGCGGGATCACGATCTCGGTATTGAACCGTTCGACCGCCCACGCGCGGCCACGCGCGCCCATCCGCCGCCTGTTTTCGCCCGACAGAATTTCGACGGCGCGGTCGGCCATCGCCCGCGTGTCTCCGACCCCGACCAGGTAGCCCGTTTCGCCGTCAAGCACGACTTCCGGCAGTCCGCCGACGCGAGTTGCGATCACCGGCGTCTCGCAGGCCATCGCCTCCAGCGCGGCCAGGCCGAACGACTCGGTCTCGCTCGGCATCAACAACAGGTCGGAGACCGAGAGATAATCGGCGATGTTCGGAATCTGCCCGGCGAAGATCACGTCATCGGCGACGCCGTAATCCCGCGCCAGGCCGGCGGCGCCCTCGCGCTCCGGCCCGTCGCCGCACATCACCAGCCGCGCCTTCACGCGCCCGCGCAGTTGGGCCAGCGTGTGAATGCAATCGTTGATGCGTTTGACCGGGCGGAAATTGGAGACGTGAATCAACAGCTTCTCGTCGTTCGGCGCGAGCTTGCGGCGCAGATCGTTGTTTTCGCGCCGCCGGTATTCGTTAGCGTTGATGAAGTTCGGAATCACCTCGACGGCGCAATTGCCGAATGTGCGGCAGGTCTCGTCGGCCAGGTATTGCGAGATCGCGGTCAGCGCGTCCGATTGCGCGATCGAAAACCGCGTGATCGGCAGGAAACTTTTGCGCGATCCGACCAGCGTAATGTCGGTGCCGTGCAGAGTGGTGACGAACGGCAGGTAGCGCTTCGATTTGTACATCTCGCGCGCCAGAAACGCGGCAGTCGCGTGCGGGATCGCGTAATGCATGTGCAGCGCGTCCAGCTTCTCGTTCTCGGCGACCTCGAATATCTTCGACGCCAGCGCCAGGTCGTAAGGCGGAAACTCGAAGAGCGGGTAATCGAAGAGATCGACCTGATGAAACCGCAACCGCTCGTTCAACTTGCACAGGCGCGTCGGCAGGGCGTAGCTGATGAAATGGACGTTGTGGCCGCGCTCGGACAA
>DATCXQ010000797.1:0-7181 GCA_036565725.1 Blastocatellia bacterium
CGTTAAAACGCCGGCCTAAGCTCAACCGTCGCTCCGCGACGAAAAAGCGCCTATCTTGGGAACGCAAAAGATTTGGATTAATGACAATCCTCACGATCGAGCTACCGCCACCTCCCGTACACTGATTTGATAACCGCTCTAATAACCTCCCTGCGTTCAGTGACGCGCCCCCGCCTTTCGCACGGGATATACTTCATCGCCGGTTATTATTGCGAGCGGCGAAAGCGCGCCCCGAATTTGCGCTCGATCGCGCCGGTCAATTGAGTAAGCTCGCCGACCTTCAACAACCGCGCGCCCAGATAAAAAACGACGACGCCGACCGCAATCGAAGCGCCAACGTTGATCAATCGCGCGAACAGCCCGTCCAGACCAAGATAATTTTCTATCCGGTCGCTGAGGAACCAGCAGACCGCGCCCATCGCCGCCGAGGCCAGCATGACTTTGACGAAAGTTGAGAGAAGTCCGCGGCCTTCGATGCCTTCGATCTTGCGGCGCATGAAGAAAAAGAGGAGCGCGAAGTTGACTATCGAAACCGCCGAGATCGAGATCGCCAGCCCGATGTGACCGATCTTCAGGTGATCTACAGTGAACTTCGCCACAGCGTAGTTGGTTACAATCGAGAACAGGCTGACCAGCATAGGGATGCGCGCATCGCGGAGCGCGTAAAACGACGGCGCCAGCACGCGCACAGTCGAATACGCCGTCAACCCTATTGCGTAATAGGCGAGCGCCATCGCCGTCTGGTCGGTGTCGAACGCGGTGAAGCGCCCGTATTGATAGATCAACGCGATGATCGGACGGCTGAGAACGATCAATCCGACCGCCGAGGGGATCGTCAGCAGCAGCGTTAATCGCAGTGAACTTGCCAGCGTCCGCCGGAACTCGTCCAGGTTGTCCATCGCCGCCGCGCGTGACGTGACGGGCAACGTGGCGGTCGAGATGGCCACACCGAAAATTCCGATCGGCAGATAGATCAACCGGAAGGCGTTGCCGAGCCACACCACCGCGCCTTCAGCGACGCCCGTGGCGAAGATGGTGTTGACCACGACGTTCACCTGCAGCGCCGCCGAGCCGATGATCGCGGGCGCCATCATTTGCATCACCTGTCTGACGCCCGGGTCCCGGAAACTGACGATCGGGCGCCAGCGGTAGCCGACGGCGCGAAGGCTCGGGACTTGAATCAACCATTGCAGCATCCCGCCGATCAACGTCCCGACGGCCATCCCGATGATCGCCGACGCCGCGCCCAGATCGTCTCTAGCAGGTTGTTGGCGGTTGAAGAGCGAGGCGGCGGTGTTGGCGATGTATTCGGGCGCCAGCAGGTAAGCGCATGCCAGCCCGCCGACGATCGAACCGGCGTTGAACATCGTCGAAGCCGACGCCGGAACGCCGAAACGCCCTTTGGTGTTGAGCACCCCCATTGCCACCGCCGCCAGCGAAACCATCAGCAGAAAGGGAAACAGTATGCGCGTCATCTTGACGGCCAGATCTAACATCAGTTGCGCCCTGGCAGAGTCGATCGAATCGCCGCGTATCAGAATGGCCACGATCTCCGGTGAGAAGATGATCCCGAGGACGACAATGACCGAAAGCGCGATGATCAAGCCGTTGTTCACCATGTTGGCCAGCCGCCATGCCTCGCGCTCGCCCTTTTTGGTGAGGGTTTGAGAAAAGGTAGCGACGAACGCCGCCGACAGCGCCCCCTCGGCAAAAAGATCGCGCAGAAGATTCGGTATGCGGAAAGCGATCTGAAAAGCCACGTTGGCGAAGCTCGCGCCGAAGAACGAGGAGAAGACCTGTTCGCGCACCAGGCCGAGAACCCGGCTGCCCATCACGGCGACGCTGACGATGCCCGCCGATCGGGCTATTGATTGCGGATTGCGGATTGCGGATTGCGAATTTGAAGCCGCGTTTAGTCGCTCTTCGGCGGTCGATTGATCTCCGTTCCCAGCTTTTTCGTTTTCATTTGTCATTTTCGGCTCCACGCCTCATTCCCAATTCCAACTTCGCGTTATCACTTGCCGCTCAGGATTCCAAATTCCGCAATCCGCAATCCGCAATCTCACCGGTTGGCCTCGACCAGCAGAAACATTATCGCCTTTTGAGTGTGCAGGCGGTTCTCGGCCTGGTCGTATACGATGGAGATTTTGCTGTCGATCACGTCCGCATCAACCTCGTCGCCGCGGTGGGCGGGCAGGCAGTGCATGAAGAAAGCGTCCTTCCGGGCGCCCTTCATCAGCTTTTTAGTGACGCGGAACGGGGAGAAGATTTCGCGGCGGCGTTCGGTTTCGGCCTCGAAACCCATCGAGGCCCAGACGTCGGTGTAGACGGCCTGCGCGCCTTCGACGGCGTCGAACGGGTTATTGACGACTTCGATCTTCGCGCCAGTTTTGCGGGCGTCTTTGCGCGCCGCTTTTAAGACGTCGGCGTCAGGCTCGTAACCTTTCGGACAGCCGACGGTGATACGCGAGCCGAGCTTCGCCGCGCCGAAGATCAGCGAATGGCAAGTGTTATTTCCGTCGCCGACGTAGGCGAGGTGAAATCCTTTCAGGTCGAGGCCGACCTTTTCGGTCAGCGTGAAGTAATCAGTCAACCCCTGGCATGGGTGTGAAAATTCCGAGAGGCCGTTGATCACCGGCGCCGACGAATGGGCCGCCAGCTCGATCACGCTATCGTGACTGTAAGTGCGCGCGACGATCGCGTCTACCCAGCGCGCCAGGTTGAGCGCCATATCCTTCACCGATTCGCGCTCGCCGAGCCGCACGTTCTGATGATCGAGATAAACGCACGAAGCGCCCATCTGCGTCGCGCCCAGGTCGAAGGTCACGCGAGTGCGCAGACTCGGCTTCTCAAAAATCAGCGCGACGCTGCGTCCGGCCAGCGCGTCGCTGTAATTTCGCGGATTGGCTTTCATATCAGCCGCCGCGGTGAAAATCTTCCGGATTTCCGTCGTAGTCAGATCGTTGATCGAGATCAGGTCTTTAAGCGCCAACTTTCACTCCCCAGATAATTGTAGGGCAAACCGCCAGTTTGCCCGGTTCTGCCGAAAGGCCGCGTCGAAGTAGTCAAGGCAAAGCGGCCAGATTGTCTTACCCTTGCGCCTCGATTTTCACCCTTTCAGGGCGTCGCGAAGCGAAATTCATGAGCTCAAAGGCTCAATTCAAAATTTTCCAAATCGTTATCTCCGCCGGTTTGACAAACATCTCGGCGCAATTCTGCCTGAAGGTTTGAATGTGCGCCGATTTGGCATGCTGATCCAATCCCTCCATGCTCGTCCAATTTTCGTAGGCGAAGAAATGAGTTGACTGCTTTACCGATTGATGAAAATCGTAGTTGACGCAGGCCGATTCGGCTCTTGTAGAG
The DNA here is from genome assembly GCA_036565725.1 of Blastocatellia bacterium. GTDB lineage: Bacteria > Acidobacteriota > Blastocatellia > RBC074 > RBC074 > JAJVID01. The sequence continues at coordinate 3,364 of DATCXQ010000797.1, forward strand.
ACGATGAGCTTATCAAGCTCCGCCTTGAAAGCCTCTTCAGTTCCGGGTTTGATTTCAATGTAGGCGATTACGGTGACTTGTTCTTCGTACATTGGCGTTTCCTTGTTCTCCCTTCCGGGTGGCGTTTCGGGACGAAAACCGAGATTATAGGTAAGCGCCGCCCGGCAATCCAGACCCGCCGGATTGAGGCTCCGGACATCCGGAAGATGAAATAAGCGGGGGTGGGGGAACGCGGCGACCGCGCCTAGTTTATAGAGGCGGCGGCAAAAAAGGCAGAAGCGAAATGACCAAAGCCATTTTCGGTCCCACCTTCGAAGAGATGTTACATCCGAACGCGATTGATCCGGTCGTCCGACAGCAGGCGGTCAACGCGTTGACCGAATCGCCGCTCGATCCGGTCAACCTCTACAACATCACCTGGCGCGGCGCGGACGACGGCGTCAAATATGAAGTTCTGCCCACGGAGTTGACCGGCGTCGACGCGCCGATCGTGGTTTTGTACGGACGCGATTTTCCCACCGGCTCGCACAAGGTCGGCGCGGCCTATTCGGTCTTGGCGGAGGCGCTGCTCTTCGACCGAGTGGACATTGACCGGCACACGGTCGTCTGGCCGAGCACCGGCAACTACGGCATCGGCGGCGCGTGGGTTGGCGGTCGAGTCGGCGCCCGGTCAGTAGTCGTCCTGCCGGAAGGCATGAGCCGCGAGCGGTTCGAACGTATCGAGGGCTATGGCGCGCAGGTGATCAAAACTCACGGCGTCGAATCGAACGTCAAAGAGGTTTATGACAAGGCCCGGGAATTGCGCCGCAATCCCGACATTCGCGTCCTCAATCAGTTCGAGTCGATGGGCAATTACCGATTTCACTATCACGTTACGGGCAATACCGTCGCCGGGTTGGCCGCCGATCTGAAGCGGCAGGGCGTCGGCGACGGCTCGATCGCGGCGTTCTGCTCGGCGATGGGCAGCGCCGGGACGATTGCGGCCGGCGACCGCCTCAAACAGCTCTGGCCCGATCTGCGCATTGTCGGTCTCGAACCGGTCCAGTGCCCGACGCTTTATAACAACGGCTACGGCGGACACGACATTCAAGGCATCGGCGACAAGCACGTGACCTGGATTCACAACGTGATGAACATGGACGCGATCATGTGCCTGGACGACGTCGAGTGCAAAAAAGGGTTGCAACTGCTCACGAGCGAGGCGGGGCGGGAGACGATTACGCGGCGATACGGCGTCGCGGAGGCTAAGGCGCTGCGGCTCGCGACCATCTTCGGCGTTTCGGGCGTCTGCAACGCGCTCGGCGCGATCAAGACGGCGAAGCATTACAGGTTCGGCAAACGAGACGTGATCGTCACAATCTGCACTGACGCGATTGACCGCTACTATTCGGTGATGAAAGAGATGGCCGATGTTTACGGGGAGATTGACGACGCCAGGGCGACGGCCTATGTGGAAGCGATCTTTCACGGCGCAAAGACCGATTGGATCAAGGACGGGACGCCCGATACGCGCCGACAGTGGCACAATTTGAAATATTTCTCCTGGGTGGAACAGCAGGGTAAGACCGCCGAAGAGCTTGACGCGCAGAAAGACCCGGAGTGGTGGATCAGGCATCAGCGGTTAATCCCGGAAATAGACGCGCGCATTAGAGACACGCGCGCGGTTTGAAAACGCGCCCGCCAATGGTATTCTCCAGCCCAACACCCCCAGATGAATTCCGACTATGACGGGAAAAGGAGAACTTATGACCTTGAATGAGATTAAGCTTGGAACATTCGCCCGCAACGCTACACGAATCCTTGCGGCTCTGCTGGCGGTGTTTTTTGTCGGCGGGAGTCTTTCCCACGCGACTCCTCAGCGAGGCGACGAGGTATATTGCGCTTCGGACGACGGGCGGCGCAATTATTGCGGCGCCGATACGCGCGGCGGCGTCCGCCTGATCCGCCAGCGCAGCGACTCGCCCTGTATTTCGGGAAGGACATGGGGCTATGACCGGCGCGGTATTTGGGTGGATCGTGGATGCCGGGCCGAATTTATAACCGGCACGAATTATCGCGACCGCGATAATGATGGTTATCCCGACCGTGGCCGCGGACGCGACCGCGACCGCGACCGCTTCGTCCAGAACTTCTATTGCGAGTCCGGCGACGGAAGGCGCCATTATTGCTCCGAAGGCGCGCGCGGAGAAGTCCGACTGATCCGCCAGCGCAGCGGCTCGCCCTGCATTTTCAACCGCACCTGGGGACGCGACCAGAACGGAGTTTGGGTGGATCGCGGCTGCCGCGCCGACTTCGAAGTCAGACGATAACCCCAACCGCGAGGCGACAGTCATAAGAAGAACCCTGTTTGACCACAAATCTGCTTTTTTGCGGTCAAGCAGGGTTCTTTGTTTATTGTTTGAACCGCCTGTCACGTGTTAGTATCCTCCCGCAATCCTCTCAACAATCAACCGACTGTTCCCCGGTTAACCAACCGTTCCCGGTTAACTGAACTGTTCCCAATTGATTAACTATCAACTCTCCCCAAAAGTAACAACATTTTTCAAAGGAGGACGTGTGTTCATGCGTAGTGAAGTGAACAAGCTGGGGAAGTTTCGACATACGGTATTCATCACGGTCGCGACGGCTTTGTTGTTGGGGATTGTCTGGAGACAAGGCGCTCCAGTTTCTCAGGCCGCGGGAGAAGGGTACTGGCATACGAGCGGCAATCAGATTCTCGACGCCAACAATCAGCCGGTGCGCATCACGGGAATCAACTGGTTCGGCATGGAGACTTCGAACTTCGCGCCGCACGGATTGTGGACGCGGGGCTACAAATCCATGCTCGACCAGATCAAGAGCCTGGGCTATAACACGCTGCGGCTGCCTTATTGCAATCAACTCCTCGACGCTGGCAGCGCGCCCAACGGGATTGATTTCAGCCAGAACCAGGACCTGCAGGGGCTAAGCGGCCTGCAGATCATGGACAAGATCATCGCCTACTGCGGCCAGATCGGGCTGCGCGTGTTCCTGGATCGCCACCGCCCCGACGCCGCGGGGCAGTCGGAGCTTTGGTATACGTCCGCTTATTCCGAGACGCGATGGATCAACGACTGGAGGCTTCTGGCCCAACGTTACAACGGCAACCCGACGGTGGTCGGGGCCGACCTGCACAACGAGCCGCATGGCGCCGCCTGCTGGGGCTGCGGCGACATGAACCGCGATTGGAGACTGGCGGCGGAGCGGGCCGGAAACGCGATCCTTTCGGTCAATCCGAACTGGCTGATCATCGTCGAAGGCGTAGACGCCTTCAACGGCGATTTCTACTGGTGGGGCGGCAATCTGATTGGCGCGGCCTCGGCGCCGGTGAGATTGAACGTTCCGAACCGCCTCGTTTATTCCGCCCACGACTATCCGTCTTCGGTCTTTGCGCAACCGTGGTTTAACGCGCCCGACTATCCGAACAACCTGCCCGCGGTATGGGACGCGCATTGGGGCTATCTGCACAGGACCAACGTCGCCCCTGTGCTGCTCGGCGAGTTCGGCACGAGGCTGCAAAGCATGTCCGATCAGCAGTGGTTGGACACGCTGGTCAATTATCTGGGAGCGGGCGCGAACAGAATCAGTTGGACTTTCTGGTCGTGGAATCCGAACTCCGGCGACACCGGCGGCATCCTGGCGGACGACTGGCGAACGGTGATCACCGCAAAGCATAACAAGCTCGTTCCTATTCTCTTTCCGTTGACCGGCGGAGGCCCGACGCCAACGCCGACGCCAACGCCGACGCCGACTCCGGCGCCGACACCAACGCCAACGCCGACGCCGACTCCGGCGCCAAC
>DATCXQ010000805.1:0-12681 GCA_036565725.1 Blastocatellia bacterium
CTCACTCGATGAGTGATCGATCTCATCGAGTTCAACCGGCGCCGCGGCCGTGATCGGCCAGGCGCGAAATTTTTGACAATCAATGAGGAAAGGACGTAAAAGCTAAGACACACTCGTGTCCGCTAAAGTGAGACCACCCCAACCCACCTCGCCTGGACTCGCCCATAGGCTGGCTCTCACGCGACCACCGCAAGATGCTAGCGGTTGACGGACAGGTCGGTTTCGTCACTGGTCTGTGCGTCGGGCGAATGTGGGTCGGTGTGCCTGAAAAACGGATCGAGCCGTGGCGTGATACCGGAGTCGAAGTGCGCGGCCCCTCGGTGGCTGATATTGAGCAAGCGTTCGCGTCAATCTGGGCGATGATGGGCGAGCCGATTCCAGAGCCTGAACTAATCAGCAGGGACGCGCTCGCTCCGGCTGGCGATATGAGCTTGCGTGTCGTGGCAAGCGAGCCCGCGACGGCAGGGCTGTTCCGCGTAGACCAACTCGTCGCCGCGCTTGCAAAGAATCGCTTATGGCTGACGGATGCTTACTACGCCGGAACCACCTGTCCATAGCAAAAATTCCATCTCTCTTTATTTTCACACACTTACAGACATCCAGAGTTAACCGTTAACTTGCCGTTATTAACGATCTCTCTATACTAGGATCGAATTTTGATCTCGAAAATTTTGGTTGGGAGAAAGACAAGCTAAGTTGTTGAAAACGCAAACGAATCGAGTTTTGGCGAAGGACAGGAAGGAACTCAAGGACAAGGACGAAGAATAGGAGTGAGAAAAGCCTCAATCTTCCATGGGGACCGCCGCTTCCATGGGTACCGTTTGCGGGTCATTCGGAAGCTTCTGTATCGGGAGATCTCGCCCAGGTTCGGGTATTAATCACATTCGTCGGAAAACCTCCATTAAGCCTCGGTTGATCCCTCAGGCAAACCCACGCGCTTGAAACTTGTCAGGTCGAAATTATAGGCATCGGGGCGAATACGGCGATTTACAGCGTGATGATGGCGCTGGTACAACCGCTACCCGACCCAAAGAAACAAAGCCCGCGTATCACAAGACACGCGAGCTTTGTTCCGTGGGGATTTAGATAGTGGCACTATCCCATCACCGTCTCTGTAGATGACAATGCGCTCAGCAGAGGGCACCGGGCGCAACGGCGTCTCCGCCGGAATTCACAAAGTGCCGATCATGAAAAAAGCAGACCTTATCCGCCCTTCATCCCCTCAATAATTGCGAAGACCTCAGTGGTGATAGAGCTGACTCTGAGATCATTGGCAATGCGCGTGAAAATGCTCCGCAAGTCTCCCCGTTTCAACAACTGTTCATAAGTTTGCAATACTTGGGTTGTCATCCACCCTTGCTTTTGACATTGGGGCAACGTTTTTAGGAGGTAGGAAATCTTCCCTTCTTGGGACATCCTTCTCAGATCGTCGCTGGGGCCGATTGTATGGCCGCGAGGGAAAGCGTCGTAGCTAAGGATCAACGCTTCCAGTTCAGGAGGCAGTTCCTCTCCTACGCCCATCATGACAAAATCACCGCCGTTCACGCGACACTCTACCAAGGCTGGTGGGGACTGAGAATAAAGCCTGAACTTCACAGTCTGCCCCGGTTGTACTTTGGGGTGCGGTGGTATTGGAGCGAACCTTATCCAGTTGCCTCCCCCGAAAATGCCAGCGGACATGTCGCCGATAAAGACGTTGTTAACGTTCGACGGCCTTTTCGGCGAAACGTCTGCGCTAAAGTTCTGGACGGCGAAGCCGTTTAGATAGTCGCCGCTTGTCTTGAGATTCTGCACCGTGTATTCGTACTCGTAGCCTGATGCGGACTTGGCTGCCGAAGCAATCACGATCACGTCGACGCAATCCGGGCGTTGATAAACAGTTACCTTCTCTTTCCCGTCATGGCCGATCCACTTCATATAGTATTTACCGGCCCTGGCGTTGGCCACTTCAAGCCGAGGCTTCGGATCGTGATAGATTTCTTTCTTTGTTTGAGGATCAATCCTGACGAAGCTTTTAGACCACGTGGAAGGTGACTTCAGTTCGATTTTCTTTTTCTGCAAGGCCACTCGTTGGAGTTGCTGAGCAGGAGTTGCCGCTAGACTCACCGTCAAAAAAATCGCTATCAGTAGCGCTCGTTTCATAATCCAGACCTCCCAGTCTTCTTTGCGCAGGTCGATTGCTGGAGTTATCCGGCAGGCGAGGCCATCAGCCTCGCCTGCTAACGGAATAGCTGTAGGGGATTCCTACCTCTCACGGTCGAAACCTCACATGCCAATGAGTGCAACATGCAGTTTCGTCGTTAACGCTAATCACATTGTTGTTGAGAAATATTTGATTGATCGTCGCCCACCTGTTTGTGGGCACGTTGCTGGAACTAATGTCGCAGTTTCTCCCTACCCGGTGCTCAGCGTGCGATCCATTCCCCCAATTGCCTGCTATCTCAAACTTACCACCAAAACTCAGGCTTATATCATTGAACCGTAGAGGAGCTGAGCCTGGAAACAATGCCATATAATTATCGGCGATAAGGGGCAAACCGGCGACGGCTGTTGCCGTGCCAAAGTGGTTTATTGGATGAGTGTTTGTTTCGCCCACCAGATCATAGTTGTTGCCCTCGCCAAGCAGGGACAGTCCGTTGATGAAAACGCCGATCCCGACTTCTTTAGTCACGCCATTCATGGTGGCTCTGATCGAGTGGCCGCCTCCAAAAATTGACGATGTGTAAACAGCGGTGAATGTGCCATCTGAACCGGTTGTCCCGGAACTCTGGCTCAGAGTACCAACAGGGCGAACGCCGGTATGATTCACGTGCCCACCAGCGTCAAATTCTCCCTCTTCCGTGGCTACAACTGAAAGCGTAATGTTCTGGCCAGAAGTTGGAGGATTTGTGCTGACTGTAATTGTAGCCTGAGTGTCCGCAGTTGGAATTGGGGGATCAGCGCCATTTACTCCACCAATAATTCCGCTGGGCCTTATACCAGTCTGCTGTTTATCGTGTGCAATTGTGAAATCCGGCGCCTGCACCTCGCAAAATGCTTCAGTGTCTGCTGTTGCCGGCTCAACCCAACATTCACCATTGGCATCTTTATGCACGATGCCGACTGTATTCCAGGATGCCCGGATATTGGTCAGTCCTGGAGATAACGCTGTCATTAACCCAAATGAGTCGATTGTCGCCACACTAGAATTATCTACGCTGAAAGAAACCATAAAAGGTGGCACATCATACCAACTCTGTTGCCCTGTAAAGCAATTGGTATCCTGCTCTCGGGCAAGAAATTGTTCTGTATATCCGGGGAAATCACTAACCCCACTTGGATCCAATATGGCGTCAGTGAAACTCATGCCACAGTTACATTGACATTCATAGGTTGAAGACAGCCCGTTTCTGAAATCTACGGTTTGCGCCCGGCCAATCAACGTTTTCGAATTGCCGCGTACGCTCCAGAAAACGTGTCCTATGGTCGCATCCGGTGGCAGTATGTTTCCCTCAATTCCTTTCTCTTGTGAGTCCCGTATCTTTTTAACGTCCAGCACAAAGGTCTGATGCGGGGCTAAAAAACGCAGATTTGATCCCCATCGCTTGCTGTTTGACGAAACAAGATCTAGATGAAAATATTGCGGCTCATCAGTCGTGTTCTTGATAAACACAACGGTTGAAGAGGTCTCATTGATAAACCATGGATAACCACCTGTGCTGCTCAAACCGCCTTTCGGGTCCTTCATTGGCAGCGCGAAGACATGATTGCCGCTCTGCGAAACGCTTGATGCCGTGGCGATCACGCTGCCCGGCGCGCCTGTGTACTTGATCTCAAGCCCCGCTGTGGCGAAGTCGTTCTGTCTCAATTCCGGATTCGATGTATTGAGCAGTTTGATTTCACCCGGTCTGAGCGAAACCTGCGGCAATGAGATCGTCCCCGTGTCGCCGTTCTCCTTCGAGTAAGGAACGGTCGCGGTTACGATCGTTGCGCTCTCGCCGATGTTGCGGACGGCAATCACGGCCTTGAGCCGGTCATTGTCGACGCTGCCGAGCCGAAGACCAGCTCCGTGCCGCTCGGTGGTTTTCCCTCCAGGATTAATGAAGTTGACTGCTGTAGAGTAGCCTCTGTCTGCATCCTGAATGTGAATCATTGCTAGCAGCGCGCCTTTGTCGCCATTATGGTTAAGCGACACCGCGCCGGCTAATGATTTCTTGACCCGGCCGCGAGGCAGATTGACAACTTGCATTTCATAAGGACCCAGATCGCTCTGGATCGGATGGGGGCTATTAGCTCCGGCGAAGATGGCGTCGCCAGTGACGGTAATTGGCTGCGCCGTGGTATTCGTAACGATCACGCTCATGTGTGAATCTTCAAAAGGAACGGCATAGACCGCCTCGAGTCGCGAGGACGGGAACTTCATCCCCGGTTCAAGCATTTGCTCATCAAAGATCAAGCTCTTTTCAGCGTTAATGACCCTCAATCCACCGCCCATCTCTAACTTGCGTCCTTCATAGGTAAATTCAAAACTGCCGGAGCGAAACTGAGGCCCGGCGATTGATACAAGTTTGTTCATATCCACTTCATGCGATGACTCGCCATCAACAGTGACAGGCGAAGCGGTGAAGGTCTGCCCCGCCTTGCTGTGCAGAATGGGAGTAACCATGATTTGGTTCGGTCCTTTGTTGTTGAGAACGAGAGCGGATCGGAAGCCCTCTTCGGTCGTGTAGTATGTCCCGATCATCCGGCGCAACGTTGCAGCATCATTTGCGCAGCAACCTTGCTGTTTCTTGTTGGCGGAGTTGGCTTCGTGAGCCGATGAGCGTTTGGCGACCAAGATTAAAACCACTAGCAGTGTTGCCATCACACTCATGGCCGCGACGGCTAGAAGCAAAGACCGTTTAGATTTTATCGAGAGCTTGACGATCTGTATGGGCAAATTTAACATCCTCATGACAGTCCTCCAAATTGGTTAGGATTGTTGTTAAGGCGGGCGAATTCATCTGGAGACCAAACCGAGAGTGAATTTGTCCGCCTTTGCTTCAGCGACAAGTCAAAGATCGGTGATTGAACGACAGAATGCCTTTGCCATCGAGAACGGTACCTGGCGCTATACGCTCCATACCGCGCGCACAAAGAGGTCTATATGACTTCCATGCGCAGGCAAAAACACTTTTACGCAGAATACCTCAGACACATCAGCCTGAATGGGCGCAGAGCCACTCAGTCTTCAAGCTGGTTTGATGACGTGCTATGGAATAAAGACATACTTCGCCGACAAATGTGCCGTATTTTTTGAGAGCTTGTCGAAATCGTCAACTTCGACCAGGGGAGCGGTACTGCGCTCCTCCGGCTATTATGTATGCGCCCCCTGTGAGCTTCAGGCTGGAGAGACCGGCTTTTATAACACCCTTAGTAGCCTTGAGGCCGGAAACCCTGGCTATGCTCAAATTCCCCCTCTGATAACTGATGCCAAAATCGGAAAAGTATTTCATGCTCGACTTTGCCTATTTTCCCTTTACGCCTTTGCGAAAAACCATCTCGCGCATAGGCGTGAATGTTGCGCTTGATAGCCGAAACGACGATCAAAGCCCAATTGATAAACTGGTTTCAGGCCGTTAAGATAAAAATCCGGCCAGTAGCATTTGCGCTTCCACCTACTAGTCCGAAAAAGAGCCGAAACATGTCGCCTTTTTTTTGTTGAGGGATATTTTTTTTTACGACACTCGGAAGAAGTATCGGTCGCCTTCTTCATTGCGCAGTCAAAACACTTTTCCTCAGAACAATTGAGATACATCAGACTGAATGGGTACAGAGCCATTCGGACTTCATGCTGGTTTGGTAGTGTGTACGGCATAAAGACGCACTTCACCAAGACGCACTTCACCGGCAAAGGCACCGAATTTTAATAATTCTGAAATTTCCGTCTGTAAGAATGAATCGAAAAGAAGTTCTTGCACGCCCTCCAAAGCGCAACTTAATCGAAGTCCAAAGGTAACCGCAGAGGAGGAGAGCGCGCGAATTGGGCATAACTATTCCGGCTCGCGCACGAACTCCGCAAATCGATCGCCGTCGCCGGGAGCGGTAGATTGTGAGATAGCGAATACAGCGCTTCCCACCACACTCCGTTTCGTAAACGTGATCCGGCTTCAATGGGTCTTCAGCCGCTTGTCGCGTAACTTCGAAAGAGCGGGAGGTGGTCTCACTTTAGTGGACACGAGTGTTGCTTAGCAATCGTACCCTTTCCTGGCCTGTGGCCAAAGTTTTCTCTCGCTTCTGTTCTTTGATAATAGGCTCGCTCAAAGTTCTCCGGACTCTGATAGCCCAAGGCCGAGTGCCGGCGCACCCGGTTGTAGTAACTTTCGATATAGGTGAAGGTCTCCATCCGCGCCTGTTCGACATCGGCAAACGCGCCGCCTTCGAGTAATTCCGCCTTGTATCGCGAGAACAGACTCTCGGCGTGCGCATTGTCGTAGGTCTCTTCGGCGCGGCTCATGCTTTGCTCGAATCCTGCTCTTTTCAGCAACGCGCGAAATTCCGTCGCCACATACTGCCCTCCGCGATCTGAGTGCACGACCAGGCCCGGAGCCGGCCGCTCGCGGCGGATGACTTGCGCCATCGCTTCAATGACCAGGTTCGCAGTCATTGTCTCGGCCACTTGCCAGCCGACGATCTTGCGCGAGTAGAGATCGAGCCAAGTCGCCAGGTAGGCCCACCCTCCACCCTGCAAGGGAAGGTAGGTAATGTCGCCGACGATCACCTGACGCGGGCCCTCGACTTTTAGTTCACGCTCCAGCCGCCCTGCGCGGGCGCGGCGAAATACAGATAGCCCCATTCGATGCGCAAATCATCGCCAGCTCTGGGCAACACCTTTTGTTCCGTACTGCCGAGGCGCGCAACTTTCATGTCGCCGAGTTCATGTCGTGACCACATCGCGCGCTCATCCACGCGGTTAACGACCAGATGCGAAGTCGCGTCGAGATATAAACGAATGTTGTGTTCGCGCCCGTCAATGGCGCGCACATCCCAGATTATGTATGTCAGGGGACGCGACAGCGCGTTCAAATCCTGCGGCAGCGCGGGCGTCAAAAAGGTCAGGTCGAGGTGAACACCGTTGGCTTCAAAGCTGTACATCGTGCGCGTCGGCGTCAGCTTGAAGCCGGTTTGCTTCATCTCTGACAGCGGCGCTTCCGCTCGCAGATTCGCGCCCATAAACCGCAGCGTCACCTCATCAATGCGAATCAAGCCGGACAGCGGATTTTCCGCGCCCGTCCAATGCCTCGTCGGTTCCGCCGTCAACGTATCACTCATTGACCAAACGCCGAAATAGGGGTCGTGCGCTATCAGCGGCGTCGCGGGCGGACGCAACGGCGCAGGCGCTTGCGCCATTGCGAAACCGGTCAACAGAAACATGGTTAAGGCAAAAAGACAGAGGCGGCGATAGTCAGTCACAGGTTATTTCCTCCCACCTGAAAGCAGGCGTTATGCGGTTAGAATAACAGCTTTGCCGCGGTCTGAAGTTGCCGCGACGTGCGTTGGAACGAAGGCGGCGAACTGGCCTAACTGATCGTGCCCGCCGCCACTGCGCCGATGCTCGCGTTGGGGCTATTAAATTGCGGCGTATTCGTCACATTGGAGACTTCGCCACGCAATCGCAGCGAACGCCTTCCGTCTCTTCCCAACATGATGTTGCGGAACAATGAAGCGTCGAATTGCTTTGTGCCCGGCCCGACCAGCGTGCTGCGTCCCTCATTGCCAAACACGTATTGCGGCGGCTGCACGAAGCATGACGTACTGCATAAATCGTGACGCGGAAACCATACATCTCGGCGTAAAAGGCCATGATGAACGCCTGCACAATACCCGGCCGCGTCCATTCACGCCAGCTTTTCGGCACGACATAGCGGTAGAAAATCCATGACGCCACCGCGATTGAAATCGCCGCGCCTCCCCAAAAAAGCTCGTTTTCGCCAATTAACTCGCGCGCGAACCCGATCCTGCGGCCCGCGAGACCTCTTTCACGACTTCGGCCGTCTCCTGCTCCGGGGCGTGTCGCGCGATGTCGGCCTGGGCCACGATCCCGTAGCAGGTACCCCTTTCATCGACCACGGGGACGCGCCGAATCTTTTTCTCCTCCATCACTTGGCAGCAGTCCTCGACGCTCATTTCCGGCGTGACGGTCACGCAGGGGCTGGACATGGAATCGCCCGCCGTCATCTCCAACGGGTTCTTACCTTCGGCCACGGTCCGGCAACAGATGTCGCGATCGGTCACGATTCCCATAGGCTTCATACTTTGCCTGTCATCGACCACCAGGATCCCCCCGCAGTCGTGCTCGACCATCAGCCTGGCAACTTCTTGCAGGTTTGTGTCCGGCGTACAAAAGGCCGGGCCCCTTGTCATGATGTCTTTCACTTGCATGATTGTCCTCCTAATCGGAATTCATATTCAGACGATGCGCCGATCCCGGCTCCCGTGGCGCTCCCTCATGTTGCCGCGCGGGAGACCGATGAAGCACAGGACGGCTACTGCGACTCGCAGTTCCACTTCGCGCCTGCGGAAGGGCCACCGAGCAACCAGGGCGAGGCAACGAGCCACACGCCGAACAGGACGTTGATGAAGGGCCACGCGCGCGGGCGCTTCCGCCGTCGCGATCACAGCGACAGCGTTAACGAGCGCGCCGGCAAGGCGCCGCTGTCAGCGATACTACCCAGCGCCCCGAACACGGCTGGCGCAAACATCCACTAGACGCCGAGCGCGGCGCTGAGCAGAAGATTCCACGGCGCGGTCACCCCCTAAAACATTGGCCGCAACATCTGTGCCGCTGGCGCGCCGTAGCGCGGCGCGTGATCATCTTTGCCGCCGCCCTCCATCGTGTCGCCCACCCAGAACGTGCGCCAGAACGGCTTAAGCGCGCGCACGCTGGCCGCGAGGAACTGCCCCATCGCGATCACTTCATCAACCGTCAGCGGGATCATCAGCAGCATCGGGAAGGCGGCGGCCGGGTAGAGCGTACACCAATGGCCGACGGCCAACGGCTGGAGGATCACGAGCACGACGTGCGTGACGCCCAGCGGCACGACCAGAAAGAAGAAGAAGGTCGCCATCCACGGCATCGTGCGCCACTGCATTTTCCCGCCTATCTATCCCATGAGCATTTCAAAGGTGTAGGCCACGCGCGCATCCCGGCGTCGGAGACCGGCATTGAACGCGAGACTTCGGAAGTGAGCGCCCTGACCGTGCTCTCGCCGAAGAACGGCTCCCAGACGGTCTGGATGTAGCCCAGTTGAAAAGCGGCGAGGTATCGCGAGATAAACCAGCCGACGCAAGCCAGCCCGATCATCGGCGCGCGTTGATGCCAGGAGGAAGGATTGTAGGCCCACCACGGAGCGACCTCCGGCCCCGACTTCATCTTCCCCGCAAGCACACATAATGATGGAGCAGAAAACACGGCTGAATTGGCCTAGATTGAACCCAAAATCGAAGCTCGAGGCGCCCGGAAGCGTTTATCCCAGCGTTATGATCTCTCAACGCGAACGCTTCTCAGAAGAGTCCATAGCTTTCCACGTCGGAGGGGCTTTGGCCATAAGTGGGGATCGAGTATGATTCGCGCGGATTTCCGCCGACTCGAATCCCGTGCTTGTACCTATGCCATATTGCAAGTCATTCATATGTGGAGGATGAGTTATGAAGCGAATCACCCGTCGCATCCTTCTTCTGATATGCCTCACAGTTTTAATTGCAGTCGCCGGGCGCGCGCAAACGTCGCCAGCGTCGAACAAAGCGTCGGCGACGATTTCGGGGCGCGTCACTTTGGACGGCGCAGGCGCGCCGGGCGTACAGGTGATGCTCAAGCCCTATGTCGGTGATAGCGTTATTCCCCTAATCAGATCCGGCGTCGAGCAGCCGCCCGCGCCGAGCGCCACCACGGACGCGGAGGGACGATACCAGTTGACCGATGTAGCGCCGGGCGCTTATCGCGTCTTGGTATTCGCGCCGGTCTACGTGGTCGAGGGGGAGAGGGACCCTAAAATGGTTGGCAAAACGATCAATGTCGCTGAGGGCGATAACGTCGAAGGCGTTGACTTTTCACTGACGCGCGGCGCGGTCATCACGGGCAAGGTCACCGACGAGAATGGTCGGCCGGTGATCGCCGCGCCGGTCAACGTCTATACGCTCAACGTCTACGGCTACGGGCGGGACCACCCCTCATTCTACTCCTCGTTCTATCGCTGGGAGACGGACGACCGAGGCGTATATCGAATCTACGGATTGGAGCCGGGGCGGTATCTAGTCGCCGGGGGCTCTGACTCCGCCGGCGTGGGCGCCAGCGGCGGCTATCGCCGCACGTATCACCCCGACGCCGTCGATGAGACGAAGGCCAGGGTCGTCGAGGTTGGTAGCGGCGAGGAGGCCTCAAACATCGACATAAAAGTGGCGCCTTCTGCGAAGGGCTACGTCGTCACGGGCCGTGTGGTCGACGCCGATAGCGGCGAACCTGTTCCGGGCGTGACGGTCAGCTACACCCCGACTACACAAGTCAGAACCGGCAGACCCGTGACCAACGCGCTCGGCGAGTTCCGCTTCGATGACATACCGCCGGATAGTTACCGCGCCTATGTCATCAACATCGACGCGCAGGGCGGCGACCCCACGCTCGGCGACGAGGTCAAATTCGAAGTCGTCGAGGGCGACGTGAGCGGTCTGGAGATCAAGGCGCATCGTGGGGCGACCATCAGCGGCGTGGTCGCCATTGAAGGCTCGAAAGATCCATCCCTGCGCGCGAAGCTCGCTCAAGTGAGCCTCTTCGCGAGAGGTGAGTCCGGGCGGGTGTCGTTTGCCATCAGGCCGGGCGGGAACGGGACGATCAGCCCGAACGGGACTTTCAAACTGTCCAACTTGCAGTCAGGCAAGACGAGAATCATGACAGGCTTCTACATGCCGAAGGGGATCGCGCTGTTGCGCGTCGAGCATAACGGCGTCGAGGTCAAAGAGTTCAACGTCAACGCCGGCGACCGCATTACCGGCGTGCGCCTGGTCTTCACATACGGTAACGGCGTCATCGCCGGACGCGTGGAGGTCAAGGGCGGCAGTTCACTACCGGCGGGAGCGCGGATGAAAGTGAATTACAGGCGCGAGGGCGACAGCGCGAACCTTGAGGCGGGCAAAGTCGTCGAGGTGGATGGCCGCGGGCAATTTCTCATCGAAGGCTTGACGCAGGGAACTTACAAGCTCTCTTTAAACGTCGTCCCTGCCAGTGAAAACGCTGTCAAACTGCCCAGGGTCGAGCAGGTCGTCAGCGTGGCCGGAGAAGGCCGCCACGAGGTCACGTTCGTCGTCGATCCGGAGGCGAAGGAGAAGGACAGATGAAGACCTTCAAGTTTCACATTCCTTTGCTGATGGCGCTGAATGTCGCCGCCTGGTCGCAGAGCTTGACCGGCGCGATCAGCGGCCGTGTCGCGACCGAAGACGGGCAGCCAGTCCCGCGCGCGACCGTCAGCATAACGGCCTCGGGCAAGACGAACAGTCCCATGACGGTCAACACTGACGAGGAAGGAAACTTCCGCGCCGAGGGACTCGACGCCGCAGCCTATGTCGTCAGCGCCTCCGCGCCGGGATATGTCGCCCGTCCGAGGATCGGGTCCGGCGCGCGGCGGGCCGGGTTCAACTACATCGGCGAGGTTGTGACGGTCACGATGCTCAAAGGCGGAGTGGTCACGGGACGGGTGGTGAACGGCGCGGGCGAGCCGGCCGTCGGCGTTCCGGTCGTGCCTGAGCGGGTGCGCGACGAGGATGGCCGCCCACTGCCCGCGCCGGAGAAGGCCGGCGCCTCATCGCAGCGGACCGATGACCGCGGCGTCTACCGATTGTACGGCCTGGCGCCGGGTTCATACGTCGTCTACGCCGGCGGGTCGTGGGGCTTATCGGCGAGATCTACGCCGTTCGAGGGCCGGATGTTGATCTATCATCCCTCGACCACGCGCGACACGGCCACGGAGGTCAAGGTGCGTGGCGGTGAAGAAGTGAGCGGAATTGACATTCGCTATCGCTTCGAGCGCGGTTACATCATCAGCGGGAAGATCACCGGCCTTCCCGCCACGGGAGGCCCTGCTCAGGTCATACTGCGGAAGGCTGGCTCGGAGCTGCCGGTCGCGACAACGACAACGCAGCCCGGCGGCGTGGGGAACGGCTACGCCTTTTACGGCGCCCCCGACGGCGAGTACGAGATCGTAGCCGCGCGCGATTCCTCCGGCGGCGATGACGCTTTCGCTTCCTCGCCTCGACGTGTTGTGGTGAACGGCCGTGACGCCGACGGAGTCGATCTGGCTTTGGCGCCGCTGGCCGCGCTCGTCGGCAGAGTGGCGGTAGAGAGGACGGCTCAGAAGTGCCGGGCCGCTCGCGACTCGCGATTGAACGAGATCGTCGTGCGCGCCCGCCGGGACGAGGCTGGCGAGAAGAGCGACATGCCCCCTTCGCCCTTCTGGTCACAGCCGTCCGGCGAGGCGAATGAGGTTGGCGCCTTCTCGATCCGCGGACTCAAGGCGGGACGATACCGGATGGAGCCGCTGCTGCCCGGCGCGGAATGGTATGTCAAAGTGATGAAATTGACCGGCGCGCAGGCCGCGGCAGGCGACCTCGCGCGCAACGGCGTTACGCTGAAGTCTGGCGAGCGGCTATCCGGCGCGCTGATTACGCTGGGCG
>DATCXQ010000826.1:0-8277 GCA_036565725.1 Blastocatellia bacterium
GCCCTTATCGTGCGGCGCGCGACGAGGTACGGAACATGATGACAAAGGGACACTTCGTGGAAGTCTTCGTGGATACGCCCTTGGAGGTTTGCGAAGAACGGGACGTCAAGGGGATTTATGCGCAGGCGCGGGCCGGGAAGATCAAAGGCCTCACAGGAATTGATGATCCCTACGAGCCTCCGAATAACCCTGAACTCGCGCTCAATACCACAAACCATTCGGCAGAAGACAACGCGCGCCTGATTCTCAAATACTTGTGTGAGCGCGGATTCGTTCGTACAGATGAATTGAAGTAACGCATCCAGACGTTTGTTAAGGTAGCTAAGTTCTACCTCGAAAAGATGCGACATAACTCAGTAGTAGAAATGTGTAAGGCGCATATATGACTAACACACTCTCCAATCGACAATTAACCGAGTACGAACACCAGGGTATCGTCTTTCCGATCAAAGCGCTTTCAAGCGAAGAGGCAGCCTATTTTAATAGTGAGTTCAAAGCGCTTATTAAGCGCTGCGGCTTACGAAGGCGCTTGGATAACCTGCATCTATTTTTCGAGTGGGCTTATCGCCTGGTCACGCACGACGCCGTTCTGGACGCAGTTCAAGACGTTCTGGGAGAAGATATCTTGGTCTATGGCAGCCTGGTCTTTTACAAGCCGCCGCGAGACTCCGGTTATGTTTCCTGGCATCAGGACAGTCTTTATTCAGGCTTGCATCTGACCCCCTCAATCTCGGCATGGATCGCGCTTACCCAAAGCAACTCAGCCAACGGCTGTATGCGCGTAATCCCCAAATCTCACAAGCACGGTCTGCTAAACCACACCAATGCCGTAGATGAAGCCAATCTGATAGCGCGCGGCGAGCAGGTGGCGACAGTAATAAATGAAGCCGAAGCGCTAGATGTCGTTTTGCAACCAGGCGAGATGTCCTTGCACCACAGCACGATCGTTCATGGGTCAATGCCCAACACATCTAATGGACCGCGCATCGGATTTATTGTGCGGTTTGTCACCGATCAAATCATGAATCGAGCATGGCCAATGTTACGTGTGCGTGGCAAAGCGGACTGCAGCCATCTGATTCTGGCGGAACCGCTGCTTGAGACAGATCCATACACTGCTTTTGAAGCCTGGCATAAGTTCAGCGCAGCGCAAAGCGGTGGTTAACCGGATTGAAAGCGCATGCTCGTAGGCTCTGTGCAGTTCCATCTATCGAAAGTTTTCAACCACAACGGCCTTGATTGTCAACAAACGGCGTAACAGGGCGCTCTCGTTTTCAGACGCGCCGGATTGCCGTGGGATTCTACTCACCCCCGGAGGGTCCAATCGCTTGATGATTCGCAGTTGGATCAAAACGTCCTGAACGGATATCAAATGCAATTTGCTCAAATTCGCGACCGTATCATCGCCGAACCCGTACCCGTCGGGCCTGGCGACCCTTCTACGCTGGCCGGCGTTTGGGTCAACTCAAACCCGGAGACGACCGGCGTCACACGAATGGTAATAACTCAGTCCGGCTCGCGACTCTCGCTGCGAGTTTACGCTGTTGGCCCGGAAGGTTTGATTGATTGGGGATCGGTGGATATCAACGTCTTTACCGCAACGCCGTCCTCGCGCGTCGCCGCCGGATTTACCTGTCTCTATGACTTTGGTTTTGTCGAAACGCGTCTTCAGGCCATGATCCTTAAGGGGCTGATCGTGCTCGCACAGATCCATAGATTCAAAGACGGCGGCGACCGTGTTGACTATTTTGTCCGCGAATATTTCGCCTTAGAGCATGGCAGATACTAGACATGAATCAAACTCCGGAATTCAAAATGAGCGGTCAATTGGATCCAGCTTTATCGGATCCTGCGACCAGAACACTCCACGCCGATAAGCTTATCGGCCGGTGGCTGAATACAAACATGGAGACGCAGGGAGTGGCCGAAATCACAATCGAACGGGTCGGCGAGCGTTTTTTCGTGAGCGTCCTGGGGGTCGGAGAGAACGGCCTGATCGCCTGGCCCAAAGCGAAGGCGACCGCGCTGGCGAACCTGGAGGAAGAAGCGGGGCAACGGGCGCTGGCGCTGGCGGTTGAATTTGATTTCGGCTTCATGCGGGCTGAGACCTATCTGCGGGTAAACAAGGGGGTGCTGGTAATAGTCGCGTACTACATCTTCCTGGACGGCAGCCAGCGCTCAAACTACGTCAATCGGGAGTTCTTTTACCGACAAGCTTGAATCTTTATCTAATAAGTTGAGGCGGGAACAAAACTGAAAGTAAGCGCGGTTAAAGCATGGGATACGGAGAAGTTTTTCTATTGGCGGGGCGCCGCCGGAACAACGAGCGCGTCAGTCGCTCTCGGGAAGGCGGGGCCGATTTCACTGCTTTGACCAACAATTGGGTTACCCGGATTGGGGCGGCGAAGTAGCGCTCGATCTTGGCGGTGATGAACGTTCGGGAAGCGGCTTGCCGCTAAGACCGGCTGCCAGTGATTTGATGAAAAGTCTGGGCGCTTAATTGCTCGCCGGCGTAGGCGAAGTGAAAGAGCCCGAGGCGCAGGCGCTGCTTGAAAACTCGTCGGCGGTGATCGGTGGCCTGATCAAAGCCTTCGAAAATTACGAGGAGAAGCGAGATGGAACAATGAGATCAAAAAACACGGTGTGGGTTAATGCGACCATTGTGACCTCGTTGTTGAGTGTGGCTGCGATCGGTTCCGCACATTCGCCGACGGAAATGGGCCATTTCAATTTATTACCTAAGGTTGCTGATCGAAATGGTCCATTTCAGTAAGGATCGCCGCCCTGACTCAGAAACGGCTGAAACCGGTTTCGGCGGGACTTTCCACGCGTTTCGCTACCGCAACTATCGCCTCATCTGGATAGGCTTTTTCCTTTCAAACGCCGGGGCGGGGATGCAGACGGTCGCGCAGGGCTGGTTGGTGCGCGGGTTGACGGCTTCAACCGCGCTGATCGGATTCGTCTCGTTCGCCAGTTCTTCTCCGCACATCGTCTTCCCGCTCTTCGGAGGCGTCTACGCCGACCTGTTCGACCGCCGCAAACTGCTGATCGTCATGCAGGTGGTTTACATGTTCAGCGCCGCCGCGTTGGGCGCGCTGGTTTTGCTGCGCGATTGGAAGTTGTGGGAGGGGTTGTCGCTCTGGCATGTGATCGCCATAACGTTCGTCAGCGAGGCCTCGGTCACGCTGGCCGCCCCTGCGTTCCAGTCGCTGATGGTCAACTTGGTCAGGCGCGAGGATTTGCCGAGCGCGGTCGCGCTCAATTCCGCGCAAATCCACCTGTCGCGCATCATCGGGCCGATGATCGGCGGATTGCTGTTCGGCGTCATCGGGATCGCGGGCTGTTATTTCCTGAACAGCGCCAGCTTTCTGGCGGTTATCGCTGCGCTGTGGATGTTGCGGACGCCGCCGTGGCGCGCGCCGGACGGCCTCAACGCGCGCGATGTGTGGCGGCAGTTGGTCGCCGGGGTCCGCTACGTCCGGGGGCGGCCCCGCCTGAAGGCGCTGCTCGGCGTCTCCACGGTGTTCAGCGTCTGCGGGTTGTCGTTCCTGATCTTCCTGCCGGTCTTCGCGCGAGACGTTTTGAACCAGGAGGTGGGAGGGCTGGCGCGGTTATTGGCTGCGGCGAGCGTGGGGGCGCTACTGAGCGCGCTGGCGATGGCTTACAGCTTGAGCAATTCGCGCCATCGCGGGCGATTGCTTCTCGCCGGAAACGTCTTTTTCGGGCTGGCAGTGGCGGCGTTCGCGTTGTCGCGCGACTTCGCGCTTTCATGCTTCTTCATCGCGCTAGTCGGCGCCGGAATGGTCAGCGTCATGACCACCATCAACACGCTGGTGCAGACGCTGGTGCAGGACGAGATGCGCGGGCGCGTGATGAGCATATACGCGCTGGCTCACGTCGGGCTGCAGCCGGTCGGAGGCCTATTGATCGGCGCGTTTGCCGACCTGATCGGATGGCGTTGGGGACATCACGGCGCGCAGTGGGCGCTGGCGGCCGGAGGCGCGGTCATTGTCTTATTTGCGATCGTAGTGACGTTGGTCGCGCCGAGGGTTAAAGAGTTGGAGTGAAGTGTCAGGCAATGAGCGCCGCGAAGGTGAAAGTACGCGAACTGTTTTCCGAGATTACGAAAGGAGAAGCGAGATAAAACCATGAGATCAAAAAACACGGGGTGGGTTATTTGCCGCGCTGTTGAACGGCGACACAGCGCTGCGAACCGATTAGTCCAAACAGCGGCAATGTGGGTTACCATCTTGCTTTGCGCCGTTACCGCCGCCCAGGCGCAGACGAACGGCGCCGAAATCATCGGCGCGGTCAAAGATTCGTCAGGAGGAGTATTGCCTGGCGTAACCCTCGTCGCGGAACACCAGGCCAGCGGATTCAGGCTCGAAAGAGTTACTGACGACTCGGGAAAATTCCTATTTCCGGCGTTACCGATCGGCGAATATAACATTTCCGCCCACCGCGCCGGTTTCAAAAGATACAGTCATAAAGGGCTCGTACTTCAAATCGGCCAGGTACTAAGACTGGAGCTAACCCTCCAGTCAGGCGACATCACTGAAGAAATAAATATTACGGCCAGCGAATCATCATTACAGACGACTTCCGCCGAAGTCAGCGATGTCATCGAGCATAAGCAAATTGTAGAATTACCCCTGAATGGCCGGCAGTTCCTGCAACTCTCACTCCTCAGCGAGGGAGTGATTAAACCGCCCGGCGGGACTCGCGGCGCGGCCATGCAACAGGCTGGCGATCTGGTCAACGTGGCTGGCCAGCGTAGCGGTCATAACATTTATATGCTCGACGGCGTCAAGATCACTGACGAGTACTTCAATAACATGGTCATCAGCCCGTCGGTGGACGCGATTCGGGAATTCAAAATCCAAAAATCGATGTATGCGGCCGAGTTCGGCGGCAAAGCTTCTGCATTGATCCATGTCGTTACAAAGTCCGGCGCCAATGAGTATCACGGCGGCCTCTTCGAATTTCTGAGGAACCACGCCTTCGACGCGAAGAACTTCTTCGATGACCCGCGCAAACCCATTCCGCCTTTCCAGCAAAATCAATTCGGCGGTTCGCTCGGCGGCCCGGTCTTCATCCCGAATGTTTACGAAGGAAAGAATCGGAGCTTTTTCTTTGTGAACTACGAAGGCCAACGGATTCGAAAATCCGTCACCAAAACATTTTCCGTCCCGACCGCCGCCGTGCGGGCAGGCGACTTTTCAGGCTTAGCCACGATCTACGACCCGGCGACCACCGCGGCGGACGGAAGTCGCTCAGCGTTCGCCGACAACAGGATTCCGGCCGACCGGCTTGATACCATTGCCGTGGCGCTTCTTTCCAAAATCCCTCTGCCTAACCAACCAGGGAATTTCCAGAACCTGATTACGGCGCTCAAAGAGACTACCGATGTAAACCAGTTCAATTTGAGGCTCGATCATCAATTGACGAACAGAGATCAAATCTTTGGCCGTCTGACTACTTACCGCGCACGGGATCTCCAGCCCTACGGCTCCAGCCAACTCAACGAGAGCCTGGTTCCAGGCTTCGGGCGAGAGTTGACGACTAGAACCAATAATTTCGCTCTGAGCCATACTCATACGTTTACCAACAATGTATTGAACGAATTTCGCTTCGGCTGGTTGGGCGTGTCCGGAGGGCAGGCCAGTCTCAATCAAGGGGTGGACTTTGCTTCTTCCTCCGGGCTGCAAGGAGTCACGAAAGACCCGCGTGATGTGGGCTTTCCTCAAGTTACATTTGGCGGGCTTTACAGCGCCGTCGGCGATCCCGTCAATATCATTACCCGTGACAATCAAAGTTACGAGTTCTTTGATAACGTAATGATCCAACGCGGCGCGCATAAGATCAGATTCGGAGGCTACTTTTTCTATTTGAAGTTCAGGCCCTCCAACCCGGAAGCGGCGCGGGGCGTTTTTGCTTTCACCAGTCGCTGGACATCGTCGCAGGCCGGCTTGACGGACGGTAATGCTTTCGCCGATTTCCTGCTCGGCGCGCCTTCATCAGCCCAGGTCGGCATCGGTCGCGGGAACGAAGATGCGCGAACGAAATGGCTGCATGTTTATGGACAGGACGATTGGGAGGTGACGTCGCAACTGACTGTTAACGTCGGCCTGCGCTACGAAATCAATCAACACATGCGGGCAGTCGATAATCGCCTCTCGGCAATCGACCTGACCGTGCCGGGCGGGCGCTTCGTGATCGCGAGCGACAGCGACGGGCGCATCAATCCGGCGGCGAACGCGCTGCTGCCGCTCATTCCCATTCTTCATGTTACTTCGGCGGCGGCGGGTTGGGAGCGGGGACTGTTAAAACCCTCCTACAACCGCATTGCGCCGCGCCTGGGCGTGGCATGGAAAGCGCCAGGGAAGTATGACACGGTGGTAAGAGCCGGATTCGGGATATACCTGAATCAGTGGGCTTACAGCGTGCAACAGGCTCTTGCCCGCAACCTGCCATTCTTCCTGGTCAAAAACGTCAACATCGCGGCCGACGCGTTGAATCCTACCGCGACGACCGCCAACATCCTGGCCACCAATACGAGTGGCGGCATCGGCGGGAACAACATGGATCATGATTACCGCATTGAATATAACGAGGCATGGAGTCTGAGCATTCAGCATCTGTTGACACCGGCGACTATGATCGAAGCCGCTTTTCTCGGCTCCCGGACCGTTGGGGCCGACAACTCGACCGTCCGCAACGTTCCCTTGCCAGGACCCGGGCCGATCAATGCCCGGCGGCCGATTCCATCGCTGAGTAATTTCAACAGCATTCGCTGGGATGGCTGGTCAACATACAATGCGCTGACGCTAAAGTTGGAGCGGCGGTTAGCGCGTGGGTTGGCGGTGAATGGAAATTACACCTGGTCGAAGTCCATTGACGACGCGTCTGACCCGGGCGGCACGGCCTTCGAGTCGAACTTGCCGCAGAACGTCCACGACTTACCGTCGGAAAAGGCGCTTTCCAGCTTCGATCACCGTCACCGCTTTGTCGCCAGCATTGTTTATGAACTGCCTCTGGGCCGCGGGATCTCAGGTTGGAAGCAAAGGGCGCTGACGGGTTGGCAAACCAGCGGAATCGTTTCTTGGCATACCGGCGCGCCATTCACAGTCAATCTTGGCGTGGATCAAGCTAATATCGGCGCCGGCCCGGCGCAGCGTCCAAATGTGTTACGCAACCCCAATCTGAGCAGCGGCCGAAGCCCTGAACGCTGGTTCGACACCGCCGCTTTCACGCTGCCCGCCGCTTTCACCTTCGGGAACGCGGGGCGAAACACCGTTTATGCCCCAAGCTATAGCGGAGTGGATTTCTCGTTACAAAAGGAAGCCAGACTGACCGAGCGAGTGCGGCTGAAGTTCCGAGTGGAAGCATTCAATTTGTTCAACCATCCCAATTTCGATGCGCCAAACCGAATAGCATTCACGCCGAACTTCGGACGCATCTTCAGCGCTGATGTTCCACGACAGTTCCAGTTTGGTTTAAAGACAGAATTCTGAGTCCGAGGCTGAATGAATGGAATGGGACTTAGGGACTTATAGGTCCTGTAAGTCCCATAAGTCCGATTCCATGAGAAGGTAGTCAAATGATTGTAATGAAATTCGGCGGGACCTCAGTTGAAGACGCGACCGCGATCCGCCGCCTTGTATCAATTGTCCGCCGCCAATCGCATCGCCGGCCGGTAGTCGTAGTTTCGGCGATGGGCAGAACGACTAACGGTCTACTCGAATGCGCGCGGGCGGCCGCCGCGGGAGATATGCGGTCGGCGCAAAGCATGCTGGACGGGATCGCCGCGCATCATTTCAAAACCGCCGAGCAGCTTGCGCCGCGGCAGGAGATCGAATCGCTGCGCGACGCCCTCGGCAAACATTTCATCGCCATTCGTTCAACGCTCGAAGAGATCGATCAAACCGGTCATCTCACGCCGCGCCTCTCCGACGCCGCCTCGTCCAACGGCGAATTGCTTTCGTCGCTCATCGTCGCCGCGGCCTTACGCGCCGGCGGGATGAAAGGCGTCTGGGTTGACGTTCGCCCAATGATGCGAACCAACGACGATTTCACGCGCGCCGCGCCGCAATTCGAGATCGCGAATCCGAAATTGAAAGAAGGCTTCACGGCCGCTCTGGCCGATGGCGGCGCGCCGGTCACGCAAGGCTTCATCGGCTCGACCGGGGACGGAGTGACGACCACGATCGGGCGCGGCGGGTCCGATTACTCCGCTTCGATCATCGGCGCGGCGATTGGCGCCGAGGAGATTCAAAT
>DATCXQ010000838.1:0-3187 GCA_036565725.1 Blastocatellia bacterium
AGAAACCCTCAGTCGCGGAGCGACGGTTGAAGAATGCGAAGAAAATGTTGAATGTAGCGACGAACTCACAACAATATCAATCGTCGCTCCGCGACTGGATAATCATTCGCCACTCGACCGGCGTTAAAACGCCGGCCTAAGTTCAACCGTCGCTCCGCGACGAAGAAGCGCCTCTCTGGGAACGCAAAAGATTTGGATAATGACGAGCCTCAAAGTCAGGCTACCGCCACATTCCGTACACTGATCTGATATCCGCTCTAGGGCTGCAACCCGAATAAAATGTAATGGATATCAGTAATTTTCAACTCGGTTCAGTGATTGACCACCCGTCTGAAAATCCGTGTGTCGGCGGTTCGATTCCGTCCCTGGCCATCAACAGAATCAAAAAGTTACGGCCACCGATGAGGTGGCCGTTTTCATTTCACCTATACATTCAACACCGCTTTGGCGAGAGTGAGACAAAATGGGGGCTAGGCCGCCTTTCACGGTTTCGATTGCGGCGGCGATTCGCCGAGCGTATACACCTTCGTGTCCGGGTTATAAATCTTCCAGTCGAACCAGTAATCTTTCAGCGCGAAGATCTTTTTTAGTTGTTTCCCGGCGAGCGGGCCGCTGACAGCTTTGCCGCTGAAATCCCACGTGGTCGCCGTCTCGTCGATAAGCTGAATCGGCGAGGTCTCGGGCTTAACGTAAAATTCCAGCGTGCGCCCGTCTACAGCGCGCTCAAAGGCGCGGACGGATTTGTTGTCGTCCCCCAACACGACGAATATGGGCGTTACTCCGCCGCCGGAGCCAATGTTGTCGAGGATCAGCCGTTGCTTTTCCAGAGCGGGCAGCGGATACGCCGCCGCCTTGCCGTTGACTACCAGCCCGGCTACCAGCGCGCGCGGCGACAGTTTGTCATTGGGATCCACGGGAGTGACAACCCGGAATTTGGCATACTGCTCCTCCCAATCGGCGGCCTCATACTTATGCTTCACCCGCTCGTCCGGCTTCAACACTCGCCCCTGCCGGTTTTCACGCTTCCAGAGGGCGAATGTCAGCTCATCGTTCTCAACGCGGGTCAGTTTCTTTCCCTTCAGCGGTCCGTGAATCGCCTCACCCGACACCTGCTGCCACCAGGTGCCCGTCTCATCATCGCGCATGATGAAGTTCTGGTTGTTGATGCCCGACAGATGGAACGTCAACTTCTTCCCGTCAACTTCCGATTCCCACACCAGACCGGTGTGACAGAGCGTTCAGTAAGTCGCCGTGATCGGCTTGCCTCCGACGACGTCATTAACGACGTGGTGATAGGCCATCTGGCGCACGGGAAAGGCGACCGCGTCCCCATTGATACCCACCGCCATGACCATGTCGCCGTCGGCGACGAAGTCGGCTTCGCCGGCGCGCGCGTAATTGGCGTTAAGCAGCGGGTTGAACATCCATTCGAAGTGATTCTGCTGCGCGAACCATGTGACGGTGAGCAATGGCGCGAGCAGCGCCGGCATCGCCAGTCGGCCCGGCCAACGCGAACCGCGCCAGAGCTTCACGCACAGCGCGAGAAACAAGATCGTCCCGACCACCGTCACCGGCGGCGACCAGCGGCGCAGCCGGTAAGACCACTCGACGCCTGCCGCGGTCTGCGCCTTGAACGGCATGATCACAAACACCGGAATCGCCACCATCGCCACGGCCGCGGC
The DNA here is from genome assembly GCA_036565725.1 of Blastocatellia bacterium. GTDB lineage: Bacteria > Acidobacteriota > Blastocatellia > RBC074 > RBC074 > JAJVID01. The sequence goes on from DATCXQ010000838.1 coordinate 1,683, forward strand.
GACGAGCAGCAGCAGCGACAGCCACAACTTCCAACGCCCCGATTTGCCTGCCTTGCTCGTCTCGTTCAATGTGGTGTTCATCTTTATTGTCGGTTAGTCCTTTCCCTTGCGTAGTTCCTCGAAACTCTTGCCGTAGGTCTCCTGATAAGTTTTGATCGCTTCGTCTTCGGAAGGCAAGCGCAGCCCGTCGGTGAAGCGGTTCATATAGGCAAAATTGCAGCTTTGCAGCAAAACTTCAAGCGCGCCCTGCTCTTTGAATTCGGAGACCAGCGCCGCGTAATCGTCTTTCGTCAGCTTAGCCGGCTCGCGGGTGATTTTGCGGGCGAAGGCGACCGCCGTCCGTTCGCGCTCGGTCAGCGCGGAGTCGTCTTTCGCCATCGCCATCAGTTTGGCCGGATCGACGCCCAGCCGCCGCAGACCCAAAACCTGATGCAGCGTGCAGTAACGGCAGCCGTTCGCCATCGAGATGGCGAACGAGACATGCAGCTTGATTTCGCGGCTGACGCTCTCATATTTGCGCGTCGAAGTCGTGTAAGCCCGCCACGCGCGAGTGATCCCCGGCGCCAGCAGGAACGCGCGCTGCGAATAGGCGATGCCGATGTTCCAGTTGTTGGCCGGCGTTTTCGCCGCGTTCAAGGCGTCAACGACTGCGCTCATTTGATCGTCGGAGACTACAGCCACGCGCGCGGGCGGCGGCGCGAATTTCGCCGCAGCGACTTTCGCGACGGGTTCGTCCAAAGCCCATTTCTCCACGGGCAGGTTCGCGCCTTCACAGTAACGGAGGAAGTAATTGAAGAAGCAGGTCGTCATCGTCAATTCGACGATCTGCGAATCGTTGAAGGACGCGCGCGTCTTTTGGAACTCAGCCTCGCCGACGCCGTGAATGTCGCGGGTCAGCAGTTCGGCGTAGCGCACGGCGGCCTGTTCGCTCGCGGACATTGACGCCAGGTCGTTCGCCTGCAACTGCGCGAGCAATTTCCGCCCTTTGTCCGAGGCGCGCAGCAACCGCTGCAAATGAACCGCAGGATAGGCGCTGCCATAGACCTGCGCGACGCGCAGCCCCATCGCCATTTTGGTCTCCGGCGCGATCGAACCGCCATAAAGATAAGTTTTGAACGTCTCGGCGAGCGGCTTCGCGGCTTCGGGAAGCAGCGCCAGGCCACGAGCATAATTCGGAATCCTGCCCGCCTCCAACACGTCCGCGCCGCTGCAGACGTCGGCGGTTTCGTCGGCCAGCGGGACGTTGGGCCGAGCGTCGAGTTTCTGTTTCGCCGCCCGATTCAGCGCCTCAAGCGACGTCAGGGAATCTTTCTCCTGCGCGAAAGAGGTCATGAACGAAGCGATGACAAAGAGTGATAAAGTGACGAATAGTTTCATACGCGTTGTTCTCCGCCGCGTAGTTGGTGATCTTTGACAATTAATGGCGCCCACGGAATTCGGTGTAGGGGCGGGTTTTCCCCGCCCAGGTCTATGATCCAAGCGATAGGGCGGGGAAAACCCGCCCC
>DATCXQ010000844.1:0-10818 GCA_036565725.1 Blastocatellia bacterium
CGGCGGCGATTTTGGCGACCACCGCTCAAACGCTCGCCTGCCCGATGTGCAAAGCGAGCGTAGCCAACGCCGAAAACTCGGATGAAATCTCGGCGACGATCAACACGGCGATTCTGATTCTGCTCGCGCCGACTTCGGCGCTCATCGGAGCGCTGGTCAAACTGGCTTTAAAATATCGTCATTATCAATCTTATGTCGATTTCACAACTTCCGGCTCTGAACGCGATACTCAACAGCGTCAGCGCAATCCTGCTCATCACAGGTTACTTCTTCATTCGTCAGAAGAACATCAAGGCCCACAGGACCTCGATGATTAGCGCGTTCGTTACATCGACGCTGTTTCTGACTTCATATCTGATCTACCACTTCAGCAAGGAGCTAGGCCCGACGAGGTTCCAGGGGGAAGGAATCGTTCGTCCCGTCTACTTTTTCATTCTGATCACGCATACGGCTCTGGCCATCGCAATCGTGCCAATGGTCTTCGTGACGTTTTCCCGCGCGCTGAAGAAGAGATTCGATCTTCACCGAAAAATCGCGCGATGGACCCTACCGATCTGGCTCTATGTTTCGGTGACCGGCGTGATCGTCTACCTGATGCTCTATCAGCTTTACTAAGAGAGACAGGGCGACGGGGCGACACAGAGACAATAACTCTCTCCGTCTTCTCATTTCTCCGACTCTCATCCGCCCTGTCGCCCCGTCGCCCCGTCGCCCTTTCTCTCTTTCGTCACGGTGATCGGGGTGTCGCGCCGAGCCTGATTGCCGAAGAAATCTTCGGCGAAGACTCGCAGCGCGTAATCGCCCGGCGTGATTTGCGAGGCGTCGAGGAACTCTTCGCGGGCCATGCCGCCCTGCGCGACGTTGGTCACGATGTAAGCGAAGATGGTCCGCCCTGCGTAACCCGACTGGCTGCCTTCAGCGTAAACGAGTTTTATAAGGGCGTGATCGACCGGCAAACGGTCGAAGACCAGGTTGTAGCGCGGCTGCTCGAAGCCCGGCGCGGGCGAGCCGTCGGCGCGCAGCAATTGGTAGCCCAGGCGGTAAACGCCCAGCCGCCGGCGCTGCGGGGCGCCGTCCAACTGATCGTAAGCCCGGACGATGACGCGCGCTCGTCCGCTGATCGAAGGCGGTTTCGCCCCTCGCGCCGCCTTCGCCGAATCGAAGAGCGATTCGCCGAGTTCATTGGCTATCGCCACGCTTTCGATGGTCGGCGCGACGGTGTCGATCAATCCGGGGAACCGCAGCGCCTCGAGCGGGTTGTTCTCCTCGCCGTAAGGCCCCGCTATTAAATGTACGTGATGTTGGCCGTTGAGCGCGCCTATCGCGTCGCCCGCGTTGATCCGCGTCCCGCGCCGCACTCGAACGCCGATGACCCTCCCCTGTTCGTCGCGGCGAAAAGTGAACGCGCCGTTCGGGAAAGCGCCGGCGGCCTGGTCGTTCCGGTCGCGGCCCACTCGCAGATGGATGTAGCCGATGAGCGGCAATCGCAATCGTTCGCGCCCGCTGCCCGCGTCCTCTACCGCGATCGGCAGAGTGACGCGTTCGGAGAAGATCGCGCGCGCCGTCTCTCCGTAAGCCCCGGGAATGTCCAGCCCGCTGTGAAACCACACGTCGTGATCGCGGAGCATCTCGCCTCGGATTTCGCCGAAGGTTCCCGCAATGTCGCGCCTCGCCTCCGGCGGGTCGTAAGGCCAGCGCGGCGGGACAGCGTCGCGGATGTCGGAGGCCTTAATCTCCGCCGCGCCAGGGTCGGACTGAAATCCGAAGCTTGCGCCTTCCGGGACCACTGCGCGGATCAACCCGTTGTTGGCGTCTGCGAAGACGAGCGCGTCGTTCGACGCAAAAGCCAATGACGACGGGCGATTGAGCTTCGCCTTTGCGACCGCGCCGTCCAGAAGTCCGCCCAGGAACCCGCCCCCGGCTACCGTCTTCACGACCTGGCCGTTCAGGTCGATCATTCTCACGCTCGACTGGGCGGCGCAGGTGACGAAGATCATTCCGTCGCGCCGCGCCGCAATCCCCGTAGGCTCGCAAAACGCGGAATCGGCAAGATTGCCGTCGCGGTCTTCGGGGTCGCCGGAGCCGGCGATCGTCGTCACGGCGCCGTCGAGCGTCACACGGCGGATGCGGTGGTTGCCGGTGTCGGCCACGAGCAAGGCCCCGTCGGGACCGACTGCAATTCCGCAAGGGGTGTCGAACCGCGCCTCGGCGCCGCGCCCGTCGCGGAACCCCGGCTCGTCGCCGCCCGCGATAGTGCGTACGCGCCCGCCCTCGACCGCGCGGATGCGGTCGTTGTAGGTGTCGGCGACGAAGATCACGCCGTCCTTATTGACCGCGACGCCGACCGCGCCGTTGAAGCGCGCCTGAGCCGCGTCGCCGTCGGCGAAGCCGCCCTGGCCTGGCGCGCCGGCGACCAAATTGGACCGGGCCGTTCCAATGTCAATTCGGACGATTGTATGCCCGCCTGTATTGGCGACGATTAGCGATCCGTCGCCGAACCATCCGCCCCGCTCGAACGCCAGCCCTGAAGGCGTGTCGAGATCGGAAACGACGGTCTTCAAACTCCCATCGGCGTCGATCCGCCGGACGGCGTCGCCGGTTCCGTCGCTGAAAAATACCTGGCCTTTGCCATCAACCGCGACGCCGAAAAGGTCGGGCAGCGTGGAGTTGGCGATCTTCATCCCCGGCCCGCCCACGGTCATCACAGCCGCGAACGGCTTCGGCGGACGGGGCCGAAACAGCCAGAAGAGCGACAGCAGAGCGATTGCGGCTAAAGCCACCAATGAAATGACGACGGCCCGGCCGCGCCGCGGGCGTGACCGTCCGGATGATGATTTGAAATTCGGGTGTTGAGGTTGTGATTTTAATCCCTGCGGTTCCATGCGATTCACGCGCCAGTTTATCGAAATAATAAGTCAATGCCGCGAGCGGTATCGGGCGCAGGGTCCACTATTTGCTGACCGGCGACGCGGCGCTCGCCACCGCTCGCGGTACTGACCGGGCGCCGCAGTTTATCTAACCGCTCAGCCCCGAAGCAATAGGCTAGACGTTGATTACGCCGCCACTTGGCTCTAAACTCTGTCTCGTGCAAATCGTCAACAGAGCAAACCTCCCAATCGAAACGCTGACTGCGCTCGAACGCGAGTTGCCGCGCTTCGGCACGCTCCAGGAGTTTGTCCTGTGGGGTAGCGCCGGGCGCCCGCCGGTGTTGTTGACTGAAACAATCGCGCTCGACGAATACACTCACGACGTGATTGCGCCCTGGCGGAACGGGCTGATATTGGTTCTGGAGGCGACCTGACAGGGCCAGGTCACGGCGGTCGCCGTGTGGGACCACCTCCCGAGCGCCGACGAACTGCTGGCCGCGCGAATCGCCGGCGGGTGGCAGCCAACGCCGAGCCCTTTGCGCGACGGCGAGCGCGTGTTGGGTCACGCGGCTTGCTTGCTTCATTAGCGGGCAGTCGCCTTTAAGAGATAACTATCCGGCTTACATGCGCCATATGCCATATTTCATATGCTGCATATGGTGCTTGAGAATTAAGTTAAACCATAGCCCCGTGGGGGTGGCCGGATATTAACCGGTGGAGGGACCACCGGGATCGCGCCGCACACACATCTCCGGAAGCCCGGAGGGACGACAGACCGATTTACATCTGTCCCCCCTCCAAGGCTCCCGAAATTCCATTACAAATTCTTCCGGTGGTTTCTCCACCGTCTAATATCCGCCGTCCTCCGGGGCCGCAAGTGTGATGGCTAAATTTATTTCTCAATAACTATAGTCATATCGCACATGGGATATGAAATATGGCGAGGGGTTGGGAGAGCAAATCCGTAGAAGATCAGATAGAAGAGGCACGGCGCTCGCAAGGCGCTTATGAAGGTCGTGCCCAGACGCCCGAAGAGAGAGCGCGGGAGCTCAAGGTCGAGAGCTTGAAGTTAGAGCGAAGCCGTTTGACAGAGCAGTTAAAACGCGCGCGCTCGGATGCCCATCAACGGATGATTCGACAATCGCTCGAGGCGATCGAAGAAGAGATCGCTACCTTGATCACAACCTGATACTAGAGCCTAAGCTTATGAATGAAACCAACAAGATTGGACCGGCGACCGAGAGAGCCGGCGCGGCGCCCGCAACGGCTCCGATCCCAGCGGCCCCCAAGGGCCGCGGCCTGGCGTTTTACGCGCGCGGCGGATGGATGTTCTTCAAAAAGATGTGGCCCGCGATTTACGACCTGTCGACGACCGAAACATACGTCAACGCCTCGGCCATCGCATTCAATGTCATGCTGTCGTTCTTTTCGTTCGCGGTGCTGATGGGCAGCTTTTTGATTAACGTGTTGCACTGGGAGCGTGGGTACGAATCCAGTTTTCTCCTGATGATGTCGATGGCGCCGAAAGAGTCCAAGGATCTCTTCACCAGCCTCGATGAAGTGGCGCGCGGGCCGGGGGGCAAGGCTACGCTGTTCTCGTTCGCGCTGATGATCTATTCGGCTTCCGGCGTCTTCCAACCGCTCGAAGCCGCGCTCAACCGCGCATGGGGCTTCAAAGAACGCAACTTTATCAAGCAATACGCGACCTATCTGCTGCTGGCGGTCGCTTGCGTGGTGATAATGCTGGCGCCGGTGTCGTTGGCGAGCCTCTACGATTTCATCATCGCCAAGGTGTTAGGAGTTTTCGGCGAGGTCGTTAACCCCACCTGGCGCAAATACATTTTCTATGTCATAGGCCCACTCATCGCGCTCCCGTTCGTCTCGCTGATATTTTTCATCATTTATTATTTCGTCCCGAACGGGAAAGTGCAGGCCAGCCAGACGATGTTCACTTCGATAGCCACCGCGTTGTTATGGCTGATCGTCATGTTCGGATTCTGGCTGGCGCTCCCGCTGTTCGATTTTGAAGGGAGCTACAAAAAACTGGCCTCGCTGATGGCGCTGGTCACATGGGTTTTCATCTCATCATTCATTCTGATTCTTGGAGCTAATCTATCAGCGAAAAAAGTGCTGCCCGAATCTTGGACCGGCTATCTGGCCATCAGGAGAAGCGCGGCGCCGGCGAGGGTGGAAGCTCAGAGTAGTTCTTAAGCGGTCAATCGAAGATTTCGAGGTATTTTCATTTTCCATTCCCCATTTCTGTTTTCCATTTGTCATTGCCGGAGACGCCTGGGCGCTATGGCGAATGACAAATGCAATATAGAAAATGGGAAATTAAACCGGCCCTGCGGGTTTTCCCCTTTCCGTCAGAGCAAATTTCAAACGAGCAATACCTTCGGGCGCAATGGCCGCCCGAAAGCGCTACGCTGTATCGAATTTATTCGTTACTCCGCGGTCATTTTCAGAGGAGGTATGATGAAAAGCAATTTGTTTGCTCGTTGCTTTGTCGTGGTTCTATTAGTTGCGGGATTTGTCTGGGCGTTGAGTCCGTCAAGTTCCGCGCAATCCGGGCGCAAGCAGGCGCCGGCGCCGGCAAAGGACGGTCAGCCCTCGAGAGATTCCGAAAGAGAGAGAGTTTCCGAGAGAGAGAGAGTTACAAACCGCCCCCTTGCCGACAACACGCCTGTCACCGTTGATGACAGCGGGACGATTAAGATGGACACGGCGCTCGTCAGCATTCCGGCCAGCGTCATTGACCGCGAAGGCAAATTCGTTCCGTTCCTTAAGAAGCGCGACTTCCGGATTTACGAGGACGGAGTGGAACAGGACATCGAGAGCCTGACGTCGGTCGAGACGCCGTTCCACGTGGCGCTCGTGCTCGACACTTCAAACAGCACGCTGTTCAGGCTGGACGACATCCAGGAGGCCGCATTCGCCTTCGTCAAGCAGTTGAGGGGCGACGACCAGGTGATGGTCGTGTCTTTCGACAGCAAGGTCCGCTTCCATTGCGATTTCACCAACGATTCCGACGTTCTCCGCCAGGCGATCGAGGAAACCCGCACCGGAGGCAGCACGAAACTTTACGAAGCCGTCGATAAAGTGGTTGACCGCCTGGCGCAGGTCGAGGGCCGCAAAGCCATCGTGCTTTTCACCGACGGCGTCGACACCGCGAGCCGCCGCGCCAACTACCAAAACACCATCGATAAGGTGGAAGAATCGGGCGCGCTGGTCTACCCGATCAGATATGACACCGAGAATGACCAGCAGAGCAGCCCCTCCCCCAGCGCCAGTCCCTGGCCGTGGCCGACTCCGCATCCTCCGAACAAGCGCCGATGGCCGTTCGATAATCTCGCGGCGCCCATGTTCCAACAATGGCCGGGTCGCTCGCCTTCGGGCGGCGCCCAAACGGGCAGTGGCGATTACCGCCGCGGCGCGCGTTACTTGCAGGAACTGGCCGACCGCAGCGGCGGGCGACTCTACGAAGCCGACACGCTCTACAACCTCTCGCAGGCTTTTTCGGCCATAGCCGAAGAGTTGCGCCATCAATACGCGCTCAGTTACTACCCGACCAACGCGAAGAAGGACGGCGCGTACCGGCGGATCAAAGTCCGCGTCGAAAAACCGGGGATGATCGTGCGCGCGCGCGAAGGCTACCGCGCGGCCACGGACGGGCAGGCGCCAGGCAACGTGGGCCAAAACGATCGTCCCGAACTCAAACGGAAACAACTGGCGGCCCAGTGACACTTTAGCCACAAAGACACGTAGGGGCGGGTATTCCCCGCCCGCGTCCGTGATCGAAGCGATTGGGCGCGGAATACGCGCCCCTACGTGTCTCTGGTGGCTAACGCAGATCGAGGATGTGCTTGCCTACCAGGTCTGAATAGGACTTGTATCCGCCGCTCGAATTTTCCTTGACGAAACTCTCCATCGTTTGAAGGAGCTGAGTGCTGTAATACCCGTTGACCGATTGCGGATGTTCGTACCCCCACGAGCCGTTGAAGTAGCTGCGGATGATGACGCTGCGCTCGTCGCGCGGCAGCAGGCTGACGTTATCGGCGAAGCGTTTAAACTCGTCATCGCTGAATCCCCGCATCAGGTAGAACTCCACGTTGGAAGTATAAAGAGCCGAGACTCGCTCGCCTCTTTCGTTCAGGTAGCGCGCGATGCTCTTGAGCGTGTGGTCGCCGGCCAGGTTGGCCACGACCGGGATGATCAGATTGCGCTCCTGAAGCGACCGCAGGAAGCGGAAGTCGTCTTCGCTCGCCAGGTAGTTGCAATGTTTGCCGGTCAGGTCTTTTTCGAACAGCAGGTCGCGGTAACTTGGATAGTACCAGCGCGGCGGGCGTCCGCGGCTGGTGAATTTCAGATCGGGTCCGGCGTCAAAAAAAGCGGCGTGAATGCGGTTAATCGTTTCAAGCTCCGCGGAGTCCAGCTTCACGCCCAAGCTCTGCGCCTTCGATTGGACGTCGGCTTTAGCCTTTTCAAACAGCTCGCGTTTCGGGGAAGTCTTGTCGAGATAGGCGGCGATCTCCTGTATGCTGCGCGAGTCCCACGATTTCAGATCGGGCGGAAGCGGCCTGCCGAATAACAGGCAGAGATATTCGAGCCGGTTGCCGGAGAGCGCGAAGAGCGATTTGAAGAAAAGGTGCTGGAGCAGGTTGTCGCGCCTGATGTCCGTGATGAAGACGACGGCGGGCCTGATCTGCGCGATGTAAGAGAAGTTCTGATCCGGCCCGACGCCTATGTAAGCGCCGCCGGCGACCTTCATCTGGCGCATCTTCCCCATCACGTGTAGATAAGAGGCCTCGTTCGAGATCAAATTGTCCGAATCGAAATAGCCGTTCGGCTCGGAAAATTTTTGGACGATCTGCGCGAACTGCTCTTTGGTGAGCGCGCGTTCAAGCGATTGGGATGGCGGATGGCGCGGGCCGGGAGTGTTCGCCTCCGCCGGTTCTTTTTGCCGCGACGCGACCGGACGTTCGGGCCGCAGCGACGCGGACTGCGCGAGAAAGCCGAACAAGAGGGCCGGAAGAATGAGCTTCCTGAATCGTCGCATGCTTGAGTCTCCTTCGGAAATCAATCACGAATCAGTACCGCGAGCGATTCTGATTCGTGATTGATTTTTATTGCGCCTTACCGGCGTATTGCGTTTTGAGTTAATATTTCGGCGGAAGAATTTAACCATAAACTCACCAAGAGTTGTACAGGAAAGGCCAATGGCAGCGAAAAATACGGTTAAGAAAAAGACAGCCAAGAAGAAAACCTCTAGCAGAAAAGCGTCCGCAGGATTGAAAACCCTGGCGTTCGACATCGGCGGTTCCGGGTTGAAAGCCTCGCTGCTCGACGAGCGAGGAGAAATGGTCACCGAACGCGCTCGCGTCGACACGCCGAAACCTTGCCCGCCCACCCTGCTCCTGGAGAAACTGAAGGAATTGACGGCGCAGCTTCCGCCGTTCGATCGAGTGTCGGTCGGTTTTCCCGGCCCGGTGCGCAAAGGTAGAACGCTATCGAGCGCAAACCTCGGGTCCGACGAATGGAACGGCTTCGATCTGCGGCGGGCGATAGCGAAGCAGACGGGTAAACCCACTGCCGTCATTAACGACGCGGACATGCAGGGCCTCGGGGCTATCAAAGGCGAAGGGGTCGAGATGGTGATCACTCTCGGCACTGGGCTCGGGTCGGCGCTCTTTGAAGACGGCCGGCTCGCGACACACATAGAACTGGCGCACATCCCCTTCCGTAAAGGGCAGACCTACGAACAGCAGCTGGGAAACCGCGCGCTTAAAAAGGTCGGCAAGATCGAATGGAACAAGCGATTGGCCAGGGCCATAGAGGTCTTCCGCGCGCTGACCCACTTCGACAGGCTCTATATCGGCGGCGGCAACGCCGAAAACGTCTCGATCGATCTCGGGCCCGACGTCGAAGTCGTCTCCAACACGCTCGGAATGCGCGGCGGCATCTGGCTTTGGAAGGATACGGATTTGAGCGACGGCGTGCAGAAATGAAGAAGGCGACAGGGCGACGAGGCGACGGGGCGACGGGGCGACAATGACTTTCGCCGCTCCTTCATCTCTCCATCGCCCCGTCGCCCTGTCGCCCTGTCGCCCTGTCCCCTTATGCCTCTTTACCTAGTATCAACCCCGATCGGCAATCTCGAGGACATCACGCTGCGGGCGCTGCGTGTGCTGAAAGAGGTCGACCTGATCGCCTGTGAAGACACGCGGCGCACGCGGCGCTTGCTCAATCACTTCGGAATCGCCAAGCCGACGATCAGTTATCACGAACACAACGAGCCTAAGCGCGCCGCCGAGTTGGCCGAGAGGTTGTCGCGCGGCGAATCGATTGCGCTGGTCACCGACGCCGGCACGCCGGGGATTTCCGATCCGGCTTATCGGATCGTCGTGGCCGCCGTCGAGCGCGGGGTCACGGTCACGCCCGTGCCCGGCGCGACGGCGATCATCACCGGGCTTGTCGCGTCGGGCTTGCCGACCGATTCGTTCCTGTTCGCCGGTTTTTTGCCTAGCAGGAAACAGGCGAGGCGCGCGCGGCTCGCCGAGCTGAAGGCGGAACGCGCGACGCTGGTCTTTTACGAGGCAGGGCGCCGGATTCGGGAATCGCTCCTCGACGTCCGGGAGATCCTGGGCGACCGCCGGGCCGCGGTCGCGCGTGAATTGACCAAATTGCACGAACAGTTCATCCGCGGCGCGGTCTCGGAAATCATCGCGCATTTCGAGGCTAACGAGCCGCGGGGCGAAATAACGCTTGTCATCGCCGGGAGCCGCGAAGATAATTTGGGGGCGGCGCAGTCAATTTCGGTCAGCGAAGAAGTCGAACACCTGGAGCGCGAGCAGGGCTTGAGCCGCATCGAGGCGATCAAGCAGGCGGCCCGTTCCAGGGGATTGTCGAAAAGAGAGGCCTACCAATTATTGTTGGACGAGAGGGAGTCAAATGATGATGAGAGCATTGGCTGAGAGTTTGATCGGGCGGGCGCTTTGGGCGCTCGCTTTTATGATTATCCTGTCAGGCGCCGTTCACGCCCAGCTTTTGAAAAAGAACGATTACGGCGTCGGCGTCACCGTCGCCGTTTACCAGTTCGACGACGCGCGGTCGAAGCAGTTCGCCGAGGTCAATAAACTCAACCAGACGGCTTCGACCCCCGAAGAAGAGATGGACGCGATCAAGCGCAATTTCGGCGCCGAGGATCTCAAGTTCCGGTACGTCCGCTCCATCGGCCTGCGCGAAAGCGAGAGCTTCACCGATTCGCAGCCGATGAACGAACGCCAGTTCAGTTTCACGATCGTTCCGCGCGTCGTCACGAAAAGCGACGTGAGCTTCGATTTCACCGCGAAATACGAAGACAAGGCTCTGCTCGAAGCGAAAGGCGTGACCATCGGGAATTACGAGACTGTCATGCTGCGCGGCGCCCGGAGCGGATTCGGGGTGCGCGAATTCCAGGGGCCTGACGGCGTCGAAAAGGCGCCGGATACGCGCGCGCTGCTCGTCACCATAACCCCGACCGTGACCACAACGCGCAATCTGCAAAACAAGCCTTCCGACATCTCGCGACCGACCGATCAGTTCGGGTCAAAGGTCGAGCTCGCCGAAGGCGACATCTTCGTAATGCCCTCCGTGGCCAATCGCGCCCCGATCAAATTCCCTCCGGGCGCCTCGGTCAAAGGCACGATCACGCTCGAAGGCGTCATCACCCCCGAAGGCCGCGCCACCAACGTCCGCGTGCTCGACACCCCAGACTCCGCGCTCAACCCGAAAGCCATCGAGGCATTCAGGCAATACCGCTTCAACCCGCCGAAGCTGAACGGGCGCGCGACCTACGCGACATTCCGCGAGACGATCATTTTGGGCAAGCAAGATCCGCTATAATTTCCAACCGCCAAGATAGAGGATGGAGGATGGAGGATAGAGGATGGCGTCGTTGCGTGACGCCATCCTC
>DATCXQ010000850.1:0-6631 GCA_036565725.1 Blastocatellia bacterium
CTGCTGATCGGCGCGACCGCCGCCACGCTCGGAGAAAAAGTGGCGTCCCCGTTCATTCAAAGCGTGAGCGGCGGACGAATACGCGGCGATTTAATGCCCGGAGTCGAGGTGTTGGCGAATCAGGTAAACACCATTTTGCGAGGCAGATTTTACCGCGAGGTCCCTGAATGGGTAGCGTTCCTCTGCGCTCTATTGGTCGCCGCCGGGGTGATCATTTTTGCCGCGCTTGCGCAGGGAAGTTATGAAATAGCGCGGCAAATTGCCGCGCTCGGGATTCTTCTGGCTTTAATTTTATTGACCTCCTATCTGGCGTTTTCCCGGCGCCTGATTTTACCGCCGGTCGCGCCTATGCTATTTGCCTTCACGATCGCGACGCCGCTGACCTTATTACGGCGCGCCTTTGTGCTGAGCCGCGAGATTGATTCGAGGATCACTGAGCTATCGAAGGCCGGCCAGTCGTTATTGGCGGCGCCGCCTCTTCAGAGCGCGACGGACCGATCTGGGCTGGCCGAGTCGGATGACAAAGCCGCGTCGGGCGAGCTGCGCCGATTGCCGCGTGGGGCGGAATGGAAGGCCCGCGAGTTGAAAGCGCTCAACCAGCAGTTGTTGCAACGCGCCCTGTTCATCGGTCGCGCGCTGTGGTCTATTGAGGACGGCCTGATCATCGCTGCGACCGACGCCAGAATCATCTTCTCCAACCCTCGCGCGGCCCAAATCCTCGGCGTCACCGAACGGGCGCTGGCCGGCAGCGACCTCTTCGAGCGCATCAGCGAGGCCGAATCTCTGCGCGCCCAACAATCCCCGACGATCGTTTCGCGTCTGCAATCGGCGGGCGCGGCGCGCGAAGCGCTGCGGCGACTGTTGGAAGAGCGCGAATCGATAGAGCGCGAAATCACCCTCGGCCACGGGGCCGCGCGACATTATACGCTGCGCGTCTCATCGGTCGCCGGCTCGACCAACGGCGAGGTCTGCGGAATCGTCGCGGTTTTTTCCGACATCACGCGACACCGCGAACTGCAGCGCACACAGCGCGACGTCATGGCGTTGGTGACGCATGAACTGAAGACTCCGCTTACCGCGATTCAGGGGATGAGCGAGTTGCTCGCGCAGTTCGAAGTGGACGCGGCGCGTCGGCGCGAGATGCATTTGATAATCAACGACGAGGCGAAGCGGCTGGCGCGCATGATCGACGAATACCTCGACCTCGCGCGTTTGGAATCCGGGGCGCGTCAATTGAGGCTTGCCCCTTTGCGAATCGAACAGCTTGTGGAAAGGGCGCTGCTGTTGCTCGATCCCCTGGCCGAACGCGCCGGGGTCAAGATAGTTCGCGACCTCTCCCCGAACCTGCCGCCGATCCTGGGCGACGCCGACCTGATCGCCCGCGCAGTGAGCAACCTCGTCGACAACGCCATCAAATTCAGCCCCGCCAACTCAACCGTCACGGTCAACGCCCGCGCAGAGGGTCCGGCGGTGTTAATCGAAGTGGTCGATCAAGGCTGCGGCGTCGCCCCCGAATTCCTGCCTCACATCTTCGAGAAATTCTATCGCGTGCCCCGCGCCGCGAGCGCCGACGTTCCGGGCGCCGGGCTTGGGTTAGCGCTGGTGCATGAGGTCGCCGAGCTGCATAACGGCGCGGCGACGGTCGAGAGCCAGCCCGGCAAGGGGGCGATTTTTTCACTCTACTTGTGGGACCAAACAAAAGGTACGCGCGCGGGCGAGAGTTCTGGGCCGTAATCGCGTTCCATATGTCATATGCCATTTGAAATAAGAGAGCGATTTTTTTCACTCTACTTGTGGGACCAAACGAAAGGCAAGCGCGCTGGCGAGAGTTCCGGGGCGTAATAGCTCTCCATATGCCATTTGCCATATGAAAGTAGGCATACGGAAATTGAATTCGCCGCAAAACTTTTTTCTTTTTACTCAAAGTATGGACCGCGACATTCCCCACATCTTAGTCGCCGACGACGACCGCGCGATCCGAATGACCCTGGAGGCGGGGCTTGCGCTCAACGGCTTTCTTGTGACGGCAGTCAGCTCCGGGCGCGAGGCGATCGAGGCCGCGCGTAAGAAGAGTTTCGCCGCGGTCGTTTGCGACATCTTCATGCCGGACGGCGACGGAATGGAGGTCGTCCGGGATTTAGGCGTCATCAGCCCGCAGACGCCGATAATTCTAATCACGGCGCAAGGTTCGATAGACCTCACCGTTCATGCCCTGTCCGAGGGCGCGAGCGATTTCATCGCCAAGCCGTTCGAGATCGGCGCCCTCGTCAATCTCCTTCGACGCTATGTCGCCGCCCGAAGCGAAATCGCCGGGACAGAAGAGCGCGAGACTGAGGCGTCCATGCTCTTGAACGATCTTTCGCGCACAGGGCTGGTCGGACGCAGCCCGGCGATGGTGGCGGTTTACAAACTGATCGCGCAGGCCGCCCGCACGGACGCGACGGCGCTTATAACCGGCGAATCGGGCACTGGAAAGGAGTTGGTGGCGCGGGCCATCCATCAATTCAGCGCCCGGTCGAACAAGGCGTTCATCGCCATTAATTGTTCTGGCATGACCGACACACTCCTGGAATCGGAGTTGTTCGGCTACATGAAAGGCTCGTTCACGGGGGCGACCAGTGACCGGCCGGGATTGTTCGAGGCGGCTGACGGAGGCACGTTATTTTTGGACGAGCTTGCTTCTACAAGCCCGGCGTTTCAAGCCAGTTTGCTGCGCGTCCTGCAATCAGGCGAAACGCGCCGGGTCGGGTCGCCGACGCCGCGTATGGTCAACGTGCGGGTCATAGGCGCGAGCAACGTGTCGCTGCGCGCTCTGTCGGGCAGCGGCGCCTTCCGTCCTGATCTTTTCTATCGCCTAAGCGTTTTGAGCCTCAACCTCCCACCCCTGCGGGAGCGAGGCGATGATCTCGACCTGCTGGCGTTACACATCATTCGCCGGTTGAGCGGCGACAAGAGCCCCGCACTGCGCTTGACGAAGGAAGTTACCGACGCAATCCGCTCTTACCCCTTCCCCGGCAACATCCGCGAGTTGGAGAACGCGTTGACGCATGCGGCGGCTTTGGCGTCGAAGGGGCAAATTACGCTTGACTGTTTGCCGGAACATATCGCCGAAGCCGCGAGGGCGATGAAAGGGGAGGACACGACAGCCGGCTCCTATGACATCATCGCCGATTGGCCGACGATGGAGGAGCTGCAGCTGCGCTATTTGCAGTTGATGCTCGCGCGCAGCGGCGGTAATCGCAGCCGCGCGGCGTCCGCGCTAGGATTGGATCGAAGAACCGTCCAGCGAATGCTGGCGAAATACCAAATCCCCTCGTCTGACGACGAGAATGAGGAACAGACTTTAGTCTGTTCCGACTCGCGAACAGACTGACGGTGTTTGAGAAATAAATGCGCCTGGCGCCTTGCGAGTTGTTTACTTGCGACGCCCTCCGCCAACGTCGTAGCGCGAGTAAACAACTCGCGCTACGACGTTGGCGGAGCCCGGGCGCATTATTTTTTCAAACACCATAAGCCTGTTCCACATATTTCGCAGGAGAAGAAGATTGCAAAGCCACCCTATTCCATTACGTCTGACGCTCGTCATGTTGATATTTTTGCTGGCGGCGATCGGCGCGCATGCGCAAGGCGGTTTTGTCCGGGCAAGGGTCCGGAGCTTCAAAGGAGTAGCTCGAATATACGCCGGACCCGGCGTCTTCGCACCCAAAATAAATCAACTGCTTGAGCCTGGCAATAAAATCGAAACCGGCCCAAACAGCCGAGTAGTCATCTCGCTAAACGACGGCAGCCAGATCACGGTCCTGCCCAATTCAAACGTGGCTCTCAAAAATTTCGGCGACGCGCAAACGGTGCGCGAGTTGCTCGAAATCGTTGTTGGGCGCGTGATCGTGAAGATTTACCACATGGGCGGTAAGCCGAACCCCTATCGCCTTAACAGCCCCGCGGCCTCGATTGCGGTTCGCGGGACCGAATTCATTGTCGATGTGCAACTGGGTGGGGAAACGCTGGTCTTTGTCCGGGAGGGACTGGTAGAGGTCTGGCCGCGCAACAATCCTGACAAGAAGCGGTTGGTGACTACAGGCGGCAGGGTGACTGTCCAACCCGGAGGCGGCATCAGCTCAGCTTTTCCGGGACCGCGGCGTTCCCTCGAGAGCGTGGCGCAAGGCACTAGCGACATTTCCCCTACATTTTTCTCCGCGTTTCCTGATCAACACAGGGACAGTCTTGACAATCCGGCTTACGCCGCTGACATCAGAGACGGCCAGGGGCGCATATTACTACTGCCATCGATCAGCGAGCCCTACTATGTGGACGTGAAGAACGGGAGTCAAAACTCCAAAGACGCGCCTTACTACGATTACTCCGTTTCTCCACAGTTGACATTCTTCATGCCGGTTCCAGGCTCACGCTTCGTGATCGGCGGCGGCGCTTCCGCCTTAAGTACGAGGTTACAGGAACTGACTAATTACGAGTCTTCCACTGATCAATATCATGGCTTTCAGAGGACGAGGTTGAACGTTATCGATACCTCCATTATCGCCGCCTTCAGTTTCGGGAATCAGGGTAGAACGAGCGTCGGGGTCGGTATTGACAGATTATCGGGCGACGAAAGCTTTTCAAGCCACAGTGATTCTAAGTCGAAGTACTATAGTCACACGTATATCAACGGTTCGAGAGCTGGTTTTGACCGCACACGCCTGACGTTAGGTTTAACGCGCCGATTGAAAGAAAGCATGAAGGTCGGACTCTATTATCGTCATGGCTTTAGCTCATCCGACGAGCAGACCATGTACCACCGACAAAATCAGGGTGAATATCCATTCTTCCCTCCATTTTCACATTTCGCAGCCGGCGAGGCGAATATTTCAACTTCCTCTTCTTCTTCCGAGCTCGGAATTCGATTCCGCGCCTCATTGACCAGGCGGCTTTTTTATGGAGTCGAGGGGGCATATCTGTACGAACGAACCCGGAGCCGAATTGAAACGCCGGATCAGTCTGTCGCTTACAATCGCTACCTGGCGCGACGCGCGCGCGCCGGCGTGGGGTTGGGATTTTTCCTCACCTCGAGAATACTTCTCAATTTGGATATCGCGGGCGGCCTCTTCAACAGCTCCCAACCTGCGGAACAGCCGATCAGTTTTAGTGGAAATTTCCTTGTCTCGGTCTCGTCTCTAAATTCGCCGCTCTCGCTTCCGAGTTCGCCAAGGAGTTCGCGAGGAACGTCCGAATCCGTTCATTGGTCTGTACAAGCAAATCCCTGGCGAAACCTCTTTCTGTCAACCTCGAGTCTGACGACGATTCGCAAGGATTTTCATAAATATAATTTCAATGGCTCGACGGATGGCTACTGGGATTATAGCAAGAGGCAGCTGTATAACGCCGGCCTGGGGTGGAAGTTCAAACCCAATTTCATCGCGGAATATCTGTTATCGGTCGATCCTCGCGAGAGAGTTCCTAGCCACTCGCTCAGGTTGAGATACACATTCAACCTGAGTTTTACTAACGAGAAATAACACCATTCTGCCGCTCCCCGACAGCTACCTCAGCGCTATCTCGCCGCACCAGACGCCTACCATCAATGCTATTACTTAAAGTTATGGCGGGCACACGCCTTGCTCTCTTCAGTTGAGCAGGCTCCGGTCGTCGTTTCGGAGACTTAATTTGGGGGAAACAGAAAGATGTAGGACGGAAAAGTAACGGGTCTTATTTTTCTGCCCGATGTCTCTTTGTCTGGCTCCCGAAACGACGGTCGGAGCCTTTGCTCGTTGCCCCTCGAGCGATTACTACAACTAATGTTGAAAGGGAGAGGTATGCCGAATTATAGATTTGCTGTCACACTCTGTGTTTTGTTGTTACTTACGTTATTCCTATATGAACCTGTCAACGCTCAATCGGAGACGCCGAAGATCGAAGCAGGCGTCCTAATCTCCGGCTTAGCGGGAGGCAGATTTGGTGATCGGGATAGCGTCGGCGGCGGAGGCAGGGTGACAATCAATTTGACGAAAGCGCTGGCGCTTGAGGGCGAGTTGAATTACTTCCCGTCCACAGGGTTTGATAACGTTCGTATGTTCCAAGGCCAGTTCGGAGTAAAGAGCGGCTGGCGCTTCAAAAGGTTTGGTGTTTTCGGAAAAGTGAGACCCGGTTTCATCGATACCAAACGCGATTTCCAGACGTCTTGCATTTTTCAACCCATCTGTCCTCCGAACCAGGTTTGCGCCCCAATCTTTCCGCCCTTCTGCTCTTCTTTCACCATCGCCGACACCGGATTTTCTTTGGATGTCGGAGGGGTCGCCGAACTATACCCTTCGAAACGAATAGTTGTGCGGCTTGATGTCGGCGATACGATCGCCGATCGCCAATCGCCGCCTGTTTTCATCGGCCGGCCGATATTCAACAGCCAGGGGCTTGTTGTCAGCAACGTATTTTTTACAGTGCCGGGAGGCAGTGTTACGACGCATAACTTGCAATTGAGCGCGGGCGTAGGGTTCCGCTTCTAACAGGAGATCTTCTATGTCCAGAGGCGTTTTCTTTATAGGTACAGTACCGGGAGCCATGTGCGCCAGGATAACAATAAGTGAATTAAACCCATGACTTCACACCGTACTTCTCAAAGTGTTGTTTGTCGTTTGTA
>DATCXQ010000854.1:0-10125 GCA_036565725.1 Blastocatellia bacterium
GGAGACTCCGCTAACGGCCGCTCGCTACCACTCGCGGTACTGATCCAGTCGGCGCCTTGCGAAATCCAGATCTTGGCGCGCCCAAGGTATAGGCTGATGATGGAAGAGGATGGAAAGAAAAAGACAAAAAGGGCCGAAAGGCGAGAAAGGCGACAGTTTTGTCGTTTTCGCTCTTTTGCCCTTTTTGCTTCTCTCGACTTCCGTCGTCGAGGGGCCGATCTTTCGAATGCGTACCGGCGCCAGGGCGGAAGCGCGGAAACTTCCGGGTCGGTTTCCGCGTTTTCTCTGTGAATGCGGGCATACTCGCTTGAAAAGAAAAAATCCCCGCTTTGGGGAGAATGTTTTTTTCAATCCCCGCTCGATATGCGGCGACAAATGTTATTATGGCCTCACGCTCACAAATGGTCACTGACGTATCGAATTGGAGAGGTGATATGAAATTGTATCTTTACGTTTCCCGCACATTGCGGGAAGCGCAGTTCCCTTTCTCCCTCCTTCCCACCCGAAGCGCGCGCTACGCATGCGCGCGCCTGACGTTCCTCCTGTCGTTGATTTTCGCCGTCTTTTCCCCGGTTTTATCTCAACAACCCTCGAAACAGAACTCGCTGGAAAGCGTTCCGACCGCGGAATTCGCACGCATGGTCCGTGAATTTTCCGAAGAGGGCGGATATTTCATGTCGGACAACTTCACTTCAAACGAGACCTCCTATCTGCACGTCATCGATAAACTTCGGGAGCTCGGCGTCACAGGCGGGGCTTACATCGGCGTCGGGCCGGAGCAGAATTTTACTTACATCGCCAAGATCCGCCCGCGCGTCGCGTTCATCGTGGACATCCGCCGCCAGGCGATGATCCAGCATTTGATGTACAAAGCGATCTTCCACCTCTCTCCCAATCGCGCGCAATTCATCTCGCGATTATTGAGCAAGCCATTGCCGAAAGATGGCGTTCCCGCGCCCGAGGCGCCGGCGGCCGACCTGATGGCATTCTTCGCCAAGGTCGCCGCCACCGATCAGACTTACGCGGCCAACCTCGCGGAGATCAAGAAGACAATTCAAGAAGAATTCCAGTTCCCGCTTTCGGACCGCGACCGCGAGAGCCTGGAATACGTCTACAAGAGCTTCCGCGAGAACGGCCTCGACATAGCTTTCCGCCTCGACGCGAGTTATTACGGCGGTTACTTTCCATCGCTCAAAGACCTGGCGCTTCAGACCGACCTGAACGGGAAGACAGGCAACTTCCTGGCCAGCGCGGATGATTACAATTTCATCCGCGCCATGCAGAAGAAGAACCTGATCATACCCGTCGTCGGAGACTTCAGCGGGCCCAAGGCCTTGGCCGCCATCGGCGATTATCTGCGAAAGAACGGATTGGCCGTGACGTCGTTCTACACGTCGAACGTCGAGCAATACCTCTTCGACGGCGCGGTCTTCGACGGCTTCGCCAAAAACGTCAAGAAGCTGCCGATCGACGACAAGAGCGTGTTCATCAGAGCTGTGTTCCACATGCGCTACACCCACCCCGCGCGGAAGCAGGATCACATGTCAGTCACGCTGTTGCAGAGGATGAAAATTTTCCTGAAGGATTTCGACGAGGGCCTCTATCCGAGCTACAGAGAATTGATAGTGACAAATTACATCGCGCCCTAAAACAGCAAACATTGAGACAATAGCCGCAGAGGGCGCAGAGAACACAGAGAAGGAAGACGTTTCAATCCGGCTCTCTGTGTTCTCTGCGCCCTCTGTGGCTATTGTCTCAATGTTACTGCCGCTCCAACGATCTGGTGGTGTGTTCGACGACGCTATGTTCCTTCGAAACCTCCACGGGCGACCTGTAAACCGGGACGCTTTGCTGCGGAGGCAGGCTCGCGTTTTGTGGCGGTGGGCCGAAATAGGGCGGCTCGGGCTGGCGCTTCGGGGCGGGCGCGTTTTCATCGCCGAATAGCCGGTAATAAATCATCCAGAAAACTCCGGCGAGAAAGAGGGACGCTGGCAAAATCAGCGGCCCGGGGCTATCGACGGCAAAACAGAAGCCGATGACCGGCAGGAACATCGCCAGGCTGAAGAAGACCATCTTGGCGCCACGGCGAATGCCTTGCTTGCGTTCGGAATGCTGGCCGCTTCGAAGCGAGTTGGTTTGCGGCGCGTTCAAAGCGCCGCCCGGAACGCCGTCGCGCGCGAGCAGGTCGGCCACGCCGTCCAGACGAAAGCCGCAGCTCGGACAAAATCTCACGCGATCGGAAGATGGTTGATTACCGCATCTTGGACAATACATTTAAACCTCGCTTTAGCCACGGCCAAGAAAAGGCTGCTCGACATGCAACACCGTCGCTTCGAGCATGTTGACGTGCGGCGGAAGCTCGGCCATCGCGACTGCGGCCTGCGCGATCTCTCCCACGCTCACCATCGGCTCCGGATCGCCTGCGCGTTTCTCGACCATCACGTTGCCGGGATTCAAAACGCCGCACGATATGCCGTGATCGCGGCCTTCGAGCGCCGTCACCTGAGTCAACCCCCACAGGCCATGTTTGGTCGTGCTGTAGGCGGCCGAACGCGGGCGCACTCGCTGCGAGGCGATTGACCCGATGTTGATGATCCGCCCGCCGCGCTGCCGCTTCATAATTCGGAACGCCTCGCGCGTGCATAGGAACGGGCCGCGCAGGTTGACCGCAATGATTTGATCCCATGACTCGACCGACACTTCGTCAATCGGGCCGTAGCCAGCAAACGTGCCCGCGTTGTTGACCAGAATGTCCAGTCGCCCAAAACGATCCATCGCCCGGCGAAAAACCTCCTGAACCTGTCTCTCGTCGGTAACATCGGCGGGGACGGCCAGAGCGTCGGCGCCGTTCCGTTTCAAGGTTTCGGCCGTTTCGTCGAGCAACGCGGCGTCGCGGGCCGTCAGGGTCAAGGCCGCGCCCTCCGAGGCGAAAGCCTCGGCGATGCCGCGACCGATGCCCCGGTTCGCGCCCGTGATCAAAGCGATTTTACCTTCGAGTCTTCGCATCTACACCTCTCTATCTTGGCCTCTCTATCCTGGCCTCTCTATCCTGGTTCTATATTGCGCGGGTATACGCTCGGCTTCGGGGGCATTCTGAATGGCGCGCGGAGCGATGTCAATTTTTCCAACCCGGCCGGCGCCAACGGCGCGCCGGATCGCCGCCACAGCCGAGGATTTATTTACAGACAGGCGGCGGACGCTTATCATCGCGCCACAACTTATGAAAATCGTTGGCGTAAACTTCGATCACATGCACATGGGCGATCTGCTGCGAATGGCGCACGAGCATCCGCGCGCAGAGATCGTGGGCGTTTGCGATGAAGCGCCCGAACGAATGCGGACGGCAGCGGCCAGCTTCTCGATCCCGCCCGACCGCGTCTTCACCGATTACCGCCAATGCCTGGAGCGAACTAAACCCGACATCGCTATTCTCTGCCCCGCCACTGCGCGACACGCCGAATACGTCGAGAAGGTCGCGCCGTTCGGAGTCCACATTCTTGTAGAAAAGCCCATGGCCGCTTCGCTCGCGGACGCCGACGCGATGATCCGCGCTATGGAGGCCACTGGCAAAACGCTGGTCATCAATTGGCCGCTAGCCTGGTACCCGACGCACCGAACGACGAAGCGTTTGATCGACGAAGGAATGATCGGCGACGTAATCGAGGTTCATTACTACGACGGTAATCGCGGTCCGCTCTATCACCTCGCGGACAAGATCGAGGTCAGCGACGAGGAGGTCGAGCGCCAGAAGCCGCAGAGCTGGTGGTACAAACGGGCGAGCGGAGGCGGCTCACTGCTCGACTATCTGGGCTACGGCGTGACGCTCGGAACGTGGTTCCACGACGGGCGCGCCCCGATTGAAGTCACCACCGTCGTCGACGAGCCGTCCGGATTGGAAGTCGACGAGCACAGCGTGACCGTCGCCCGCTATGAATGCGGTTTGTCGAAATACGAGACGCGATGGGGCGCGTTCAGCGACCCGTGGACACATCAGCCGCAACCGAAATGTGGATTCGTAGTAGTCGGAAGCGCAGGCACGATCAGCAGTTATGACTTCGAGCCCGTTGTTCGCGTCCAGACTAAAGGGCGCTCGGAGGCGCATGAGATTCCGGTGGATCAATTGAAGCCACCCAACCAAAATCCGATCCAGTATCTGATCAATTGCCTGGAAACGGGCGAACCCGTGACCGGGCCGCTGTCGCCGGCGCTGAGTCGCACCGGGCAGCGAATCGTTGACACCGCCGTAATCAGCGCGCGCGAAAAACGCACGGCGCCGTTGATCGGCTAGGCGGAGGAACGCTTAACCTCTTCGCCGCGTTATCGGCGCCTGAGTTTAGCCGTGGGTTGATGGTGTTTGAGAATTGAACGCAACCACGCAATCCAACGTAGGGGCGGGTTTTCCCCGCCCTGGTCCGTGACCCGAGCGATGGGGGCGGGAAAAACCCGCCCCCCACACCCAAGGTTGTATTTAATTCTCAAACACCATTAGTCTGTTCGTGAGATGGAACAGACTAAGGTCTGTTCTACAAAAATATCAACCGATGACAAAGCTTGAGAAGAAATTACGGGCTGCTTTGCGACGATTCGGAGTCGGCGCGCAGGACTCTGTCATAGCGGCAGTCTCCGGCGGGGCTGACTCGGTGGCTTTGCTCGACGCCCTGGCCCGATTTCAACGAAGCGAAGGGCGGCCCGGCTCAATCATCGTGGCTCATCTAAATCATCAATTGCGCGGCGAGGAATCGGATGAAGACGAAGCGTTCGTGCGCGATTTAGCCGACCGGTTGAATCTTCCGGTCTTCACAGAAAGGATCGCCGTCGCTGAACGCGCCAAAGCGGAGAAACGGAATCTGGAGGCCATGGCGAGGAGGTTACGCTATGAATTTCTGTTGAGGGTCGCCGAGGCGCGAGGGGCGAATATCGTCTTCACCGCGCACACGCTGGACGATCAGGCCGAGACGATTCTGATGCGGTTGATTCGCGGCAGCGGCGCGGAAGGGCTGCGCGGAGTTCATCAGGTCATCGTTTTGAACGACGGCGTGGAACTCATCCGCCCTCTGCTCGGAATCATGCGCGCTGAAGTGATCGGGCACTGCGAACATTACGAACTCACGTTCCGCAGCGACAGTTCGAATTTTCTCGTCGATTTCACGCGTAATCGCGTTCGTCTTGAACTTCTGCCGATGTTGGAAACATTCAACCCGCGCGTCAAAGAGTCGCTCGCCCGCGCGTCCGAATCTGGCGCCCGGGATGACGATTATCTGCGCGGCGCGGCGTCCGGATATTTGGACGCATCGCGCGGGGAATCGGGCATTAACGTTAGCGTTTTACAGGAAACGCCCGACGCGATCAGACGCCGGGTGTTACGATTGTGGCTGCGCGACGAACGCGGAGATTTGCGGCGCATTAACGCTTCTCACATCGAAGCGGTTGAAAGACTAGTCGGCGGCCCCAGTGGGCGACGCGTCGAATTGCCAGAAGGCGGTGTCGTTGCGCGCGAGTTCAATTGTTTGAGATTCGTTCGGACTAGAGCGACTGAGAAACCGTTCGAGCCTGTAGAACTGAAGGAGAATGAGCCGCGAAATTTCGCGGGGTTCACATTCATGCTGAAGCGCGGAATGGCGCAGGCCAGTTTGAAACTTGATAACCATGCGGACCGGGAACGGTTTGCGGCGGCGCTGCGCGAATGCGAGGAACTGGACGGACTGCTGTTGCGAACCCGATTTCCAGGCGCCACTTACATTCCTGCAGACGCGCGGCGCGCGGTCAAGCTCAAGACGATGATGATCAGGCGCAAAATTCCCCTAACACAACGTGATCGATATCCTATTTTAGTGACGGCGGATGATCGCATCGTCTGGGCGCCAGGGTTGCCGGTGGCGCGCGAGTTCGCGCCGGGCGCAGAAGATTCGAACTGCGCCTTAATCGTGGCTGAACGTCTGTAAGCGGCGTGCGGCGATTCTCATAATGAGGTGAAACTTCGGGAAATAGTCTTCCGTCTTCTTGATTAGATAAACGAGATAAGGAAAAATGCCGAGCGAAATTCAGGGAAATGGGCTAGAATGGCGCTGAGGTCTTTAACGGAGGTAAATGGTATTGAACTCAACAATCAGACAAGTGGTCTTTTGGGTGGTGATTATCGGAGGCGCGATTCTGCTTTACCGATACTTCCATAATCCTGCAACCAACCAACCGACACAGTTACCTTACAGTGATCTGTTAGCTAACGTCAGAAATGGCCAAGTGACACAGGCTACGGTCGAAAAGGAGAAGGTGACAGGCAAATTCTCCGACGGCAAAACCTTCACCACCGATCTGGCGAATGATCAAGTCGCCGGCGACTTGGTGAAGGAGATGGATAAGGCTAATCCTAAAATAAAGATCGATTTTAAGAACTCGTCTGGAAGCGGAATGGTGCTACAGATGGTGGCCTTTTACGCGCCTTTCATCCTAATCATCGCGTTCTGGATATTCATGATCCGCCAGATGCAATCGGGCGGCAACAAGGCGCTCTCGTTCGGCAAGAGCCGGGCGAAACTCCTGTCGAATCAACAGAAGCGCGTGACGTTTAAAGACGTCGCCGGCGTCGAAGAGGCCAAAGAAGAGCTACAGGAGATCATTGAATTCCTGAAAGAGCCGCAAAAGTTCCAGAAACTCGGCGGGCGCATCCCGAAAGGCGTTTTGATGATGGGCCCCCCGGGCACAGGCAAGACGCTGCTCGCGCGCGCGATCGCGGGCGAAGCGAATGTTCCCTTCTTCTCGATTTCGGGCTCAGATTTCGTTGAAATGTTCGTAGGCGTAGGCGCCAGCCGCGTGCGCGACCTGTTCGAGCAGGGCAAGAAGAACGCGCCTTGCATCATTTTCATTGACGAGATCGACGCCGTCGGACGCCACCGCGGCGCGGGGCTCGGCGGCGGGCACGACGAGCGCGAACAGACGCTTAACCAGTTGCTGGTCGAGATGGACGGTTTCGAATCGAACGACGGCGTGATCCTGATCGCCTCGACCAACCGGCCCGACGTGCTCGACCCGGCGCTGCTCCGCCCGGGACGCTTCGACCGTCGCGTGATCGTCAACCGCCCGGACGTGAAGGGGCGCGAAGGCATCCTGGCCGTTCATACGCGCAAGATTCCGCTCGGCGAAGACGTCGACATTTCGGTCATCGCCCGCGGCACGCCCGGATTCACCGGCGCCGACCTGGCCAACCTGGTGAACGAGGCCGCGCTCAACGCCGCCCGCTACAACAAGAAAGTCGTCGCGATGCACGATTTCGAGTGGGCCAAAGACAAGGTATTGATGGGGTCGGAGCGCAAATCGGCCGTGATGTCCGAAGATGAGAAGAAGACGACGGCTTATCATGAGGCCGGACACACCATCGTCGGATTGAAAGTCCCCAACGCCGATCCGGTTCATAAGGTCACGATCATCCCGCGCGGAATGGCGCTAGGCTTGACCCAGCAGTTGCCCGAAGGCGACCGCTACACCCACAGCCGCGATTACATCGAAGGCTCGATCGCGATCCTGATGGGCGGGCGTTTGGCCGAAGACATATTCCTAGGCACGATCACGACCGGCGCGTCGAACGACATCGAGCGCGCAACCGACCTCGCGCGTAAGATGGTGTGCGAGTTCGGCATGTCGAATCTCGGCCCGCTGACTTTCGGCAAGAAGGAAGAGCAGATCTTCCTGGGCCGTGAAATCGCTCAGCATCAGGATTACAGCGAAGAAACCGCGATCAATATCGATAAGGAAGTCAAACGCATCGTGATGGAGCAATACGAACGCGCGCGCCAGATCATCATCGAGCACCGCGACGCCCTGGACCGTCTGGCCCAGGAACTGCTCTCCCGCGAAACGCTCGATTCGGTTCAGATTCGCCGCATCGTCGCCGGCCTGCCGCTCGACGAAGACGGCCCGTCGCCGAGAACTGAACCAGAAACCGGCAAGCCCGCGGACAAGGAGCCGGTTCTGAAACCGATCCTGCCACCGATTACGGGCAGCAATCCCGCTACGGCTTAGGGAGTGGGGAATAGGGAATGGGGAGTGGGGAAAGAGATACGTAAGTCTCCTTTCCCACTCCCCATTTCTTTTTCCCCACTCCCCACTCCCTATTCCCCACTCCCCTTCTTCCTCACTCGGCCAGCAGCATCTTGGCGATCGTCTGTTTCTGCATGTTGGAGGTGCCCTCGTAAATCTGGCCGATCTTAGAGTCGCGGAAGAATTTCTCGACAGGATAATCTTTCACGTAGCCGTAGCCGCCGTACAGATTCACGGCCAGCGAGGAGACTTCTTCGGCGACCTCCGAAGCGAAGAGTTTGGCCATCGCCGCCTGTTTGATGAAGGGAAGTCTGGCGTCTTTCAACCGGGCGGCGTTGTATACCATCAGCCGCGCGGCCTCGATCTTCGTGGCCATCTCGGCTATCTGAAATTGCACGCCCTGGAATTCGCTGATCGCCTGGCCGAACTGTTTGCGCTCCTTCGTGTAGGCCAGCGCCGCTTCATAAGCGCCCTGCGCCAGCCCGACCATCTGCGCGCCGATGCCGATGCGCCCCTCGTTCAACGTCTCGATGGCGATCTTGTATCCTTTGCCGAATTCGCCCAGCACGTTCTCTTTGGGGGCGCGGCAATTGTCGAAGAGCAATTCGCAGGTCGACGAGGCGCGAATGCCCAGCTTATCTTCCTTCTTGCCCACCGAAAATCCGGGAAAATCCCGTTCGACGATGAAAGCGGTGATGCCCCTGTAGCCTTTGCCCGGATCGGCGTTGGCGAAGACGATGAAGAGGCCCGCCTCATTGCCGTTCGTGATCCACATTTTGCGGCCGTTGATCAGATAATGATCGCCCTTGTCTTCGGCCCTGGTCTGCATGGCGAACGCGTCGGAGCCGGAGCCGGCCTCGCTCAAACAGTAGGCGCCGACCGTGTCGGTCGCCAGCCGCGTTATGTATTTCTTCTTCTGGGCTTCCGTGCCGTAATTCAAAAACGCGTTGATTGTCAGCGTGTTGTTCACGTCGACGCAGACGCTGATCGAAGCGTCGACGCGCGCAAGCTCTTCTATAGCCAGACAGGCCATGAAGAACGAACCGCCCGATCCACCGTACTCTTCGCCCGGCTCTATGCCCATCAGTCCGAGTTCAAAGCATTTCTGAATGATCTCTGGGCGGATCTTCTGCTTCTCGTCCATCTCGCGGACGTAAGGTTTGATCTCGGCCTCCGCGAATTCGCGGACGCTCGCCTGGAACAGTTTTTCCTCTTCAGACAAAACGGTCAGCGGCTGAACCAGTAATTGTTCGGCGGCCTGTTGAGTTTGAGCCATAGTCTCTTCTCCCGGCGCAAATACCGATTGCGCTATGAAGGAATTGAATAACGAATGACGTGTCGTGTGACCGTGAAAATGAATCCTGATTCAGTCCGGCATCTTACAATAGCGCCCATGCTTTGCCAACTTTTGGATGGAGGGCTATCTGAGATATAGGCCCGCAGAGGCGGACCGATGATGGAGGTGGGACGATCGCCGTCGCTGGGTGATTTCAACATCGAAGGAGTTCCGTGGCGGGTAGACGCAATAGTCGGATTTTGTATTTTCAGGCCTCTACTTAAGGAAGTTGCTGATCGAAAAAATTTTGACCTCTGTTAGGGCAGGCATGCCGATGTGGAGGAAACTTTTCGGCGCCGCCAGCATTTTCGTCAGTGTTTTTCGCCTGTATGGGTGTGGAGGCAATACAAACTCAATTCCTGGTGGCCCGCCGGTCCCCTCCCACGAGGGGACAAGATGGTTTCCTATCGGAGGAGTTAATGAGTATTGCTGGATTTTCTGAATTTATCGAACAATCGTCGGTTATCCGGGTGGAGTTGGAAGCATTGAGCGTAGTTATGGCGGTCCTGTCCTGTATGGCGATTATGGCATTCATAGTCTACCCGGTCAGTGTCTTTTATCTCTGGTTCATGGAAGAAAAAGGAGGAAGAAAAATATATGAGCGTAGCAAATGAAATGGCGAGGACGAAAAATCATGGTTATTCATACCGAGCGACGCTGGAGGCGTCGCAGAAGGTCAACTGGCGTATTGAAGAAATTATTGGCGGCGACAGGGGGCTTGATTTCACAAAGCGGTTTATGCCCGAGTCGCTGGC
>DATCXQ010000856.1:0-13534 GCA_036565725.1 Blastocatellia bacterium
CCAGCAACTTCGATCTCCCCGTCGCGCTCGGCCTTCAGCTCGCGGATCGCGCCCTCAAGATCATCCTCAACAAGCCTGGCGTTGGGGCCGACCGACTTCAACGAGCGCGAGACGACCCATTTCGGCTGGTTCCGCCACGCCGCCGCGAAGGCGTGTTCCTCTGCATCCCATTCAGGATGATCGTCGTCCCAGTAACGCATGACCTCATACATTTGGCGACCGTAGACACTGCCCGCCTGCCCCTGAGCCTCTTCGATGAAGTGGCGGAAGAGTGTGGGGCTTGGCGCAAACGCCATATGGTCGACATAGCCGTCAAGGGACTGGTTCATTCCGAACACGAGCTTAGCCATACCACTTCCTTTCCTCACGCGGCACATCCGCGCGGTTCTGATTGCGTTATGCAACCGGTTGTAATCTAGATCGGCTGATTTTATAGGCTCATCTGCTCGGACTCAAACTGATGCCGCGGATTCGCAACTGGAAGGATCTGGTCTTCTTCCGGCCAGACAAGGAGCGGAATAGTGGAGTTCACGCCCTCGAAGAAACTTCCCCCATTCCTCTGTCGCCGTTGCTCGTTATCGCCGCCGATTGAGCGCCAGGGCTAGAACCGGCCGATGAACAGCGCATGGCTGGCACGGGAGTTGTAGAGCACTGAAATGTCGGAACATCAAAGTGCAAGGAGGGGTGACTGTGAGCGCCACAAGCAGGGAACCGGCGACCCTGGTCGAATTATTTCAGGACTTCATCCGCAAACATTCAAAGACAGGCCCGGAGAGCGGCTGGTTGGTGTTGGATGTGACGCCGGATGAGTGTGAGGCCTTGGGAAGGTGTTTCGTCTATATCATAGCTGGGTGGGCCGCCGGGTTGGATATGAAGCGCAGTAGTGAGCGCGGCATTTTGCTGCCGGACTGGATGAAGCCGGCTGTGATCGTCGATGAGCATGAAAGGCCGATTAACGGGAAGATCAATTGAGAAGGGAGCATGAGCATGAACGCAAGCGCGACGGATTTTCCGCTGCCGCTGCCGAGTGAAGCGGAAAAAGAAGAGTATGAACCAGAGGCGCCGTCGGTCGGAGCGTACCGGAGCGTCGACGACGTGAGGATGCTCCAGCGCATCTCGATCGCGGCGCTGATTCAGTCGTTGCTGCTCGTAGTGAGCGTCGGCGTGATCGCGCTTCTGGCGACCAGGCCCGCGCAACAAGTGGTCATCGAGCGCACGACGGAAGGTGATCGCGTAGTCGCGATCAACGGTAAGCCTGTGGCCGCGGGTTACGCCGTGGGCGAAGACAGGCCGCGCGCCGGTGACAAGAAGACGCTGGCCCGCGAGTGGTCGGCGGTCAGATACAACATCGACCCGCTGACGAGGGAGAAAGACATCGCCCGCATCTACACATTTATGGAGCCGGCTTTCGCCAAGGGCTATGCCGGTCTGATGACCAAGCGGGGCGAATTCGAGGCCGAGGCCAGGGAGAGGCGGCAGGCGGTTTGGACGTCGCAGGTGGTCGAGGTGGACCGCGCCGACCCGTACAAAGTTAAAGTGATCGGGACCTGGGACGTCACTAAAAAGTCGGACAATGGGAACGGATGGGCGCGTGAGATGCGGCAGTTGATATTCACACTCCACCTGATCGAGGACGACCGCGGGCGCGCGCCGCGCAACGCGAACACGGGGTTCTTAATCCGGGACATATTGGACTACACGGAAATAGCGGCGCCGTCGCCGGCGTCAAGCGCGGCGGCGCCGCAGACCGCTCAATAACTCAAGCGCACAAATTGAGGAATGCAAACTTCACATCTCAGTGGGGAGGGCAAAGTATGCGTGAACGAAGGATGACGGCGGCGCTTGCCGCATTGTTGGCGCTGTCGGTTATGGGCTTTGCGCAGCCGCAGCGCAAACAGACCGCCGCCGATAAGCAGGCCGGGAAAAATACGGCGAATAAGGAGAGGCGGCGACGGACGGAGGAGGGAGGCCCCGTTACTCCAAAGACAGTCGAGCACGCGCTGATCACAGGGGGCGAGGTCAGGCGGACTGTCAAGGGGGACGAAAGTATTGTTGTGCACATGGGCATGGCGCCGAGCGGGGCGACCGTGGTCGAGTTTCCGGCGAATGACCGCTATTTCGGCGTGCATACGTCGGACATCGGGGACTGGGTGAGAGTGGAGAAGTCGCCGACCAGTCGCATTGACAGCCATCTTGTGCTGCGCCCGGGGAAGGATTTGGAGAAAGGTGATGTGCCAGGGATTGTGCAGCTGCAGATGCGGAGCGGGGCCGCAGTGACGCTCTGCATTCATGCGGTCAAATCGGCGGCTCAGCACACGAATCGGGTGGTGATCGTTTACGACCGCGATGCGATCGTCGAGGCCCGGAAGAAAGCGGGGTTGGCGGTCAATCTGGGAGAGGACGTCGCCACAGCCGCGCCGGCTCTGCAGCCTGCGGTAGTTGAAGAGAAGCCGCCTATTCCTACGCCGGCGGGCGTGATTTCCAACGCGGCGCCGGTTGGAGATCAACTCCAGAAAGAGAAGGGCGTAGACCCAAAGATACGTGAGGCGCTGAAAAAGGCGCTCAAAGACGCGATGGCCGATCCGGGCTCAATATTCAAACTTTGGTCGGGGCCGTCTCACGGCCTGAGCGTCTCGGCCAAGATGCGCGACCTGGATGAGGATGCGAGAGTCGCCCTGGTCGCCGTGAAAAATGTCGAGAATGCGCCCATTCAGATCCTGCCCGGACACCCGGAACTGGTCATCAATACTTTAGACAAAGGCAAGATCATTCAGATCAAACCCCTCGAAAAGTTGTCGGAAGAAGCGAGCACCAAGAGCAACATAATTCCGGGGCGCACGACGGTCTATTACGCGGTGGCCTACGCTCCGCCGATTCTCGGCAAGTACCAGATAGTGCGCGTCACGGTGGGGCAGCGCAACGCGGCTGACGATCCGGCGGTGGCTAATCTGTTCGCCGACGCCAAGTGAAAAGGAGGATCTATAAATGGACAAAAACGGACAGCTCAACGGCAACACGAGGCTCGACGTCGGCGTCGAGGAGAACCCCTACTATCTGCGCAGGCGCAAGCAGGAACCGGCGGAACCTAACGCCGACGCGAAAGAGACGGCCGCTGTAATCGTGGATGACGGCGCCGGCCCGGCGGTCGAGGTCAAACCCAAGAGCGGACGCCAGAGGCGGCTGGCGTTCGCCTGCGCCCTGCTCGTACTGCTGGCGGCCGGAGGCGGGCTTCTCTATTTCCTATATGGTCGAACGACGACGATCGAGCACCAGATTAAGGCAAAGCCGGGGTTGAGCGCGCAGATTGGCCAGGGCCGCATCGAGCAGCCGAACAACGAATCGCCCGATCAACAGACCTTGGACGCGATCAAGCAGTCGCAGGAGGCGCGGCGCGCGGGAGGCGCGCCGGCGCAGGGCGAAACGGCGCCATCCGTCGAGCCGGCCCCTCAGGTCATACCGTCAATGCCGAAGCTCCAGATTCCGGGTGACTATGTTGAACCGCGGGCGGAGCGACGAAATGAAACGGCGGCGGATAGCGGCGAGTCGTCCGGTCCACCGCGCGCCGGGAACGCGGCGCGCGGTGGACCGGCGCACGGGTCATCGTCTGTCTACGCCGGCGAAGCTGTAAAGACGGGGATCTCACGCCCGCCTGAGACGGCGCCGAACGCGCGGCCAGTTCCCGGCATAGCGCGAAGCGAAGGAGCGATTGCGCTGCCGCCCTACGGGGAGATGCTCCCGGTGAGGACGCTCGGCGGGCTCTACACCTTGCGCAATTCGCTCGCGCGGCTCGAGCTCACGTGTGACGTGAGCGGCAAGGGGTGGGAGATGAAGAAAGGCACAATCTTCGTCGCGCAGATCCAGAGCGGCGTTCTCAACCGCGCGTACCTCGCCGTCAGCGGCTTTATCGATCCGATCACCAATCGTTACGTGAAGGTCACCGGCGAAATGCTCGGCAGCGACGGAGCCCCAGGTCTTAAAGGCAAGCGCCGGCAGGTCAGCAGCCGCTGGTCGAGGGTGGGAAGTCGGATTCTCAACGGCGCGTTGGCTCTGGGCCAGGAGGCGATCGCGCGCGGCGGAGGGACGACCGTGGTAGTCGGCTCGTCAGGACTGTCGAACGATCTCTCGCTGATCAATACGATCTCCAACAAGGAATTCGTCGAGGTTCAGGCGGGGGCGACCGGCTACGTGATGATCTCCGATCTCCCGGAAACGAAGAAAGGAGTTGACGCCGACCCGAGAGAAGAGGCCGGGCCGACCTTGAGCGACGAGGAGCTGGCTGAACTCCTGTCGAGCGGCGATCCGTCGAAGATCAAAGCGGCGATGCCGCGCATGACGCCGGAGATGCGCCAGATGGCCGACCTCGTGGTCAAGGAGAACTGAGCGATGCGTCCGTGTGATCCGAACAAGCCGAGTATAGACCCGCGCCGCACTTCAAGGGAAGAAGGGGCCGATGCGATTGCGCGATTGCTCCGGAGCGCGGGCTATGTGATCAAGCGCAAAACGCTCAACGACCTGTGGGTCGCGCTCGATCTAGCGATGCCTCTTCTCGCCGCGGGCCCGGCGGGCACGGGCAAGACTTCGCTTGTTGAGGCGCTGGCCGAAGGCTGCAATCTGCCGCTTTACGAAGTGACCGGACATCCGGGACAGGAGGCGCGCGACGTGATCGGGGCGTGGAACCGCCGGGCGCAAGATCGGGCCGAGGACGCGGCGATCACGGCGGGGTTAGGGCTGGAAGAGGCCGCGCGCCGGCGTTGGGCGGACGAATATTTCGAGTGCGGTGAAGTGCTGGACGCCTATCGAGAAGCGGCGCGCGCGGCGGAATCTGGCGCCCCGCCGCCGGCGCTGTTGATTGACGAAGTGGAGAAACTGGAGGCCTCGATCCAGCACACTTTACTTCAACCTTTCGCACGAGGATTCGCGGCGGTACCGAAGCTGAAGGGCGTTATTGGCGTGGCCGATCCGATGCTCGCGCCCATAGTGGTGATGACTACCAACGATCTGAATAAGCTGGGCGAACCGCTGCGGGATCGCTGCATATTGACGATGATCGAGTCTCCGACGCCGGCGGAGGAGGTCGCCGTTTTTCGCGCGCGCGTACCGCAGGCCTCCAGGTATCTTATCGGGGCCGCAGCCAAACTACTGCACAAGATCCGAACCGGGATGGACGAAATCACGCACAAGCCGGGAATCCGTGGCGCGGCGCTGCTGCTGCGGGGGCTGTCGCGTCACGGCGTTGAGCACGTCACGAGGCGCACGCTTGAGCCATACCTCGGCTGCCTGGCGCGCGATGGAGAGGACGAGAAGAACCTCTACGCGGCGCTGGCGACGCTGGAACTGGCGGCCAACAGGCCACACGCGGTTATCGACGAGGCGGTGAGGCTGGAATTCGAGAAAAACAGGCTGCGCTTATGCGGAGAAGAGGAGGTGGCCGCATGAAAGGGGCGTTCAAAGGACGGTCGGGTTATGTCGCCGGCGCGGTCGCGCTGCTCGTCGTCGGATTTCCGCTCATCAGCGGATTGGCGCGGCGGATCGGGGTGGTCGAGCCGCGAATCCGGATCGAGCGAAGCGGAGACAACAGTCCGTCGCAAGCGGCGCGAGCAGTGCGGTATAGGGCCGTACAAGGCGCGATGGATGGCGAGACGGCGACGACAGCCGAGCGCTTGCGCGAGGCTTCGGCGCTTGCCGCCGCGGGCGCCTGGCTTGCGGTCACGCAAAGGAACGCGACCGCGGAGGGGTTGCTCAGGAAACTGGAAGAGATGGGGATGCTGCCGGCGGGGACTGTGATCGCTGCGGACAAAGGGAATGTGCTTGCGACGCCATACGGCGCTCTGGTCTTTCATTACCGGGCTGCGCCGATCGGGGTCGAGGCGCTTTCTTTGGGCAGGAACGAAGCGGCGGGACCGGCGCTGATCGTGAGGGTCGCCGCCGACATGCCGGAGGCTGACGGTTTGAAGGTCTGGTCATCGACCAGGCTCGACAATGTGCAACTTCCGCGGCCGTTCGCCAAAGAGTCGGAGGTGACCGCCGCCGGATGGCAAGCGGAAAAGCTCGCCGCCGGTCAGTGAGGGAGGACCAGAAATTATCTGCAGCAGTAAGAAACCGGCTGATCTGAGGCCGGTCGGCAAGATTGAATTCGATTGCTCGGAAGCTGAGCGGGAGATTTCCTGCCTGCGAGGGCAGTTAAACAACAATGGAAAGGAGCATCGAAATGCCAAGGAATAATCTTCAGGTAGAAGTTATCGAGGTGAGGGAGAACGACAGGCGGAAGATCGTGATCACGATCCTGGCGCCAGAGGAAGAATTTCTTCTGGGGGAACTGTTGGCGCAGCGGAAGAAGATTCCGCCATGCGCCGCCGCGCTCAAGGACGCCGCGATCGCGGGGATAAAGAGTTGGTGGGAGAGCGCCGAGCAAGTGGTCGCCGGGGCGGGAAACGAGCAAACAAGCGCGGAGGAAATGTCGCCGAAGCGCGAGCGCAAGTCGAAGGCCGTGAGCCCGCCGGACGAGGTTGCGAGTCGACGAGTAAAGCCGGAACCGGTCAACGGCGCCATTGCGACGACGTCGGCATCCGGGAGTTAAAACCGCGATTTGTCGCCTGGTCTCCGGGGAAATTTTCACGTTCGAAGCGGCGACTGATCGACCAGATTAGGCGCTACTGGGCGCAGTCGAATGATGAAATTCGGGGCGTTGCGTCGTTGACCATCCGCCCCGAATTGCGCGGTCACTTTGCGCTTTTGAAGTATGTGAACCGCGCGGACGCGCTGCGCGCGTAAGGGCAGAAACGGGTTTTCTCCGCCTTCGGCTCCGAAAACCCTGACACGTCATCCACCCTGTGGCGCGTGTCGCGCTTACGCGCGCTTACGGAAATCGTAAGCAGGCGTATACGGCGTCTGCCGGCGTAAGCAACGGAACGATTGCAGTTGTGGGCAGGCAGGAAAAGCGACGTATACGACGGCTTACGATTGTATACAGTCGCTTACGTTAGGTTGGCGACTAAGGACGGCGGGAAAGCGAGAGAGCGAGCAATGAAGGAAGAGAACATAGACGCGAACGAAGGAAGAAACGGCGAGGTAAAGGAGCGCGTGATCAGCTTCCGGCTGAGCCTTCAGGAGTACGCAATGGTCGAGGCAATCGCCGAGCTTGATGGGAAGGCGCCGAACGCTTGGGCGCGGAAAATAGTGCTGGATGAGGCGCAGGGGGACGAGGGTCTGAGCCGGAAAGAGCGGTGTTATTTGAGGAGATTGCGCGCATCGGACACCTAATTGAGCACGGTTTCGGGATACAACTATCCGCCGACAGGACGACCGACGCGGAGTGGAGACGCCGCGAGAAGGAATCGAAGAGCCTCGTCGGCCGGCTGGTCAAAATGATGTTTGAGCGAAGGGCGAAGGGCGCGGGAATGGGGTGAAAGCCCGGCCGATTCCGGCGGATTCGGGACGGAGTTTCGAGCGAAGAGGAGCACGTTTTTGGGAGACGAGAGTATGGCGAGCCGCAATCTTTTCACCGAGGAAGGGCGCACCAGGTTCCGCAATTTCGGGTTGCGGTTGCGGAGCTATCTGATCGTCTTCCTGATTCTCGGGCTGCTCGCCGGCGGATTTTGGTTTGCGAATCGGACGCGGGGAGAGATGGGCGCGCTTGAACGTCTCTACTTTCGCCAGTACGCAAAAGCGACGGCGATGTCGTGGATTTCTCCGGAGCGTCCGGGGAAGTACACGTTGCTCACGAGCGGCGCGATCGGCGTGACTGACGAGTTGGTTTACCAGGTCAGAGACGAACAAGGAAGGCCCGCGCGCAATCAGTACGGCTGGGTTTTCAAACCGCATTCTGGCGTTCGGATCGAGGAACCGCGATGGAGATTGGTGCGGGCCGCGCACGGCGCGATGGAGTCATGGATGCGCAGGAACATTTACGGAGGGGAGAGTCTGCCAGGATTATTCGCGCCGGCGCTCGCGGTCTGCCTACTGATAACGACGGCCGGAACCGCGCTCGCGCTGGCCATAGATCAACGCGTTAATCGCACTTACGAGCAGGGAAACAGGCTCCGGGGCAACAGACTGGTCGAACCCGCCGAATACGCGAAGGAAGTTAAGGAGGCGGACGGACTGGGCTTGATCGTCAAATCAACGAAGCCGGAGAGGGCGGTCGAGAAGTTGAAGCGCGTGGCTGCCCGCAGGGCGGTACCGACTTGGGCGTTGAGGATGAAGCGGAACGAAGAAGCGCAAGGGGCAATGATCCTGGGGGACATTGGCGCGGGCAAGTCGCAGATCATTCACCGCCTGCTCAGGCAGATCGCCGAGCGAAACAGTGAGGCGGCCGTGGTCTACGATCCGGCCTGCGAGTTCGTCAAGGCGCACTACAACGAGCGGCGCGGAGACATGATTTTGAATCCGCTCGATGAGCGAAGCCCATTCTGGTCTCCGGCGTTCGAGACCAGATTCCGCACCGATTACCAGGTGCTGGCCGAGGCCTTCTTTCCCGAGCGCAAGGCCGACAAGATGCAGCAGTCGGAGCAATTTTTCCTCAACGCTTCGCGCGACATTTTCGCGCGGATGTTGGAATTCGATCCGAGTCCCACGCAGTTGGTCGCCTGGCTCGCAGACGAAGAAGAGATCGACCGGATGTGCGAAGGGACGGAGCTGGCGAACTACATCAGGTCGGACGCCGCGCCGCAGCGGGCGGGCGTGCTCGGATCTTTGGCGCGGGTCGGCAAGACCTTGCGGATTCTCCCGCGGAGCGAGGAATGCGAATTCGATTTCTCGTTGACTGATTGGGCGACGGAGCGCCGGGGCTGGATATTTTTGACTTCGACGAAGGAAGCGGAGGAGAGATTGCGACCGCTTTACACTTCGTATTTGGATTTGCTGATGCGGCGCTTGATGTCGGTCGATGACGCCTGGGGGAAGACGCGCCCGGTCAAACTGATCGTTGACGAGGTACACACGCTGCAATACCTGCCGAGTTTATATACGGCGGCGACCGAAGGAAGAAAGTATGGGTTGCACCTATTCCAAGGGACGCAGAACAAGCACCAGTACGAAGATAACTATGGGAAACAGGCCCCGACCATGCTTTCGTGTCCGCGCTACACGATCCTCCTAAGGTGTAAAGAGCCGGACTCAGCCAGATGGCTTTCGACCTTACTTGGAGAGGAAGAGATTGACCGTCCGCGCACGAGTGTCACGGCGTCGGTGTCTGATCAGGGCCGGGATTCGGTCAATTATGCGTCACAGATTGAGCGCCGACCGGTGGTGAGCATGGAGCAGATTGCAAACCTACCGGACCTGTCCGGCTATTGGAAGTACGGCGAGCTGGTCGTGCCGTTCAAACTGGATTTTGCGCCGCAGGCGGAGGTCGCCGAGGGATTCACACCGCGCCAGTCCCTCGCGCCGACGTCGAAGAACGGAAAGAGCGAAGCCCGGACAGACCACATGCCGGCCGACGCCGGCGGAGAGACGCATATGAGATTGAAGCCTGACGAACGGCGGGCGGTTTCACAGTCGTTCGACTGAAAGGACTGCTCATGCTGACCATCAGTCACGCTCTCAGTGTGACCAGGGCGGAGAGTTATTACCAAAGCGAATACACCAATCCTGGGATGGTCTCGAGCGAATATTACCAGGAGAAAGGTGAAGCGCAGGGCGAATGGGTTGGCGCGCTCGCGGATGAGTGGGGGATCGGCGGACCAATGACGGAGGAGCAGTTTCGGCATGCGATCCACGGCCAACATCCAGTCAGCGGGGAACAACTGGTCAAGCACGTAGAAGCGCGCAGGTACCGCAATAAGTACGGGAAGCACATCGAGACGAGCACGCATCGCGCGGGATGGGACGCCACCTTCTCTTGTCCGAAGTCTCTTGTGCTTCTGGCCTACATGAGCGGCGACGGGGAATTGAAGAAGGGCGTCTGGGAGGATCACATCGCCAGCGTCAAGGATGCGCTGGAGGAGATGGAGAAATATTCCTGCGCCCGGGTCAGCAAAGACAAATGGGCGAAGAGCGGCAATATGCTCGCGGCGGTCTTTCACCACGAACGCGCCAGGCCCGACGACAGGACGGGATACGCCTCGCCGGAGATCCACACACACGCAGTATTCATGAACTTCACCGAGACTGAAGACGGCAAGATCCACGCTATGCAGGAGCGGGAGATCTTCAAAGCGCAGGCGTACCTGACGGCGGTCTATCGGATTCGCATGGCCGAGAGGATGCAGAAGCGTGGCGTGGTGTTGAGGATAGATCGGGAAACCGGCGCGCCGGAGGTTGCGGGAATCACGCGCGAGTACATCGAGGCCGCCAGTGTGCGCCAGGAGGAGATCCACCGCAAAGCGCGGGAGATGCAGAAGAGGCTGGAGGCTGAAGGTGAGCGGGTGAAATTGGGGGCCGGCCTCAAACAGGCGGCGGCGAAGCTCAAACGGCAAGGTAAGAAATACGACAAGGCCGAGATGGAACGGATGGACGCTGAATTGGAGGACACATTCGGACGGCAAGCGCATCTGGAGGCGGCCGCGATCCGCGAACGTGGGCCGATCGTTTACTCGCAAGAAGAGATAGAAGGACGCGCGCGCGAGGCGGTGGACTACGGGGTCGAGAGAGTAATGGAGCGTGAAGCGGTCGCGGACCGGCGCGCTCTGATGACCGGAGCGCTGCGGCGAAACATGCTCCACACGACGTTTGAGGCAGTGGCCGAAGAGGCGGAGATGCGCGAACGGGCGGGCGAACTGATAGGAATCGAGCGCGAGAGGCGGATGAGCGAGCGCACGACCCGAAAGATGCTCCA
The DNA here is from genome assembly GCA_036565725.1 of Blastocatellia bacterium. GTDB lineage: Bacteria > Acidobacteriota > Blastocatellia > RBC074 > RBC074 > JAJVID01. Next base: position 10,775 of record DATCXQ010000856.1, read on the forward strand.
TATGGAGCGAGAGAACGTCCGTAAGGCTGCCGAAGGGAAAGGGGCATGCGAATCGATCGTCGAGGGGGAACAGGCTGAGACGCTCGTCGCCGAGATTTCGTACCGGCAAAACATCACCCTCAATCCGGATCAGCGCCAGGCCGTGCTCGCGTTACTTGGGAACCGAGACAAGGTCGTCGCGCTGCAAGGGCGCGCCGGCGTCGGTAAGACCACGGCGATGCGCGTGCTGCGCGAGGCGGCGGAGAGGGGCGGTTACGCGGTGTGCGGAATCGCGCCCACGACGATGGCGGCGAGGGAACTGGGCGGCAGCGGGATCAAATCGCAGACGCTTCAGAGATTCCTGATCACGCCGAGGCAGGGCGGCGAAGGAAAGCGGTTGATTGTGCTTGATGAGTCGTCGCTTTCAGACACCAGGCGAATTAACGCGCTCCTCAAACGATTGGGAGAAGAAGACCGCATTCTACTGGTGGGAGATAGAGATCAGCACCAGGCGGTGGAAGCCGGCGCGCCGTTCGAGCAGCTTGAGACGGAGGCGGAGATCGAGACGGTGTGGATCAAGAAAGTCGTGCGACAACAGGAGCCGGGTTACAGGCGGGCGGTCGAGTTGCTTCAAGAAGGGCAGTTTCACGAAGCGGCCGAGTTGCTTCGGGCGCAGGGGCGGATCGTCGAAATCGGCGACGAGAGCGACCGCATAATGGCGCTGGCCGAACGGTATGTCGCTCAGCCGGAAGGGAACCTGGCGGTGATTCCAGGAAACCGCGAGAGGGTCTTTGCGAACGCGGTGATCCACAGAATGCTCCAGGAGAAAGGGGCGGTGGATGCGGAGGATCATCCGACCTCGATTCTGACGAATCGAGACGACATGACGTCCGCCGACAGGCAATGGGCCGCGCGCTACAAGCCGGGTGAGGATGTGGTGCGCTATCGCGAGGGCAGCGCCGTCTTCGGGATCGGGAAAGGCGAATACGGGCGCGTCACGGCCCAGGACTTCGAGCAGAACACTCTGACGGTCGAGTTCGATGATGGTCGCCGTGTGACCTATGACCCGCGGCGGTTATACGGCGTGGAAGTGTTTCGGGAGGCGGAGAGGAATTTCTCTGTAGGCGATCGCATCCAGTTCCGCCGGCCGTTCGGGCGCCAGGCGGTGAACGGGGAACTCGCGACGGTCGAGAAGATCGAAGGCGGGCGGTTCACGGTAAAGACGAAGGATGGCGCGATTACGATCGACACAAAGACATTCCGCCACTTCGACTTCGGTTATGCCATCACCAGTTATCTGTCTCAGGGGCAGACGTCCGAGCGGGAGATCGTTCACATCGATACGAGGTCCTCCGACGTGCTGGTCAATCGGCGCACGGCGCGCGTTGCGCTGACGCGCGGCGTCAAGAACGTGTTGATCGTCACCGACTCGCTCGACCGCCTGGCAGAGGCGTTAGGGAGAAGCAAGGACAAGGAGATCGCCGGGAGCGCGGTGAGGGAATCGGCGTGGTTCGAGGCTTTGAAAGCTGCTGAGAGGGAAGCGCAAGAGGCAAGTCCGCGGCACGAAGCCGGAGCGGAGCAATCGAGCGCGACCGGCGCCGGGACAGGGAGCCGCTTGCAAAATTTGCAAGACAGCGTGAAGGCGCCGGCGGCGGTGATGGAGGCCTCCCATCCGCCGGCGGAATCGTCACAACCGGGGTTTTCAAATGGCCTGCGTCAAGACAAGCCGCTGCGACAAGCTGCGCCAGAGCGGAAGGATCGCACCTTTAAACGGACAGTGACGCAGTATCAGTTTGCGGAGCGGGAGGAATCCACTTCGCTAAAACTGGTGAGGGTCAAACGCAGGTGTCCGTGTCCGATTTGCGAAAAGACCGATTGGTGTTCAGTAAGAGAGGACGGAGCGTTTGCGATCTGCATGCGCGTACCGTCCGAAGAAACAACGGCGAACGGCGGATGGAAACACGTTCTCGAAGACGGCATCAGCAAGGAGGCATTCACGGCCGTCACGGTCGAGGTGAAGCAACACAGGCGGGCCGGGATCGAGCGGCGCGACGGGCTCCATCGTGAGCTGCTCGGCGCGTTGAATCTCACGGAGCGCGACCGCAAGAATCTGCTCAATCGTGGGTTGAATGAGGCGACGATCGAGCGCAATGGGTATAAATCGGTTCCATTACCGTCTGGGGTAGACGACGTGATGGATCATTTCAAGGATCAGGATCTAAGCGGTATACCTGGATTCTACAAGGACGAGGGAAAGTGGCGGCTTAACATCGGCGCCTGGCGGGGGAAAGACGGTATTGAGCACTCTTTCCACCAGGGCTTTCTCATTCCCGTGCGCGACCTTCAAGGGCGGATCGAAGGTTTTCAGGTTCGCCGGGCCAAGGTCAAGAACGACGAGCCGCGCTACATCTGGCTATCGAGCTCCAGCAAAGAAGAAGGCGCTTCGAGTGGCGCGCCCATACATTTCCGCAATCCGGAGCGGGCGAGGGAAAGCGGGCAGGCGATTCTTACTGAAGGGGCGCTCAAAGGGGACACCGCGGCGCACTTGTTGGGCAATCAGCATTGCCTGATCGCACTCGCGGGAGTCAGTAACTTCCAGGAGGATTTTGGCCGGCGGTTGCGAGAACAAATGCCGGAGGTGCGACAAATCGTGATCGCCTTCGACGCGGACGCTCCGCGCATTCATGAAGTGCGGCAGCAACTTGAACGATTGAGTAAAACGCTGAGTGACGCGGGCCTGGACGTGCGCAAACTGGTTTGGAACGAGAGCCAGGGCAAGGG
>DATCXQ010000858.1:0-15430 GCA_036565725.1 Blastocatellia bacterium
TGGGCGGGGGCCGAGCGTGAACTGGCGCTGGCCGAAAAGCTCAACGCCAATCTGCCCGACGTTTACCACTACCGCGCGCTGGTCTGGGCGGCGCAGGGACGCGTGAACGAAGCGCGCGCCGAGATAAAACATGCTTTACAACTCGATTCCGATTCGCCGGTTCTGGCGGCGGCGGAAAGCTGGCTGGCTTACCTGGCGCGCGATTACTCGCAAGCCGTCTCCGCCGGGCAGAAGCTGATCAACCGCTGGCCCAATTTTTATCTGGCGTATTTGAACACCGGGCAGGCTTATCTGGCGCAAGGGGGGCTGGCCGAGGCTCTGCAGCTGCTAGCCAGGGCGCGGGCGCTGGGAGGCGAAAACGCAGCCGTGTCCGGACGATTGGGACAGGCATACGCCAAATCCGGTCGTCAGACTGAAGCCAGGCAATTGCTGGCCGCATTGCGGGAGAATGAGGGAGGCGTATACGGCGCGGCCTGGATTCATCTGGCGTTAGGGGCCCGCGATACTGCGCTGGCATTCCTGAGCCAGGCCGTTGACGACCGAGCCGCCGAGGTGATCTATCTGTACGCTGATCCGATCTACGACGAATTGCGCGCCGACTCCCGCTTTACTGAATTGCTCAAACGCATCGGCCTGCCCGCCGGTAAACCTTGAGAATCTCACTCGCCTTATCTCCCTTCAAAGGCGTGCAATGACCTCGACCATATGGAATCGAATTTGCTGGATAGTTTGTAGTCCCGCCTTCAGGCGTAAGCGTCAGAGGTATATCCATTTCGCGATACTAAACGCTTCCGCCTGAAGGCGGGACTACAAACCGATTTTCGGAGGGGTGAAAATGGCAGACGTACGCGAAGTTAAAACTAAGAAGCTCATGGCGCCACATGAGAAACGCAATTTCAACTACCTCGATGATTTTCTCTTCACAGTCGCCGAAAGCATCGAAGAGGCTTTCAGGCGCGCTGGCGCACAGCCGGGGAAGGATTACACCTACAGCGATCTCTTCAAACTTGCCGCGCCATTTGCCCTCGAGCAATGGAAGAAAGACGAGCTGGTTATACCTTTCTGGGAGGAATTGGAGAAGCGCGGATAAGAGATCTTCAGCGACTATTTTGGAGTGCGCGAGTCCGCCGGTTGCATTTGAGTCATCCGCCGGTCGCGCTGACGCAATCGACGCATATGCTCTCAGCCTGACACACCGTTAGCAGTTATCAGAATCGCCTGTTAACAGGTTACTTAACAGTAAATATCCTGTTTTATTACAGTAAATACCTTGTATTTTTCCTGTTTGAAGTCTAATACGTCACTGGAAGGCGACGATCAGCGTCGTCTCGGCAACCAGACAGAAAATTGTTAGACAAAGGAATGGAGTTGTTCATTTTTTTTGTATCCCATTTTTTCTGTTTGGTTGGGCATTGTGGCCGGAACGACGATCAAAGCCACGCAATAGTTTTGATTGGTAAGGATCAACGCCTCCTCATAATAAAGACGCCTCACAGAGTGTCTCGATTTCTAATCAACTGCCCACTAGAAATTCGCAGCTTGCTGGACTGACCCTTGTCTTTTGTCTCTTAGAAACAATCACGAAAGGAGCAAGCATATGTTTGTATTAGGGACGAGAAAGACTCCTACAATGAGCAATGTACCCTATTTGGTTGGAGTTTTTCTTCTGATATTGAATGTGGCCGTTGTAGTTCAGGCCCAAACGAGCACTGTGGGTAGCATCAGCGGGACGGTGCGGGATCAAAAAGGCTCCGCCATTCCCAATGCCCCAATAGCTGTTAAGGAGGAGCGGACTGGGCTCTCACGAAACGTCTCCACGGATCAGAACGGATTCTTTTCGGTTCTCAGCTTACCTGCCGGCGTTTACACGGTGAGTACAACCCCGCAAGGATTTAAGAAGACGGTAAATGAGAAAATAGAGCTGCACGTGAGCGAGGATCTGGCAATCACACTGGTTGTTGAGGTCGGCGCCGTGAGTGAAACAATCATAGTGACCGGCGAAACCCCGCAGGTGCCCACGACCGGCGGCGACGTAAGCAGCCTCGTTTCGGAGAAGCAGGTGACGCAATTGCCGTTGAACGGGCGCAACTACGCCGCGCTGGTGACGATGATTCCCGGCGTTTCTCCGGCAAACGGCGGCGGGTTCGCCACTCGCGGCACCGGGCTTGATTCTCACGTGGACATGGCGGTCAACGGAAATCAGTCGAACGCTAATCTGTGGACGGTTGACGGCGTTAATAATATGGACGTGGGGTCGAACGCCACGTTGCTGGTTTTCCCGTCCATTGACTCCATTCAGGAGTTCCGCGTCGAACGCAACAGCTTCAGCGCGGAATTCGGCCAGGCGCAGGGCGCCGTCATCAACCTGATTACCAAAGGGGGCAGTAATCAGTTCCACGGCGCTGCCTTTGAATTCCTCCGCAATGACGCGCTCAATTCGACCGATTTCTTCCTCAATTCGGCGGGCCAGCCCAAGCAAAAGCTGCGCTATAACAACTTCGGCTTCAACTTCAACGGGCCGATCAAGAAAGACCGGATCTTCTTCTTCTGGTCGGAGGAGTGGCGTCGCGAGGGGCGCGGCACAGTGCTGAGCTCCAAGGTCCCAACCGCCCAGGAACGGGCCGGAAATTTCAGCGGCCCCATTCGCACGGCGGCCAGACCGATAGATCCATTTACCGGCCTGCCTTTTCCCGGCGACATTATCCCGGCCAACCGGCTCAGTCCCGCCGGCCTGGCCCTGATGAAGATTTTCCCTCTTCCCAATAATCCGTCGGATCCGACCGGAACCAATTGGATCACATCGACGCTGGAGCCCGTGAATACCCGGCAGGACCTCATTCGCGGTGACGTGGTCATCAACAGCAAGATGAACCTGATGGTTCGCTATATCAACGAGGCCTGGGATCGCGATAACGCGGCGGGCAATTTCTGGGGGAATACTCCCTTCCCGACCTTGAGTTCGGATTGGAACCAGCCCAGCAAGAGTTTCGCCGTCAAACTGACGAACACCATTACTCCGTCCACCATCAACGAGTTCCAGTTCTCTGCGGCGGGCAACGAGATACTGGTGACCACGAACTCGAATGGCGACGCGTTCAATCAGGAGCTCGCCTCCAAGATTCCGACGGTCTTCCCCCGCGTAGAGGGCACGGGCCTTCCGACCATAGGCTTCGGAACGGATGGATATCCAACCCTGTGGCACCAGGCGCCCTGGGAAAATAAACAGGACCTCTATGTCTTTAGAGATGATTTCTCGAAGCTTGCGGGCGCTCACAGCCTCAAGTTCGGAGCGCTCTTCAGCCATAACCTCAAAAACGAGAAGTTCGACGGTGGCAGCGGACTCTACACCATTTTTTCGAATAACACGCGAACCAAAAACCTGATCTCCGAACTCCTGCTCTCAGGCCTACCGGTGGGTCAATACACTGAAAAAGACCATCAGGAGGTTACGCTGGGCCGCTGGCGCGACCTGGAGTTCTATGGGAACGACACCTGGAAGATCAAGCCGAGAGTCACTCTCAGTTATGGTCTGCGATGGTCGAGATATTCTCAGCCCTATTCGCAGAATAATCGCATCAGTAACTATATCCTGGACCGCTTTGACGGCAGGAATCTGTTGAGCGGTCTGGTGCGGGCCGATCAGGCCGAGCAGGCCGGACTGCCACGGTCTCTGGTCAATTCCTATAACAATGGCTTCCAGCCGCGCATAGGCATCGCCTGGGATCTCTTCGGCGACGGCAAAACCGCGCTCCGCCTGGGGGTCGGGCGCTACATGAGCCGTTCGCAGGTCATCGAAGACCTGCTCCGCATGTCGAGTAACCCTCCCTGGACCGTAAGTGTCGATAGCGGTGGTCAAGGCGATAAACTCAGCCTGGCGACGTGTTCGTCACCCTGCCGCAGCCTGGATACGATCGACCCAGGGTTGAAGAATGCGGTCGCGGGAGCAAATATAAATTCCACGTTCCAAGCGGTCAGCACTGACTTCCGCCCACCCGAGAGCTGGCAGTATAACCTCACTGTCTCTCACGAGCTTTTTAAGGACACCGTGGTGGAAGCCTCGTACATAGGGAACCAGGGAAGGCACATCTGGCGGCGCGGCGTGGAATATAATGACATCCTCCCGAGCGCCAGACAGCAGATCGCTCAAGCCGCCCGGTTTAATCCGAACGGCGTCGGCGCCGATCTGCTTAACCCCAACCGCGTTCGACCAGGCCTCGGTCGCATTATAGGAAGCGAGGCGACCGGCAATTCGTCTTACAATGCGTTCCAGCTTTTTGTGAACCGTCGTTTCTCCAGACGGCTGTCGTTCCAGGCCTCTTACAGTTGGAGCCATGCGATTACGAACGTTCCGCTGCAGTCATTCACCACCGCCACGACCGACCCGTTCAACTATGATCTGGACCGTGGCGATGCGGACCTCGACCGCCGGCAGATGTTCGTAACCAACTCTGTGTATGAGTTGCCTTCGTTCAAAGGCCTGGGCCCAGTAGGGAGCGCTATCCTGGGGGATTGGCAACTCAACGGCATTCTCTCTCTTCTGGACGGCACCCCGATCGACATACAGAGCGGGGCAAACACCGCCGGTCTGGCCGGCGCCGGATCTCAACGTCCCAACCTCGTGCCGGGGGTTCCCATTTTCCTCGATACGGGTAACCCGTTGCAGTACCTGAACCCTGCGGCGTTCGCTTTACCAGGCGTCGGACAATTTGGCTCTCTGGGTCGTGGCGCGATCCGTAGCCCCGGCATCGCCAGCGTCGACTTCTCCATCAACAAGAACTGGAGAGTGCGAGAGCGCTTTGGCATCCAGTTCCGGGCCGAGATGTTCAACGCCTTTAACCACGTGAACTTTACCGGAGTTAACGGTGGCCTGAGCTTTAATAACACCGCCGACCCACTTGTCCCGAATGGGGACCCGTGTAATGGAAAGGGTGTAAGATCGGATGGGAAAATAAGCAGTTGTGGAGCAGCCGCCTCGAATTTCGGTTTACTTACCGGAAACCGGGGACCTCGGGAGATCCAGTTCGGCTTGAAGTTAACTTTCTGATGTAGTCCAATCAGGCCGATTTCAAAGACGGAGGGCTGTGATTACTCAGCCCTCCGTCTTGGTTTCTGTTAGGGGCCAGTTGCTGATTGTCACATTGAAGATCTGAAATAGTGGCGCGGACTTTAGTCTGCGCGGCGCGAGAATATGATGCAGGCGCAGACTTAAAGTCCGCGCCACTATTCAACGCCGCGAGCGGTGGCAAGCCTGGCTCTTGTAAATAGCCCTCTACGAGAGCCAGGCTCGCCACCGCTCGCGGCGTTGATTCGGTAAGCCGGGATCATTATGTGTTTACGCCCTGTCTTCCTTCTTCTTGTGTTTCCGCTGGCAGCCCTATCTTTCCCCCAGGACACAATCAAACGGCATTACGAAGCGGCGGAAGCGCATAAACGCGCCGGCAATCTCACAGCGGCGGAGGCTGAATTCGCAGCCATTCTTGCGGAAGGCTACGGCAAACTTGGGAAGATATACCTGGCGCAAAAGGCTTACGAGAAGGCCGTAACGGCGCTTGAAGCCGCAGTTCTTTACCAACCCGAGGCTCCTGAAGCGCTCGTAGATTTGGCGGTCGCCTACTTCAAGGCGGGGCAGTATGAACAAGCCGCCGAACCGCTGAACAGGGCGCTTGCCCGTAATCCCAGAAGCGCTGGCGCGCGCCACATGCTGGGGAAGACACACTTCATGCGCGGAGAGTTCGCCAAGGCCGCGGCTGAGCTTGAAACTGCATTGAAACTCGCGCCGAAGGATTACGACGCCGCATATACGCTGGGGCTGGCGCGCCTCAAACAGCGACAAATCGCCCCGGCGAAGCAGATCTACAGCCTGATGCTCCGACAACTCGGCAATCGTCCGCAACTGCGCATTATCTTCGGACGGGCTTACCGGGATACGGGTTTTTTTGCTGAGGCGATAGAAGAGTTCAAAAAAGCCGTCGCGCTCGATCCCAAATTCTTCCCCGCCCATTATTACCTGGGCCTGACTTACCTTCAGAAAGACGGAACCTCCAGGCTCAATGAGGCTGCCGAAGAATTCGGGATCGTGTTGGTTTCGAACCCGGACGATTACTTCGCCAATTATTATCTCGGAATCATTCAATTGATGGAGAGGCGGCTGGAACCGGCGATCAGTTTGCTGGAAAATGCCTCCCGGCTTCAGCCCGACAACCCTGACCCTTACTTTTATCTCGGTCAGGCGTACCAGACCGCGGAGAAGCCCGACAAGGTTATTGAAACGCTCAGAAAGAGCGTCGCCCTTACCACTTCCGTGAGCCACAACGATTATCAGGTCGCCAGGGCGCATTACCAGCTAGGTCAAGCCCTGCTCAAAACCGGGCGGATGGAAGAGGCCGAGAAAGAGTTGAAACTGTCGGCGGAGTTGAAGGCCGAAGGTCTGAGGAAAGAGCAAGTAAAGGTAGCCGCTTACTTTAACCACGCCAGTCTGGGCGAGCAGAGCGGCAAACTCCTGGAGGCGGCTTCATCCGTGAGCGTCGTGGCGGAACCGGGTACGACGGATGAAAAGGCCGCCCGAGAGTTGAAAAGCGGCGAGGATTACTACACGAAAGTGGTCGCCAGCGCCCACAATAACATCGGCATTCTGCGGGCCGGGCGGCAGGACTTTCGCGGGGCGGCTGAGCAGTTCGCCCTTGCCGCCAGGTGGAATCCGCAACAGGAAGAGATTCACTTCAACTGGGGCCTGGCCTGTTACAAGGCCGAGTTGTATCAACAGGCCATCCCTCCGCTGGAGATCGAACTGAAGATTAAGCCTGACAGTCTTCCTACCAAACAGTTACTTGGCTCAAGCCACTTCATGGCGGACGACTACCCGAAAGCGTCCGCATTGTTGGCCGAAGTGGTCTCGGTCAAGACGAATGACGCCGGTCTTTATTACATGCTCGCCATCTCTCTCATCAAACAAAATAAGCGGGAGGAGGCGAATCAATTCATTCAGCGGTTGGCGACGTTGCACGGCAGCAGCCCGCAGCTTCATATCCTGCTCGGACAGGTTTACTACGACCAGGGCGAGACGGCCAAGGCGCTCGAAGAGTTGAAGGCGGCATTGGCGCTGGACGACAAGACCAGACTGGCGCATTTTTACTCCGGCATGGTCTATCTGAGCCTGGGGAAGCACGACGAAGCGGCGCGGGCTTTCGAAAGCGAATTGGCCGTCAACCCGAACGACATTCAGGCCAAGTACCATCTCGGCTTTGTCCTGCTGGCGGATCAGCAAAGCGAGCGGGGGATCAAGCTCATGCGAGAGGTCCTTCGACTCCGGCCCGATTACGCCGAGGCGCATTATGAGCTGGGCAAGACCTTGCTTTTGCAGGGTAATGTCAGGGAAGCGGTGGAAAGGCTTGAAACGGCAGCGAAACTCAAACCTGACGCCGCATATGTTCATTATCAATTGGGCCGGGCCTACCTCGCCGCCGGACGGAAGGCGGAGGGCGAAAGCCAGATCGAAATCTCCGACCGCATCAAAGCGAAAGAGCGCGGCCAACCAAACCAGTGATATGAGATACAAGCTTTGCCACAGAGCCACAGAGCCACAGAGACGGAGAGACATGCAGACAAGAGGACAAGGGGACAAGGAGAGGGGTAGAAAATTCTTCTTGTCTACCCCTCTCCTTGTCCCCCTGTCCGTCCGCCTCTGTGTCTCTGTGTCTCTGTTGCTGTTGTTGGCGTTCTCTATTACGACGACAGGCGGCCAGCCCGCGGCGATTCGCTTCACGGATGTTACGGCGCAATCAGGCATTACCTTCAAGCACGTCTCGGCGCCTGAAAAGAAGTATCTCGTCGAGTCTATGAGCGGCGGGCTGGCCGTCTTCGATTACGACAACGACGGTCATCTGGACATTTACTTCGTCAACTCTCTGAACATTGACTTGATGAAGTCGGGCGGAAAGACCAGGAGCCAGCTCTACCGCAGCAACGGGGACGGCTCATTTACCGACGTCACGGACAAGGCCGGTGTCGGAGACGTCGGCTGGGGGATGGGGGCGGCGGTCGGGGATTATAACAATGACGGGTTCGGCGACCTCTATGTGACAGGTCTTGGTAAGGACCATCTCTTCAAAAATAACGGCGACGGGACCTTCACGGACGTCACCCAGACCGCCGGCGTGAGTGACCCGCGATGGTCTACAGGCGCTGCGTTCGTCGATTACGACCACGACGGCTGGCTGGACCTCTTCGTCCCCAACTATGTTGACTACGACCTCAATAACCTGCCGGAGTTCGGCAAGGACAAGACGTGCCAGTACAAGGGAATCGCCGTGCAGTGCGGCCCCAGAGGGATGCGAGGCTCGGGCGATTCGCTTTTCCACAATAACGGCGACGGGACATTCACCGAGGTCTCGAAAAAGGCCGGCGTCACCGATCCTAACGGCTATTTTGGAATGACCGTGGTTTGCAGCGACTTCGATGACGACGGCCGGATTGACATTTACGTGGCCAACGACTCGACCCCGAATCTCTTTTACCACAATAACGGAGACGGCACATTCAAAGAGCTCGGCTTCCTCTCGGGCACGGCGCTGAGCCAGGACGGCGTCGAACAGGGAAGCATGGGGGTGGACGCCGGGGATTACGATCACGACGGGCGGTTCGACCTTTTCGTGACCAACTTCGCGGACGAATACAACACGCTCTATCACAACGACGGGCGAAATACTTTCACGGACGTTTCGTATAAGGCTGACGTCGCCCGCGTGAGCATGCCTTACGTCGGCTGGGGGACTAAATTCTTCGATTACGACAACGACGGATGGGACGACCTGTTCGTCGCCAACGGGCACGTCTACCCCCAGTTGCAAAATTATCGCCAGCGCAAGCTGCTGCATCACAACAACCGCAACGGGACTTTTTCGGAAGTCGCCGCGCAGCTCGGGGCGCCATTGATGCAGGAGCGAGTGAGTCGTGGGGTCGCCTTCGCGGATATGGATAATGACGGCGACGTCGACCTGGTAATAGCCGACCTGGACGGCCCGCCACAACTGTTGAGAAACGATGGCGGTAACGCGAACAATTTCATCCTGGTCCGGCTCGTCGGCGTGAAGAGTAATCGTGACGGCATCGGGGCGAAGGTCAAGGTCGTCTCCGGGGATTTGACGCAGATTGACGAAGCTCGGAGCGGCGGGAGTTATATGTCGCAGAGCGACATGCGGCTGCATTTCGGCCTGGAGAAGCGCGCGAAAATAGACCTCATCGAAATCCGCTGGCCGAGCGGCGTGGTCGACAAGATAACGAACGTGAATGCGAACAAATTCCTGACGGCCAAAGAAGGCCAGGGGCTCGTCGAACAAAAAGAGACCCGAAAAATCGCCCCGACAACAGGTCGTTAGAATGTTCCTGGGAGCGCAGGCATCCCTGCCTGCGGGTTTCCGGGAAAATCTGACTGATCGAAACAGGCAGGCAAGGATGCCTGCGCTCCCAGGATGTTCCAAGGAGGCGCAGAATGATATCGCAAAGACCTTTCTTCAAAACTTCGCTGCCGGGCTTGTCCAGACGGTCGCTCACCTGCCTTTTAGTCATGACCGGGGTCTTCTTACAGATGACGGCGACTCAATCGCAAGGCAATAAGGAGACGCAAAAGAAGCAGGACGAAACGGTCAGGCTGGAAACGCGCCTGATCACTCTGGACGTGATCGTGAAGGATAAAAAAGGGAAGTACGTCACGGACCTGAGGGCCGAGGATTTCAGCGTCTTTGAGGAGGGCGTGGCGCAGAAAGTCGAATTTTTCTCGCCGGCGCTCGGGGGCGGCGATGGCGCGGCGCCGCAGAAGGGCGTTGACCCGGCGCCGCCGACCGCATTAGACAATGAGCCGGCAAATATAATTTCTCTCGTGCTGGATGGGGCGACTACCGACCCGGCCAACTCCAAACAAGCCCAGGAAGGGATTCTCAAATATCTTCGGGAGCGCATAACCGGCGCCGACACGGTGGCGGTGTTCGGCATAGCGAACGATTTACAACTCCTGCAACCGTTCACGCGGGACAAAGCGAAGCTCATTGCGGCCGTCGAGAAGGGCGTCAATTTCCCCGCCTCGAATAAGAACCTCGAACGCGGTCAACTGGCGGATGGAATAGCGGAGACCAGGGCCAAGCTGGATAGATTGGGAGCGGACGGGGCGCCAGCAATATCGGCGGGGGCGGATGCGGCGGCCCAGGGCTCGAATAGAATTGAGGCGATGATAGCGAATCGGGCGCTGGAACAATTCACACTGTTGCGCTCGCAATTGAGCCTGCAACAGGCGCGACCGGTTTTGGCCGCGCTCGCGGCGATCTGCTCGTCGCAGCGTGGATTTAAGGGCAAAAAAACAATAGTGCTTTTCTCGCAAGGATTCATTATCCCCAGCACGCTCGATTGGCAGGCGCAGAGCGTGATTGACTTCGCCAATCAGTCGAACGTCGCAATCTATATCATAGACTCCGCCGGCCTCAGGACAGGATCTCCGCTGTCCACGTCTCCTGTCCCGTCCGCGCCGCTTGCCGGCGTCTCCGGCCTGGCTAGCCAAGAGTCCCGCATCCGCGCCGTAGGCGGTGAGAACGTTTTCGATAACGTGCGGCACGAAGGCCAGAACCGCGAGTTTGATATTCTGTATCGGATTTCAGGCGACACCGGTGGGGAGTTCATCAAGGGCGCCAACGACCCGTCCAAAGGGTTGAATCGCATAGATCAAGAGATCCGCTCCCGCTACACGCTCGCCTTTTACAGCGCCAACGAGAACTTTGACGGCGGCTACCGCAAGCTGAAGGTGGAGGTTCGCCGCCCAGACATGCAAGTGGTTTCGCGCTCCGGATATTACGCCAAACCTCCGGGTGAAGTCGTCTTCCTTTCACCGGAGGATAAAAAGCTGCTCGCCAATGTGGCTTCCGCTGAGGCCAATCCGGCCCTGCCATTGTTCGTCGAATTGTGCCCGTTCAGATTCAAAGGGGAGAGCTACATAGTTCCGCTATCTCTCGAAGTCCCGCCGGACGCGGTGAAGTTCGACCGCAAAGGCGATAAGCAGGTTGTCCAATTCGATATGATCGGAGTGATCCGGGAAGCGCCGGGGAAAATTGTCGCCCGGCTTGGAGGAGGGTTTAACATTCCACTGACTGCTGAACAGTACGAATCCATTCACCAGAATAACATCTTCTTCCGGCAGGATATGGAGCTCCTTCCGGGCGCTTATAACGTCGAGATCATCTTCAGAGATAAGCTGTCGGGAAAGATCGCCGCGAAAAGGAGAGAACTTGTATTGCCCACTTTGAATTCCGAATTCTCGATGAGCGGGGTGACGCTGAGCCGTTTTGTCGAACCGGTCAAAAAGACGCCCGAAGCCGCCGAAACAATCGATGTGTTTAGCCAAGGCGGTGTCCGGATTCGCCCAACTCCCAGCCGCGAGTTTCGCCCAACGGACAACCTGGTTGTCTTATTCGAATTGTACAACGCCGCCGCCAAAGCGGAAACGGGCAAGCCGATGGTCTGGGTGACCTTGAAGCTTATGAAAGACGGTCAATCGGCGACCACGCCGATCGACTACGTGTTGACGGAGACCGTAGCGACGCCGTCGCCTCATCTGACGTTTGCGAAATACGTCAAGCTTGCCGGGCTTCCAGCCGGCAAATATGTGGCGATCATCGAAGCCAGAGACAGGACAACGCAAAAGCTCTTGACGCGCCAGGAATCATTCGTGATATCACAATGACCCGGCGCCAGGGGCTGTCACGCAACCACGCAAGATCATCTCTTCGATAGCCTCGTCTCCGTATCCGAGCGAGCGCAGAATTTCTCGCGAATGTTCGCCGACTTCCGGCGCTATTACGGGTTTCTCCTTCATCACGCCTTGCACGTTGAGCGGGCTGTTGACTGTATGGACGGCGCCGAGTCGCGGGTGATCGAACTCGGCGAAGACGCCGTTAGCCGCCATCTGCGGATCAGCGGCCACTTGCCCCATCGTTGGGATCGGGCCCCAAACCACGCCCTGCTGGCGGAAGAGCGGTTCCCACTCGGCCATATCTCTGCCGCCGATCGCCTCATCGAGCAGAGCCACCACCTCTTCGCTGTTCTGTGAACGGGCCTCGGCTGTGGCAAAGCGCGGATCATCGATCAGCTCCGGACGTCCGATCGCGCGGCAAACCCGTCCCCAATCGTTGGCCGTGTCGATGCAGCAGAACATAAACCGCCGAGAGTCGCGCGTCTGGTATTGATTGACCAGAGGATTGAGCGCGATGTGGCGCGGTCGCCGGAGCTGGAACGTCGCCCCGACCATCGCGGCCTGTAACATACAACTATTGCTCCAGGCGCCGGTCGCCATCAGAGAAGTCGTGACCTTTGCGCCGCGCCCGGTCATCTGGCGTCGGTAAAGCGCCAGCATGATCGAGCCGAACAGCGCCAGCGCGACCGGATGATCGCCCGACCCGCTGGGCGTCGAGCCGGTTTGCGTCGTCAGATCGAAGATCAGGCCGGTCAAACCCGAGCGCGCCCAATACGCCGTCGTGTCGTAGCCCGGCTGGTTGACGTCGTCGCCCTCCTCGCCGTAGCCGGTGATGTGCGCGAAGATCAGGCGCGGATTGATCTCGGCGAATTCTTCGTAGCTGACCTGAAACCTCTCGGCGATCTCGGGGGGATAGTTGGTGATGAAGACGTCGGCGGTGGCGACCAGGCGGCGCAGAGCCTCGCGCCCGGCCTCGTCCCGCAGGTCGAGCGCGAGGCTCTTTTTGTTGCGCGAGTCGACCATCCAACAGTAGTTATGCTCCGAGATCGGCATGCCCGGGAGAAAAGAGAGGCGGCGATACGGGTCGCCGTGCGGCGGGCGCTCGATCTTGATCACCTCCGCGCCGAAGTCGGACATAATGGTCGCGGCGGCCGGCCCTGCGATGTAAGCCCCGCAATCGATCACTCGCAATCCGGAGAGTATGTTCTGTCCATCGTTCATGATCTGCTCCTCTTCACAGCGGTTTTCGCATCGGTGTACGGATTAATAGAACGCGGATGACGCGGATATAGCGGATTGACGCCGATCTTTTTGGGTTTTGTCCGCGATGATCCGCTCTATCCGCGTCATCCGCGTTCTATTGATTCGTTATTTATTTTTCCGTCGGCGCTTAGCAGGGAAGGAATGTGAAGGCCACCACGCCGAGCGCGAACCAGATGGCCGCAAATATCAGGCGGTAGCCGAAAAGCGACCTGAAATCCACGCGGGCGATTCCCGCCCCCACCACGGCCCAGAACGGAGAGATCAGGTTGCCCATGTGGTCGCCGACGCTCAGGGCCAGCAACCCTCGCTGTGCGGTCACGCCGACGGCTTCCGCCGCCCTCACGGTCACAAAGCCCTGAATCAGCCATTGCCCGCCGCTGGTCGGAATGAAGACCGCGACTACCGTGCTGATCAGAACCGTCAGCAAAGGAAATGAGTATTTAGTCATGACGGGGTCGGCCAATTCGGCCAGGAATTTGCCGACCGAAGTGTATTGGATCAGACCGGCCACGCCGGCGTAGAGGTGATACATCACCACAATCGGCCAACTCGACACGATCGCTTCCCGGAGCGCGGTCGTGAATCGCGCCACGGTCCGGTGGAGCAGCAAACCCAGGAGCAGGATGATCGTGTTGACCGAGTTGATGTCGAGGCTCAGCTTTTTCGTAAAGAAATGATAGTAGAGCCAGCAGATCAGCGCGAAGCACAGCGCCGCCACGACAATGGAACTCCGCTCCAGCCGCTGTGCGAAGCTGAGAACGACCAGGGACTTCTCCGGCGACGCTTCATCAGAGGCTTTGGCCGGTTCATCCAATTTGTTGGACTCCGGGAATTCGGAAATAGGCCGGATCTTTTTCGGCATGAATAGACAGCCCGCGACGATCACGGCGAGGGTAAAGCCAATGACAAGGATGATCGAGGCCGGAGACCAGATCGTGGAACCGAGCGTCATAATTCCGGTGGTCTGCTGGAGGAAATGGCCCGGCGTCGCCATGAGCAGCGGAGCGCTTGCGGAGAGACCGAATTGCCAGACCGCCCCGGCCCCGGCGAGCGTCGCCAACATAAACAGGAAATCGACGCTGATGCCTTTGCGCTCCGCTTCTCTGCAAAAATGAATTGCGATCATCGGGTAGAGGGCCAGCCCCAGACCCCAGTTTAGATAAGAGACGAACGCGGCGCTCAAGACTGCCAAAGCCACCACCTGGACCTTGGTTCGGGGAATGCGCGAAACCGCCAGCACCGCCTTTTTGAAGGTTGTCGTCGAAGCCAGGATGAGACTCAACGTCAGGATCAGCGTCATCTGCATCGTGAAGGCCAGCAGCATCCATAGACCCTTGTAGTAGGCGTCGACGGTCTCCGTCACGGAATTGCCGATCGAGAGCGAGATGATGGAAACCCCAATCAACAGGATGACGGAGGTCGTGATCGCATCGGGCACGAGCCGTTCTACAAGCCGCGAAAAGGTGTCGATCCAGTGTTTTCCCAAGACGATTGCCCCTCTGGTTTTATATTAAGTAATGTGAGACGACTGACCGGTTGGTAAGTATAGGCGCGGCGGCGAAGCCGCGCAACTCTTCTGTTAACAGGGCTACATGGCGATTGGCGCGCCGTAGGCGCGAGTCTTGTCTTTACCCAAATTTCAACACGAAGCGGCGATGGCGTTTCACCGAACGGATTTATTCCTAGTCGCGGAGCGCCGGTTGAGCTTAGGCCGACGTTTTAACGCCCGGTGTCGAGTTTCATCGAGTCGAGTTTGAGCAGCGCGTGCAGTAACGCGTTTGTTCCGTTCGTTACGTCTTCGGGGCGTGAGAACTCACGGGGGCTGTGGCTGATGCCGTCAACGCTCGGAACGAAGATCATCCCGACAGGGCCTAAATGCGCCATCTCCTGCGCGTCGTGGCCGGCGCCGCTAGGCATGAACTTGGTCGTGAATCCGAGCTGTTTGGCCGCCTCGTCGATCACGCGACGGACGCGGACGTCGGTCGGCGCGGGAGGAGTCGAGTTGGTCTGATTGAATTCAAACTTCGTCCCCGTGGCCTTCTCGATCTGTTGAACCTCGAGCAGGATTTTCTCAAAAAGCATCTTCGTCTTCGCCGCGTCGAGATCGCGCAGCCCCAGACTCGTCGTGACTTTGCCCGGGATAACGTTGTAAGCGCCGGGGAAGGCCTGAATCTTGCCGACTGTGCCGACCTGGCGGCCCGGAACGCTCGTCACAACGCGGTTGACGGCCTCGACGTATTTGGCCGCCGCGAGCAGCGCGTCGCGCCGCTGGTTCATCGGCGTCGTGCCCGCATGATTGGCGAAGCCTTCGATCGTCACGTCCCACCAGTTGATGCCGACTATGCCTTCGACCACGCCGATCGAGATCTTCTCGGAATAGAGGACGCCGCCCTGCTCGATGTGCAATTCCAGGTAAGCCGCGATGTCGCCCGGCTT
>DATCXQ010000023.1:0-2405 GCA_036565725.1 Blastocatellia bacterium
GCGAAGATTTCGGTGGCAGAGCCGCTCCCGCCATCAATCAAGACCGCCACCGGCCCTGTGTAGGGCTGCGCTTGCGGAAAGACTGCAAGCTTCAACTGATCTGAGCGCCTCCGCGATGTGCCGAGCGATGTTTGTCGTGTCTCCATCAACCCGACAATCCCCATCACCAGATCGCCAATCCCGCCGACGTTGCCACGCAGGTCGAAGATGACCCCCTGCGCGTCTTTAAATTCGCGCAGCGCCGAACGGACTTTATCCATCACCGGCATCATAAAAGCGTTGAAGCGAATGTAGCCGGGGCCGCTTGGCAGCCGCTTCGCTTCAATCTCCATGAACTCAGCCGGCAAGTTGCCGAATCGCAGAGACAATTCGCCGGAGGGCTTTTCGCGCTCAATCGCAGCTTCGCGAACCAGGCCGCGCTCATCGAGGTATTGCAACCGCGCCGTCGAGCCAGGATTGCCGCCGGCGCGATAGAGTATCCTCCGCGCCACTAAGAAAGACTTCAATCCGGGCGACCAATCGCGAATAAGCGGATTCATGTTCATCTGCGCAATGATCTCCCTCTGCATTTTGGCGGTTTCGGCCCCGTCAATCCGTTTGACCGCGAAGCCCGGGCGCAAACCTGCGCGCGCCGCCGCCGAATCGGGCGCGACGCGCGTGATCAGAACCTGACCGTCAATAATCCGAAGGTCCAGCCCCGTATTCCCGCCGGGTTGATTCCATGAACCGTCTTCGAGAATCGCTTCCGGAGGAATGACGACGAAGTGCGATTGATGCAATTCTCCGAGCATCTCGTTGAGCAGAAGGTAAAGCTCGCCGTCTTTTTTGACCTTCGCGAGGCGGGGCTCGTATTTGCGCCGCGCAGCGTCCCAATCCACACCGCCGAATGTCGGATCGAAATGTTTCTCCTTCACCGTGCGCCAGACGATGTCGAACGATTGCCGGCGAGCGTCAGCCGCGTCGGCCCTGAGCTTATTGGGAACCTTCGCCACCTCCTGCGCGAGAGCTTGAAGGCCGAACGCCGCGCACACTACTACTATCAGAACCGACTTTTTCATAAAGCGTCCTCCTACCGTGATCGGGTTGTCGTTATTAATGCTTTCGGCGCGTCAAAGATCGCGCCGCTCATATATGCGAATGGCGGTAAAAATGAAGACCGCCGAGAGAATCAGGCTGATCAACAGACCGAGCCAGGGAATCCGTCCGTGATAAAAGTAGCTTTCACCCGCCATCACGCCGAGGATGTTCCACCAGGGGCGCGCTCCGAAGGATCCAGCAAAAGGCAAGTAAAGCGCGAAGATGACAGACTCCGCCAACAAAAAAGCCACGACGTAGTTGCCCAGAATCACCGTCAGCAGAAACGCGAAACAGAAGAAGATCGCGCCCCCGAATAACATCAGCAGCGTGTAAATCAAGGTGTCGCTCCACGAAAACCATTGCCCGTGGAAGCGCGCAATGATCGGCAAGAGGAGCGACGGAAGAAGGGCGGCCAGAAATATCTCCCCGAAACCAACCGCCACCTGCGACAATAAAACTTTGCGCCGGCTGACCGGCAAGGAGAACGTAAATAATCCGGCGGCGCCTTGGGAAGGTATCCACGGGCAGGCGGTCATCAAGCAGACAGCCCCTATGATCACGGCAAAATCGGCCCAAATGAAACTGAGCAAAAATTTGAACCAGAGCGCCCATGTTTGACCTTGATAGTTGTTCAAAGACTGCCGTTCGCTCTCACTCAAACTTGCGCTGCGCTGCAAACGCGCCGCCCACCGCGCCTCGTCATACTCGCCCCATCCAAATGTCAGACCGTACGCCAAAAATATCGCCACCAGACCGATCAGGAACAGCCAGCGCGTTTCCCACCACCCCTTTTTCCAGAGCATAAAACCTCCATTCAGAAATCGCGCCGTTCGTAGATGCGCACTGCGGTGAGCATCATCAATGCCGAAAGAGCGAGGCTTGCGAGTAAACCAAGCCATGGGATTTTGCCGTAGCGGAAATAGGTCTCGCCTGACATCACGTGATAAACGTTCCACCAGGGAAATTCTTCAAGTGGGCGAAAGGGGAAGCGCAAGGCGCTGACAATGGCGATTCCGATCGCCATAGCTTTTAATTGACTGTGACTGTTGAAAACAGCCGTCAGCAAAAAAGTGAGTGATATGAAGACCATCCCGCCGAGCGTAAGCAAAAGCGCATGGACCACAGTGCTCCCGAAAGACACGTCGGCGCCAATCAGTCGGAGGGCGATGGGAAATATCAATGAGGGCACGAGCGCGACGAACGCCACCTCGACAGCCACTAAGGCCGCGTGCGTAAGCAACACTCTGCGCCGTGAAACCGGCAACGAGAATGTGAAGAGTCCGGATGCTCCCGGCGCGCCTGCCATCCACGGACAGGAAGCGGCGGCC